>DASPFV010000021.1:0-11331 GCA_035620975.1 Vicinamibacterales bacterium
CAGGACCAGCGCCAATGCCGATGGGCAGGCCGGCTGGGGAGACGGATCGACAGAATATCGGGACTGCGATTCGATTCCGCCCCCCGCTTCAACTCGATTGGAGGAGCCTCCTCATGCTCGAATCCCCTGGACGAAACAGGATCGTCGCGGCGATGTTGATATCAGCGACATGGTTTGCGGGTTCTGCTTTCGCGCAAGAGCGCCGACCGGACGACCTGCGGAGCGAAATCCAGACCTTGAGGGCAGAGAACGCCGTCGTTCGAGAACTCCTTCGAAGGCTGGAGGAGCAGCAGAAGGCACTGCTGGAGCAGGTCGACCGGTTGCAGCGACAGCTCGATGGCGACACGGCTGCTGGCGCGCAGCCCGACGGGCAGTCGCACGTTGCGGACGCCGGGGAGCTCGCGGACGTCGGGGGTCCCGTGGCAGCTGGAGCTGGTCTCCCGATGTCGACGGCGAATGCAGGAGATCTTCCAGCACAGCCAGCATCCGTTGATCGACAGGAGAAACAGGATCGTTATCAGGATGGAATTGTCATCTGGCAGAATCCCGAGGACGCCAGGGTGCCTTTCCTGCTGCGGTTCAACAACAATACTCAAATTCGATACCTCAACACCCTCGACAGCGCAGACACCTTCACAGACCATCTGGGCGTCACGCGCGAGGTTCATAACCGCAATGACATTACCGTCAACCGCTCGATGTTCATTTTCGCCGGCTACATGTTCGACCCGAAGCTGCAATACAGTCTCACCGTCTGGACGTCCGCCGGCGCTGCTTCGATCGTCGTCGCCGGAAACATCGGCTGGCGATTGAACAGGGGCCTGACCCTCACCGGAGGCTACACAGGCGTTCCCGGCAGCCGTTCACTTGTCAGCACGTTCCCGTTCTTCCAGCCGACCGACAGGAGCATGGCGGACAACTTCTTCCGTCCTGGCTTTACCCAGGGAGTCTGGGCGAATGGACAACCTCTGAAGGGTCTGAACTATCTGGCGTTCGTCGGCAACGGTCTCAATACTCTGAACATCAGCGCCAACAAGATCGATACGAATCTGCTGCTTTCCGGCAGTGTCTGGTGGGAACCGCTGGGCGCCTACGCGGAGGCCGGAAAGTCGTGGCAGATGTACGACGACTACTTCGCTTCCAGGAAGACTCGGATTCGGCTGGGAACCAGCTTTACCAGGTCCAGGGAAGACCGCTTTTCACAGACCGACCAATCGAACCCCGACAACACGTCGATCTACAACTCGGACGGCGTGCTGGCCTTCTCGACCGGAGCGTTTGCACCGGGGGTGACCGTCGATCAGGCCACCTGCAGGATGTGGGCGATCGACGGCGGTCTCAAGAAGAACGGCTTCTCGGTCAACGGGCAATATTACTTCCGCTGGGTCAGCGACTTCGAAGCCGATGGCCCGCTTCCGCTCGCCTCCATGTTCGACCACGGCTTCGAGTTGTCGGCCGGCCAGTTCATCGTTCCCAAGGTGCTGGTGGTGTACGCCCGCGGCTCGAAGGTCTTCGGACAGTTTGCCAGCCCTTACGAGTATGCCGCCGGTTCCAAGTGGTACTTCCTCCCGACGGAGCGTGTCTGGCTCACCGGCGAGCTCATGCGGGTCGACAAGGCGCCTTACGGCGGCGCCTTTACTCCGTACACCGCGGGTCTGTCAGGCTGGGTGCCGATGGTCCAGACTGTCCTCGCTTTCTGATTGTGGATTTGACAGGAGAGAAGGACGAAGCAGCTCCAGGCGATCTGGTCGGCCGGGTACTCGACGTCTCCGATGCTCGACACCTGCGCGTCAACCGAGGAGGCGCTTGCATGGACCCGCACAGGGAGGTGACCTCGAACGACAGGCGTTCACCGGGAGAGTCCAGCTGAGACCTCAGAGCACGGTTCAAGCCAGCCGCGGGAGTCACGACAGTCCGGCCAGGGCCGAGACGCGTCTACAGCAGGTCGATCATGAGCAACGATGAGTCCGTTCCGCGCACCTCAGGTGCAGTCAGCTTGAACGACGAGGAGGCGGTCAAGCAGGTTCTGGTGACCTCGCTCCTCGGCCTCTGGGACGTCGTCAACAACCTCACCCGGCTCAAGCCTGCGCGCCGCGAGCGGTACCGGGTGACGATCTTCGGGTCCGCGCGGGTAAAACCGGGATCGTTCGGTTACGAAGAGACCAGGCGGACCGCCGCGGCGCTGGCGGACATGGGGTGCGACATCATCACCGGAGGCGGGCCGGGCCTGATGCAGGCAGCCAACGAGGGCGCCGCCAGCGGAGGACGCACGAGGTCAGTCGGGATCCGCGTGGACTTGCCCTTCGAACAGGACGTCAACGCGTTCGTCACCGAGGCGTTCGAACATCGTACGTTCTTCACGCGGCTTCACCAGTTCGTCCTCGTCTCCGACGCGTTCGTGGTCGCGCCGGGTGGTATCGGGACCGTCCTCGAGATGCTGATGATCTGGCAGCTGCTGCAGGTGAGGCATCTCCAGGACACACCCCTGATACTCGTGGGACGGATGTGGCCAGGCCTGGTCGACTGGGCTCGCTCCGCCATGCTCTCGACGGAGCCGCCCCTGGCGAACGCCGAGGACCTTTCGATCCCTCGATGTGTGGCGGACGCCGACGGAGCGATCGCGCTGCTGCGCGAGGGCCATGCCGCGTGGTCGACGCGGCAACGGCAAGCTGAATGAATGGCAGACTCCGGCAACGGTCGACACGCAGCGCTGCAGAGTTGGCCCTGCACAGGACGTGAATTCCCCGTCAGCGTGTCGGACGATCGGAGACGGTGCCGCCGCAATCCCCCACGCTGGCCTTGACCGGTCGAACTCTGCCCATGTAATGTCTGCTCATGTCAGATATCAGCGGCTGGGCGATCGACCGCGGGTTGAAGCCGGGTTCGGCGGGAGCTGCTCTCTCGCTCCTCGTCGCCCGGCCGCGACAGGGCGGTGAGCCGGGCAAGCTGATTAACGCGCCGTCGCGCGGCCAGCTCACCTTCCACATCGATTCGCTCCGTCCGCTCCTCTGGCAACGCGAGGAGCGTAGATGGATCGAGGGCCCGTGGGAGGCAGGCGACCGCCGCCGGCGCGTCTACAACGTGACGGCCGCTGGACGCCGGGTGCTGGCGCAGCAGCGGAAGACCTGGGACGTGTTCGTCGAGGCCGTGCGACGCGTCACGGGAGGGAAGCATGTCTGACCCATCCGCGCCCGCGGTGCGCGACCGGCTGCGGCCGGCCTGGGAGCGCGAGGTGCGGATGCGTTTGTCGTCCCTGCGCCTCTCTCCCCCCAGGGAAGCGGAGATCGTCGAGGAACTCTCCGACCACCTCCACGACCACTGGCACGAATTGATCGCGGGCGGGGCCTCGGAGGAGGACGCCATGCGCATCGTGCTGGCCGAGTTTCGAGGCAACCTGCTGCCCGGGTACCTCGCGGCGCTCCGCCAGTCGAACGTGCCCCCCGCGTCCACGCCGGGCAGCACGACGGGCCGACTGTCCGCGGACGCCTGGCAGGATCTGCGGTACGCGGCGCGCACTCTGTCGAGGCAACCTGGATTCGCGCTCCTGACGGTCCTGACCCTGGCGCTCGGGATCGGCGCCAACAGTGCCATCTTCACCGTCGTCCGCGGCGTGCTGCTGGCGTCGCTGCCGTTCGACGACGCCGAACGCCTGTATCGCCTCAGGATGGTGTACCCCGACGGCAGCGCGCAGACGACGCTGTCGGCGCCGGACTTCATGAGCGTTCGCGAACAGACGCGCGTCTTCGATCGCGTGGAGGCGTATACGGCCGGGACCGTCACGATGCTCGGCGGTGGCGACGCGCGGGAAGTCCGCGTCGTCAGCGTCAGCGATGGCCTGTTCGAGCTGCTCGGCCTGCGGGTTGCCCACGGACGCCCGTACGCGGCGGAGGAGCATGCGCCCGGGCGCAACGGCGTCGCGATCCTGGATCACGGTTTCTGGCAGCGGGTGTTCGGCGGCGACGATGGAGCAATCGGCCGGGCGATCTCGGTCGGCGGCATCCCGTACTCGATCGTGGGCGTGCTCGCCCCTGGTGCGCGGCTGCCGGCCGACGTTCCCGGCGCCCGGCTGCCGAGCGACGCAGACCTCTATCTGCCGATCGCATACGGCGAAGCGTTCAGCGCGACCACGGTAACAGGCCGCCGCTCGCGCTTTCTCGGCGTGCTCGCGCGGGCGAGCACGGGCGTGAGCCCGGCCGCAATCGACGAGGACCTGCGTCGAATCGCGCTCGCCCTGCGGACCGCGTTCCCCCAGCCGAACGAGGTGCTGACGATGAACGCGATCTCCGCCCGGGAGCTGATTGTGGGCGACGTGCGCGCACCATTGCTCGTACTACTCGGCGCCGTCGGTTTCGTCCTGCTCGTCGCGTGTGCCAACGTCGCGAGTCTGATCCTCGCGCGCGCCTCGGCGCGACAGGAGGAACTGACCGTCCGGGCGGCGCTCGGGGCGGGGCGTGGGAGGCTGCTCCGGCAGCTCCTCACCGAGGCCATCGTGCTCGGCCTGATGGGGGGCACGATCGGTCTGGCGCTCGCGTCCGCGGGGACCCACGCCCTGGTTGCCGCGCGGCCCACCGACATTCCACGGCTGGAGGAGATCAGGCCGGACTGGGTTGTTCTGTTCTTTACGTTCGGGATCACGCTCCTCGCCAGTCTGGCGTTCGGTGCGACGCCGGCGCTGCAGGTGACGGGGCGCCTCGCACGCGGTTTGCGCGCCGGCGGCCGGGGGGGCGGCGCCGACCGGCAGACACAGCACATGCGTGCTGCACTCGTCGTCGCCGAAGTCGCGGTCGCGGTGGTACTGCTCGTCGGCGCCGGCCTCCTGTTGCGCAGTCTGATGGCCCTGACCCGGGTTGCGCCGGGGTTCGCCATCGAGGACGCGATGGCGTTTCGCGTCGCGCTCTTCGGCCGCGGCTACGATCCGCTCGCCGTTCGCACCCGGGTGTCGGAGATCGAGGCGGAACTGCGCGCGATTCCCGGCGTCACGGCCGCGGCCGCGACGTCCGTGCTGCCATTGAGCGGCCCGGGCCCGCGGCTCGCATTCGCCGTCGAAGTCGCACCCCCGCCGCCGTCGGACGTCAATCCGGAGATCGGCGTCGCCAGCGTCACGCCCGAGTACTTCCGGAGCATCGGGGCGCGCCTGGTGCTCGGACGTGATTTCACGAGTCGCGACGGTGCCGAGGCGCCGCCGGTGGCCATCATCAACGAATCGGCCTTGCGTCGCTGGTTCCCCGACGGGAAGCCGATCGGCAGGCGCGTGCGGATGGACGGTGTGCGCGAGGTAATCGGGGTTGTCGGAGACATGCTGCAGGGGGATCCGAAGCGCCAGGCGGCGCCGCAGCTCTTCCTGCCGCATGCGCAACGGCCGACACGTTCCGTGTCGTTCGTTGTCCGCACGGCAGGTGTGTCCGTCTCCCTGGCGCCGTCTGTCCACGCGACGATGAGCCGGATCGACGCCAGCATCGCGATGTCGGATCTGCAGACCCTCGAGCAGCTGCGGGCCCGTTCGGTTGCGCGGCCGCGCTTCTACACCGCGTTGCTCACGCTGTTCGCGGGCGTGGCGCTGGCGCTCGCCGCGACTGGCATATTCGGTGTGATGACCTACGTCGTCGCCGAAAGGACCCGCGAGATCGGGGTTCGCATGGCGCTCGGCGCGCAATCGGCAGACGTCCTGCGGATGATCGTGGGCCAGACGCTGGTCCTCGCGGCCGCTGGCATGGTGATCGGTCTTGCCGGAGCATTCGTGGTCGGCCCCGTCATTCACAGCCAGCTATTTGGCGTCGAGTTCTTCGATCCCGCGACCGTGATCGTCGTCGGTCTCATGCTGCTCTCGAGCGCCGCGCTGGCCAGCTTCCTGCCGGCGCGCCGCGCCGCGCGCCTCGACCCGTGCGCCACGCTGCGGCAGGGATGAGAGGCTTGCCATGCCAACTCTCGACGCCCCCGGGAGGTGTCGTGACTGTCCCCCCGCGGATCCGGACGATTGTGACCGTGGCCGCGGCGGCCATGGGCGCGACGGTCGCCAGCCTCTATGCCGCCCGCGCCGTGGGACACCTCTGGACGATCCAGGTCAGGATTCAAGTGCCCGTCAGCCTCTCTAGTTGCCCACCCCGCCTGCGCGGGACCCGCGAAGCCATGAAAGGCGCGCCAAGGGCGCGACCCGTGAAGAAATGACCGCGTAAGTCGCTGAATTGTACTGATGGCCGGCGCTCGGCCGTGACCACATGCAGGGTTTTGGGCCTTCGTGTCGCGGGACGGTCTGCGTCTCGGTCAGGAGCCGCCGCTGCTGCGCCGCGCCGGCACTGGCCGTCCGAGGCCCGCTTCCGCGAGGCGGGAAAACGGGCCTCGCTCGTACGCTCGCTGTGCTCGCCGTCGCGGCGAGTACGGATGCGTGTGGACGACAGATGCCAGGCGCACCGATGCGCCGGTGGTCGCGTGAGATCTACGCGGATCACAGCGACCGAACTCGCCGCGCGGAATCGCTCCGCCCGTTTTCCGGCTGCGCGGTGCGGCGCCTCGCTCCAAGGGCCTCGGCCGTCCAGCACCGGCACGGCGCGCGCGGCCGCCGTCGCAGAGACACCCCGCTGCAGGCCTAGCTGAACTGAGCTGAGCTAGCCGCTTGTGCGCTGCACGCGCTGACGGCTTGGCACGATCAGACGATGGGACGATGAGACGAAGGAAGGGACGATGAAGGGCTTGCCTGGTTTCACGAACCATGCGCTCTGACGGAGCTCTCGCAGAACACGCACGAAGACACGTGGCATATCTGCGCGACGCGCGGTGGCTCCCACGCGCGTCCCGCGTTCATCCGCGACCCGTCCGATCGAACCCCACGGTCTTCGTGCTCTTCCGGCTTCGCGACACGATCCACCCGGCGGAGCCGATTTCCTCTCGGTGAACCAGTGGGATCAGAGCCCCGCGACGGCCTTTCTCAGGCTCTCCTCCGCCGCGCGCAGGCGCGCCCCGGCGTTCGCAACCCACGCGTCCTCCTCGGCCAGCAGCTCTTGTGAGCGGCGAATCGCGCGGGCGGTCTCCGACGGCGCAGGGCCGCCCGCCGTCGTCCGGACGGCCACGAAATGTTCCGGGCTCAGCACCTGCCGGAGAGCCTCCTCCTCGTAATCGACAGGCTGACCGAGCACGCGGATGGAGGCGTCGCGGAGAACCTCGGTCAGCGGCCGCTCAGGCTGCCTCGTGGCATCGGCGACGAACGTCGATGCGACCGTGTGGCTCTTCCTGAATGGCACGCCCTGCTGGCGCGTCAGGCTGTCGGCCAGCTCCGTGACGGTGATCCAGCCGGTTTGCGCGCGGGCGAGGAGCCGCGCGCGATCGAAATCGGCCGCCTCCATCGCGGCCGCGACGAGCTGCACCGCGCGGGTGGCGTCCCGAAACGTCGAGAAGACGAGCGGCTGGAGGTCGTCCTCGGTGTCGACGATGTCGCCGAAGGGGGTGTTGTGGACGGCGAGCTGGATGGCCCCGGCCTGGCCGAGCGCCTTGCTGCCGATGGCCCGCGCGTGCTCGAGCGCGACGGGGTTGCGCTTCTGCGGCATGATGCTGCTGCACTGCACGAACCCATCGGCCAGCCGCAGGTACCCGAATTCGCTCGTGCACCACAGCAGGAGGTCCTGCACCACACGGCCCAGTCCCGCGAGCAGCACCGAGCACGCGGCGACCGACTCCAGCAGGTAGTCCACGGTGGCGATGCTCCCGTACGTGTTGCCGGTCGGGCGGTCGAAGCCAAGGAGCGCGCTGGTCCGATCGCGATCGATGGGAAAACCGGTCCCCGTGATGGCGCACGCGCCGAGCGGACTCTGATTCGTGCTCGCGTACGCCGCGCGGAGCCGCGTCACGTCGCGTTCGAGCTGCTCGACGACCGCGAGCAGGTAATGCGCGACCGTCGTGGGCTGCGCCGGCTGCGTATGCGTGTGTGCCGGGCAGACCGTCTCGCGATGCCGCGATGCGAGCGCGAGGAGGACCGCTCTGAGCCGAAGCGTGGCGCGCACGACCTCCAGGACCCGCTCGCGCAGCTGCATCCGGTACATCGTCATGTCGATGTCGTTCCGGGAGCGCGCCGTGTGGAGGCGGCCGGCCGCGTCCTCCCCCGCGTGCCGGGCCACGAGCTGATCCACGTAGAAGAACAGGTCCTCGCACGAGCCGTCGTAGCGGACGTCGCGGACGTCGTCCAGCGAGATTGACGCCAGGGCCTCCCGGATGACCCGGGCCTCCGAGAGCGGCACGATGCCGCGCTCGGTGAGCATCACGAGGTGGGCGTAATGAATCGCCATGAGTGGCGCGACGAACTGCGCCTTCGCGTCCTCGAAGTTCTCGTTCAGGACGAACGCGACGTACTCGGGGGCGAACCTCATCGCGCGCGTCCGAGCGACAGCAGGTTGGCGAGCAGCCGATACGCGCCATCGGTTCCCGCCGGGAGCTGCCGCCAGAGGCCAAGCCCAAGATAGATCCAGCGTCCCTTGCCGATGCGGGCCTCGACGAGCGCCCCGGTCTTCGGGCCGGCGTTGTACTCGAAGGGATCCTGCAGGCGCACGAGATCGGTGTAGCGCTCGTCGCGGTCGCCGAGGAAGTAGAGGCCGCGCTCCTGCACCCACCCGGACCACGCTTCGGGACCGATCCGGTTCGGAGTGGTGAAGACCGGGTGATCGGGCACGAGCGCCTCGACCGGCGCCGACTCGTCCGTCACGCGGTTCGCGCTCACCCTGGCCGGATACGGGCCGTACTGCGCCTCGTTGAACTCGAACTTGTTGTACTGCACGATCACGACCCCGCCGTTCCGAGCGTACTCGAGCAGCCGGTGGTTGTTGGCGCGGAGATCCGGCCGGCGCTCGTAGGCGCGGACCCCCGTCACGATCGCGTCGTAGCGCGCCAGGTTGCCCGACGCGAGCTGCCTGGACCCGATTGCCTCCAGTTCCACGCCGAGCTGCTCGATCGCCTGCGGCACCTGATCGCCGACCCCGACAATGTACCCGACCCGCAGGCCTTCAGGCACCGTCACGTCGATGATCTTGAGCCGCGTCGCCGCCGGCTCGATCACATGGCGCCGATGAATGTGCGGGTATTCGACCACCTGAAAACCGACGGCGTCTCCGGGGTCGCTGGACGAGCCCGGAGTCTGGATGCGGGCAGCGATCGGATACTCCCCGACCCCGGCGTCGCGCGCAGGCGTCACTTCGAACGCCACGGTCGCGGCCTCGTCCTCCCTGCTGAAATGCAGTGGCGCCGTCAAGGGAGTGACCCGCCAGCCCTGCGGCACACGCAGCGCAAGCGTCGCCGACGTGTCCCCCTTGAAACTGTTGGAGACGGCCACTTCGATCGATCGGCTCGATCCCTCGGGCACGACGGCTCTCGGCACGACCGCGATCTGCGGGGCCACACTGACGGCGAATGGCGGAACGACCTTCAGCTCCATCCGCTTCTCACCAGCCAGGATGTCGTCGTAGCGGTACTGTACGACCCGCTCGACCGCCACCTCGGCGCCCGAGAGGCGCATGTGCAGGGTCACGCGGAACGGGGACGGCCGGAAGGGCACGCCGAACGGCACGTCCGGATCGAAGTCGTAGCGGGCGGCGTCGGCACGCGGGGTCCAATACGGCGTCGAGTACGGCGCCTTGCCGACGCGCAGATCGGCCTCGCATTTCAGCGAGCCGGCTCGGCCGAAGCTCGCCGCGCACGCGGGCGCCTCGCCGTCGAATCCCGCGAACGTCGCCCGACTCACCGTCACGTCGTCCGGACCGCCGTGGCTTCCCAGGATCGACAGCCGTACCGGCTGGCCCACCGTCACCACGCCATCGTTGGCCAGCGCTTCGAGGCGCAGGCCGTACGCGATCACGAGTGCCCGCTCGGCTTGCCGTTCTTTCTGATCGAGCCTGAAGTCGATCTCGAACCGGGCGGCATCCGACAGGTCCATGGCGCTCAGCCCGGTCCGGAGCGTACGGATGCGGCCAAGACTCTCCGCCAGGCCGGGCGTTGCCGCTGGCGGGCCGCCGCCGTCGATCGCTCGTTCCGCGCGGTCAATCGCCGCCGCGATCGCCTGCAGCGCAGACACGAGCGCCGGAGGGGGCGGTGATCCCGCGAACCGTGCCAGGCCCGACAGCGACGTGTCGATCCCCTCGAACATGGTCGGCGGCGCCACACCAGGCTGGCCGAGCACGGTGTCCTGCAGGCGGTACGTGCGGGACATGCCGGCTCCAGGCAGCGGCAGCAGTTGCGAAGTTCCCTGGCACTTGTGCATGCTCCGCGCTTCGATGCCCAGCTCGGTGTAGGTGCGTCCGAGCAGCGGCTCGAACTGCGAGACCGACACGGTCAACAGATCCGGTCCGCCGGCCCGCGCCTTCGGTCCGAAGGTCGAGAAGTCGGTGCAGAACACCCGCGCAGCCTGCCACGGCCGCAGCCCTTCCTCTATCTGATCCGGATACTTGCCCGGATCAGCGGCCGCGCGAAACGCCTCGCGAGTGATGAGCGCCGACGCCTGATGGTGCTGCCCGCCGCCGGTGCCGCCGCAGAGGAAGCCGGCAATCACGTCGGGCCTGGTCATGCGAATCAGGCGGACGAAGTCGCCGAGGATTTCTTCGTGTCCCCACTTCTCCAGCGTCTCTTCGACGCTGAAGGAGTAGCCGAAGTCGATCGCTCGCGTGAAGAACTGCTCCGCGCCGTCGAAGCGGTGGACGGCGAGCAGC
Organism: Vicinamibacterales bacterium; assembly: GCA_035620975.1. Lineage (GTDB taxonomy): Bacteria > Acidobacteriota > Vicinamibacteria > Vicinamibacterales > 2-12-FULL-66-21 > DASPFV01. Next base: position 10,680 of record DASPFV010000021.1, read on the forward strand.
TCCTCCGTCCGCAGCACCCCGAGCGCCTGGAACAGCTCCGGTCCGATCTCGTTCTGCCCGCCGTCACCGCGCGTGGCGCTCGCCAGGATCGTGCGCATTCCCTGGCCGTGCCCGAGCATGGCCAGCAGGGCGTTGTCCTCGTCATCGGGATGCGCCGCCGTCTGCATGAACGTGCCGCTGGACTTCAGCTTGCGGAGCATCAGCCGGAGGGCCGTCTCGTCCGGATGCTCGGCCACCGGCTGCACGCGCAGCTGACCGGCCACGGAGGCGGTCAGCGCGAGCGCCAGCAGCGGAATCAGCCTGGCAGGTCTCATGGCCACAGGAGAACACGAAAGGGCCGGGCGGCGGAAGCGGCCGCCACGGAACAACACCGACGAACACAGATTCTTCACTGCGGTGCGGGGCGACCTGCCGAAGGCAGGGCGTCCGGGAAACTGCCGGCCAGCCGAGGCATGGCCTCAGGCATCCAGCCATGCACCGGCGGGATCGGCGGATTCCCCAGAGCGCCGCCATTCTGCGGCGCGTACCGGATCAGCATGCGTGCGGGGCGCCCTGCCGAAGGCAGGGCGTCTCGGGAAGCCACCGGCCAGCCGAGGCATGGCCGGTACGCGCAGATCGGGCCATGCATCGGCTGGTCGGCGGATTCCCCAGA
>DASPFV010000022.1:0-10630 GCA_035620975.1 Vicinamibacterales bacterium
GCCCACGCGCATATCTGCTTCCTGTGCGTGGGCCGCGGCTCCAGCGCGTTCGTGTCGGATTTGCTGGCGGACGACCCGAGCCTCGCGGGACGCATTCACTCGACGTCGACGCTTCCAGCCCTCCAGACGGCCCGGGCGATAGCTGCCTGCGACCTCATGATCCAGCCCTTCCCGGATGGCATTACGACGCGCCGCACGTCAGTGATGGGGTGCCTCATCAACGGGCGGCCTGTGCTCACGACTGCCGGCGCGCTGACCGAGTCGATCTGGGCCCGGTCGGGCGGGGTCGCACTCGCGCCGGCTGGCGACTCAAGGGCGCTGCTGGAACTGGCCGGATCGCTTCTCGCCGATCGCGAGGCACTCGCGGCAGTCGGGGTGCGTGGACGCGTGCTCTACGACGACGTCTTCGCGATGGAGCGCACAGTCACCCGACTCCGCTCGGACGTCGCGGCGGCGGCCCCCCCGACGGCAAGCCACCGCGTCTTCGCGTCGGGAGGGCTCCAGGTGTGAGCAGATGACACGGCCCCGGTTCATTCCGCGGCTGGGCAGGCATCCGCGAGACACATTTCGGTGACCCGGCTCCGAGCCCGTGTCCTGTTGCCTCCTGCGCAAGAACGCCGGCGGGCCACCGAGCATCCAATGCTGGTGATGTCCTTTGCGATGGCCGATATCCCGCGAGGGGCGGCAGGCTTCTCTGAGTGCCAGGGCCGACGGCAGCACGATGAGACGATGCATTCACGTCTCTTCATCCGCGAGCATCCGCGTTCATCCGCCTACGCCCTGCGGGCTACGGCGGACAAGTCTGCGTCCCGTGATCGAGGACAAGCATCCGCGTGAGCCCGCGGGGACCCGCGAGTCCGGCAGCCGTCTCACCGTGGGCATCACGACCCGGAACCGGCCCGAGGCGCTGCGGCGATGCCTGGCGTCGCTCAGCCACATCGCGCACCTGGCTCCTGAAGTCCTCGTCTTCGACGACGCGTCGGAGCCGCCGGCCACGGCGGGCACGTCGCCCGGGGGCATCCCCGTTCGCGTCATCCGCGACGAGCGGCACGCCGGCAACATCGCGGGCCGCAACCGGCTCGTGCGCGAGGCGGTCGGTCCGTCGATCCTGCTCCTCGACGACGACGCCGCGCTCATCGAGGCCGGTGCCGTGGAACGCGGCCTGGCGGTGCTCGAGTCCGATGCTGCAGCCGCTGCGATCGCGTACGCGCAGGCGGACCGCGCAGGCGCCCCCTGGCCTGCGGGCATGCAGCCGGCCGCCTTCGGCGAGCCCTGCGTTGTCCCGGCATTCATCGGCTTCGCGCACATGGTCCGCCGGGGCGCATTCCTCGAACTGGGCGGCTACCGCGAGCGGTACGAGTTCTACGGCGAGGAGAAGGACTTCTGCCTCCGCCTCGTCGATGCAGGTTATCGGACGGTGTACCTGCCGGCCGCGCTCGTGATGCACGATCCGGATCCGGGCGGTCGCAGCCCCAGACGATACCTCCGGTACGTGACCCGCAACGACTGCCTGTACGCGCTCTACAACGAGCCGCTGGCGCGGGTGCTCTGGCTGCTGCCCGCCCGACTGATCCTGTATTTCGTCATGCGGAGGGAGTGGAAGATCAGCGATCCGTTCGGATGGCTGTGGGTCCTGCGCGAGCTGTGGTCGAACGCGCCGTCCGTCCTGCGCGAGCGTCGTCCGGTCGGCGCGCCCGCGAGAAGGCGCTGGTCCGCGCTGCAGCAGGCGCCCGAGGTGTACGAGGGAGCGTGACGCGGCGCCTGCTCACCGTGGGGCACTCGTATGTGGTGGCCCAAAACCGCAGACTCGCGCACGAGATGGCGCTCGCGGCGGGCGGCCGATGGGAGATCACGGTGGGGGCTCCCGAGCGCCTGCGCGAGGACCTGCACGAGAGCGTCCTGATAGCGGGCGCGGACGAGCCGTGCCGGGTGTGTCCGCTCGGGCTCCGGCTCGCGTCTTCGAGGCACCTGCGGGTGTTCGACGGCCGGCTCCGCCGGCTGATGGCCGGGCGATGGGACGTCGTGCACGCGTGGCAGGAGCCCTACGTGGCGGCCGGCGCGCAGATCGCCGCGGCCGCGCCCGCCGGCGCGCGGCTCGTCTTCGCGAGCTTTCAGAACATCTCGAAGCGGTATCCGCCCCCGTTGCGCTCGTTCGAGCAACGGACCCTGACCCGGGCGGACGGATGGATTGCTTTCGGCGAGACCGTTCACGAGACGCTGATCAGCCGTCGCGGGTACGACCGAAAGCCGTCGCGAGTCATCCCGCCAGGAGTCGACGTGGGGATCTTCCGGCCGGACTCCGGCGCACGTGCCGCCGTGCGCGCGCGGTTCGGCTGGTCCCACCGTGACCTCGTCGTGGGCTACCTGGGCCGGTTCGTGCCCGAGAAGGGGATCGGGACCATCATCCAGGCGCTCGCGAAGGTGCCGCGCGCCTGGAAGGCCCTGTTCGTAGGACGCGGTCCCCTGGAGAGCGAGCTTCGCCGGTTCGCCGCGTCGCACCCGGGCCGCGTGCAGGTTCTCACCGGCGTGGACCACGAGGCCGTGCCGGCTCATCTCTGTGCGATGGATGTCCTGTGTGCTCCGAGCCGGACGACGCCGCGGTGGCGCGAGCAGTTCGGGCGCATGCTCATCGAGGCGATGGCCTGCGGCGTGCCAGTCATCGCGAGCCGGAGCGGCGAGATCCCGTTCGTCGTCGGCGATGCCGGCGTGCTCGTGGCCGAGGCCGACGTCTCCGGCTGGTCGCATGCGATCGCGGAGCTGCTCGGCGATCAGCAGATCCGACGCGACCGGAAGGCACGCGGGCTCGATCGCGTGCACGCGCGGTTCGCCTGGCCGGTGGTGGCGAGGGCTCACCTGGCGTTCTTTGAGGACCTGTTGGCGCGTGCGGAGCCGCAGGAGGGCGCGCCGTGCGGCTGAAGGTCGGGATCCTCGCCGATTACCTGGAGGAGGGCTGGCCCAGCATGGACCTCGTCGCGGACATGCTGCTCGACCGCCTGCAGCGGGAGCACCCCGACACGGTGGAGCCGATGCTCATCCGTCCCCGGTTCCGCCGCCGCTTCTCGCGCCTTCCCGGCGTGAGCCGCAACACGACTCTGCTGGTGCTGGATCGCGTGGCGAACCGGCACTGGGACTATCCGCGGAACACGCGTGCGCTGGCCGGCCGCTTCGACCTGTTTCACGTCGTGGATCACAGCTACGCGCAGCTCGTGCACGCGCTGCCGGCGGAGCGGACCCTCGTCACCTGCCACGATCTGGACGCGTTCCGAAGCGTGCTCGATCCGGAGGCCGAGCCGCGGACCGCGGCTTTTCGCGCCATGACGAGGCGCGTGCTGCGCGGCCTCCGGCTGGCGGGGCACATCGCCTGCGACAGCGAGGCGACGAGAGACGCGCTCGTGCAGAAAGCGGGCATCGAGTCCTCCAGAACGACCGTCGTTCACAACGGGCCGCATCCGAGCTGCACGCCCGAGCCGGAGCCGGCGGCCGAGCTCGACGCCGTGCGGCTGCTCGGACCTCCGGGACAGACGATCGACGTCCTGCACGTTGGCAGCACGATCCCGCGCAAGCGCCTCGACCTGGTGCTGTCGATTGCTGCCAGGGTGATGTCATCCACGCCGGCGGTCCGGCTCGTGCGCGTCGGGGGCCCCCTGACTGCCGCACAGCGTGCGCTCGCGCGCGATCTCGGCATCGCGGGGCGCATCGTGCACCTGCCGGTGCTCGATCGCGCGACGCTCGCGGCGGTCTACCGGCGCAGCGCCGTCCTGATCCTGCCATCCGAGCGCGAGGGATTCGGCCTGCCGGTCCTCGAGGCGCTCGCCTGCGGCACACCCGTGGTGGCGAGCGACATCCCCGCGCTGCGCGAGGTCGGGGGACAGGCGGTGAGCTACTGCGCTCTCGAAGACGTCGGGGGGTGGACGGCGACCGTGGCGAGGCTCGTCGACGAGCCCCGTCGGGACGCGGGGCAGAGCCGGCTGCGGCGGGAGCGTGGCGTCCGGCGGGCGCAGGCCTTCAGCTGGTCGCACTACGCGCGATCGGTCGTCGCGATCTACACGCGCATGGCTGCGGCCGCCGCCTGCTTCTGGCTGCCCGTGCTCCTTCGAGAGGGATGCTGAAGGTCCTGCACGTCGCGAAGTTCTATCCGCCCGAGCGCGGCGGTATGGAGCGTGTCGTGCAGATGCTGTGCCGTGCCGCTCCGCATCGGCTCGACAGCGCGGTGCTGGCCTTCGGCCGCGCCCGGCGCACGCAGGAGGACGTCGTAGACGGCGTCGGCGTGACGAGAGTCGGTACGCTCGGCATGGCCGGTTCCGTCCCGATCGCGCCGGGGTTCACGCGGGCGCTTCGCGCGGCGCGCGCCGACGTGCTGGTCCTTCACGAGCCGAACCCCTGGGCACTCCTGGCGTTCGGGCTCAGCCGGCCGCGGATCCCGCTGGCGATCTGGTTTCACAGCGAAGTCGTCCGGCCGTCGCTCCAGTACTCCCTTTTCTACGCGCCACTGGCGCACCCGGCCTACGGGGCTGCCGCGCGCATCATCGTGTCGTCGCCGGACCTCGGCCGCCACGCCAAAGCCCTCCAATCGTCGCTCGATCGCGTGCGCGTGATCCCGTTCGGCATCGACGCGTCGCGGTGGATGCCCGGCGACGGAGTCCGCGCACGAGCAGAAGAGATCCGCCGGCAACACGGGCTGCCACTGGTGGTCTTCGCCGGGCGGCTGGTTTCCTACAAGGGAGTCGACGTGCTCCTCCGGGCCGCGTCGTCGCTGCCGGTTTCGGTCGTGGTGATCGGGGACGGTCCCATGCGCGCCGAGTGGTCGGCGCTGGCGCGGCAGCTGAACGGGTGCGCGCGCGTCGCCTTCGCAGGCGAGGTGGATGATGCCGAGCTGCACGCTCACCTGGCCGCGTGCGACATGTTCGTGCTGCCGTCCATCACGCGAGCCGAGGCATTCGGCTATGTGCAGCTCGAAGCCATGGCCTGCGGCAGGCCCGTCGTCAGCACCGCGCTGCCGAGCGGGGTGCCATGGGTCAACCGGCACGGCGAGACGGGTCTCGTCGTGCCGCCCGGGGACGTCGGCGCGCTGCGGGCGGCGATCGGACGGCTGGCCGCGGACGCCGGCCTGCGCGCACGGCTCGGAGCGGCCGGTCGGGCGCGAATCGCACGGGACTTCACGCTCGACGGGATGGCGGACGCGTTCGTGCGGGTCTGTGAAGAGGCGGCGTCGGCACGCGGGGCGGGCGCATGAAACGCCTCTTCGATGCGGCGCTCGCGGGGGTCGGCCTGGTGGCGTCCTCACCGCTCTGGGCCCTGTTCGCGCTCGCCATCAGGGTCGAAGACGGCGGCCCCATTTTCTTCACGCAGGATCGGGTCGGCCGCGAAGGCCGCATTTTCCGCGCGCTGAAGTTCCGGTCGATGAGGCCGGACGCGGAGCGGCACGCGGGCGCCCGGCAGGCGACCAAGGACGACCCCCGCGTCACCCGGATCGGACGGCTCATGCGCGCCACGGCGATGGACGAGCTCCCGCAGCTGTGGAACATCTTCCGCGGCGACATGAGCTTCGTCGGGCCGCGTGCGCTGCGGCCCGGCGAGATCGAGGTGGCTGGGGGCGGGCACGTGCCGCTCGAGGCGGTACCCGGCTACGACGCGCGGATCACCGTGCGTCCCGGTCTCACCGGCCTGGCGCAGATCTACGCGGCGCGCGACGTGCCGCGGCGCCACAAGTTCCGGTACGATCGCCTCTACATCCAACGTCAGTCGATGGCGCTCGACATGCGTTTGATTCTGCTGTCGTTTTGGATTAGCGTTCTCGGCACATGGGAGTCGAGGGACCGCAAGTACTGACCACGATCGAGTGTGACGTGGTCGTGATCGGCGGCGGTCCGGCCGGACTCATCGCGGCGCGCGATCTCGCCTCCCGCAGCGCCAGCGTCCTCGTGCTCGAGGAGCACGGCGTCGTGGGCGCGCCGGTTCACTGCACCGGCGTGCTCGGCCTGGACGCGTTTCACGAGCTCGATCTTCCCCGCGAGACGATCCTCGGCACGGCGGAATCCGCCACGTTCGTGTCGGCCGACGGGAGCACCGTCCTGATCGACGGGGGCCACGTGCGCGCCGCCATCGTGGATCGCGCGGCGTTCGACCGCGCCCTGGCCCGGGCGGCCGTTGCGGAAGGAGCGGTCATCCGGACCGGAGCAGCGGTCCGATCGTTGCGCGAGGATGCGTCGGGCGTGACAATCGCGCTGCCGTGCGGCGAAATTCGCGCACGCACGGCGGTCCTCGCGTGCGGCGCGTCCTACCGACTCAATCGCGCCCTCGGCTTCGGTTTGCCCCGCGAACTCGCGCACAGTGCGCAGCTCGACGTAGCGTTCCCTCCGCTGCCCCACGTGGAAGTGCACCTCGGGCGCCGGGTGGCGCCGGGCGGCTTCGCGTGGGTGGTGCCGTTCACGCGGGACGGCCTCCCCTCGGCGAGAGTCGGGCTCGTCTGCACGCGAGGCGCGGGCACGCGGTTCCGCGAGTTCGCCGATCGCCTCCGCGCACGGGCCGGGATCGATCGCGCGTGGGCCGCCCCGCGCCTCAAGGTCCTTCCGCTCGGCCCGGTCGAACGGACCTGGTCTCGCCGGGTCGTCGCCGTGGGCGATGCGGCCGGGCTGGTCAAGCCGACGACGGGAGGCGGCATCTACTACGGCCTGCTCACCGGGCGGCTGGCCGCCGAGGTGCTCGCCGAGGCGCTCCGGCGCGACGCCTTCGCGGACGGTGCTCTCGCCGAGTACGAGCGGAGGTGGCGAGCGAGGCTGGGCGGCGAGATCCGCGCGGGGCTGGCCTTCCGCGCGGTCGCGAGCCGCCTTGGCGACAAGGCCATCGACGCGCTGATGGAGCTCGCACGCGTCGACGGGATCGTCCCGCTCCTCAAACAGACCGCCGACTTCAACTGGCACGGTCCCGCCGCCCTCTCCCTGCTGCGGAGCCCCTCCTTCCGCCGCGTCGTCTTCAGCTCGATCTGGGGATGACTTGGTTCAGGGTCCCAGGTTCGAGGTTCAAGGTTCGCGTGACTGAAATCGAACCCGGGCACTACGCGCGGAAGCAGCTCTCGAGCCGCAGTCGCCTCGTCTCCTGGAGCCATGGCAGCCGGTTCGAGACGGCGCGGCAGCTGGTTCAGGGGCGTGCAGGATCGCGGCTGCTCGATTACGGCTGCGGCGACGGGACCTTCCTCGCCCTCGTCGCCGACCTGTTCCCGGCAGCGGTGGGTGTGGACGTCTCACCCGCGCAGATCGCGGATTGCGCCCGCCGCTTTGGCTCGCATCGCGCCATCCGGTTCGCGATGGCCGACGCGCTCGACGAGCCGGATCATCGGGGCCGCTACGACGTGATCGTCTGCATGGAGGTGCTCGAGCACTGTCCGGATGACGTCCGGACCGGCGTGCTGGATCGGCTCCAAGGTGCGGCCGCGCCCGGCGCGCTGGTCGTGTTCAGCGTGCCCATCGAGGTCGGTCCCGCGCTGCTGGCCAAGCAGGCGGTCCGCGCGCTGGCCGCCCGCCGCGGGCTCGTCGAATATGCGACGCGCGAGCGCTACCGCCCCGGCGAGCTGCTGCGGATGCTGTGTGCGGGCGTGGACTCGAGCCTGGTCCGGGAAGAGATCGTCGAGGATCTCGGCGCCGGCCGGCGCCTCCGGTTCACTGGTCACAAGGGCTTCAACTGGCGGCGGCTCGTGCCCGAGCTCGCCGCGCATTTCTCGATCGAACGGCGGCTGTGCTCGCCGCTGCCGGTGATGGGGCCGGTGCTGAACAGCCAGGTGTGGTTCCTGTGCCGGGCGAGATGATGGGGCTGTCAGACCCTTCGGCCGCCTCGCGTCACTTGCTCGCGGCCGTTCTCGCGGGTGAGCCGCGGCTGCCATCGCCGGACGCCTGGGAACCCCTGATCGCCGAGGCGGTGGAGCAGGGAACCGCGCCGCTCCTGTATGCGGCAGCCCGGTCGCTCGGCTGGGACGGACCGGCGCTGCGTTCACTCCAGGTACGCGCGGCCGCCGACGCCGCGCTGGCGCTCGCGCAGAACGTCGAGCTCGGGACCGTCCTCGAGGGCCTGGCCGACGCAGGGGTCGCCGTGCTCGTGCTCAAGGGAGCGCACCTCGCCAATCACCACTACGCGTCACCGGAGCTGCGGCCGCGATCCGACAGCGATCTGCTCATTCGCGATGCCGATCGGGCGTCGGCACGCGAGTGCTTCGTCCGCCTCGGCTACGCGCCCCTCGCCCACGTCACCGGGGACGTCGCGTTCACGCAGTGCCACTTCACGCGCGTGGACGCCGCGGGCGTCCGCCACGCGTTCGACGTCCACTGGCGGGTCGCCAATCCGCGCGTCTTCTCGTCGCGCCTGACGTGGGACGACCTGGCCGCTGAGCGTGTGCCGGTCCGAGCGCTTCCGGCAGCGAGTCGCGCCTTCGGACCTTCCGCCGCCCACGCGCTGCTCCTCGCCTGTCTGCACCGCACGGCGCATCACGGCAACAGCGACCGGCTGATCTGGCTCTACGACATCCGCCTGCTGGCCTCGAGGTTGTCGGCGGCCGAGTGGGACCGGCTGGTCGACCTGGCGGCACGCCGCGGCGTGGCGGCCGTGCTGCTGGCAGGCCTGCGCGCGTCCACGCGCCTGGCTGGCGCGCGTCCGCCGGCTGGCGTCATTCGGCGGCTCGAGCACCTGGGGGCGCAGCGAGTCGAACCGGATCTGCGCCGTTTCATCGCCGGCCGGCAGTCGCCCCTGCGCGTGCTGGTCTCCGACTGGCGGCGGCTCCGCGGCCTGCCCGAGCGCGCGGCGTTCCTCCGGGAGCACCTGCTGCCGCCCCCCGCCTACATGGCGCACAAGTACGAGGTGGGATCCCGCGCCGCCCTCCCCTGGCTCTACGTGCACCGCCTGGTCCGTGGCTGCGCCCGCTGGCTGCGCCAGTGACGTGAGGGCCGGGATCCGACGATTTCCTTGAAGGAAACAACCCATCGCACCTTCGAACCGTGAACGCGTGCCGACCGTCGTGCGTACACGCGCGACTCGGGTGAGCTCCGCAGTAGAACGGTCACCAGGAACGTGGAACCAGGAACCTGGAACCTGGAACCTGGAATTAGCGTTCGTGGCGATGCACGATCGCCGCGGCCAGCACCGCCGCGAGCGCGGCGTTTGCGGGCATCACCAGGCCCGTCTCGAACAGGCTCTGCACGGCCGCGGCGCCGAGCCCGCACGCTGCGCCCACCCGGATCCAGCGCGTTGGGGATCGATCGCCCGCGATGCTCGCCGACGCGGTTCTGACGAACAGCCCGATCGCCAGGCACGCTGGGACGACAAGGAGCAGGCCGCCTTCGGCGGCGATCTGCAGGTAGTGGTTGTGGGCCTGGTTGAAGTAGACGGTTCGATCCGCCCGTTGATACACGAACATCGCCAGCTGGAAGGTGCCGGCCCCCGTGCCCGTGAACGGAAAGTCGCGGACGATTGGGACGGTCTCCCGCCAGATCGTCAGCCTGCCGGCCATGTCCGTGCCCGCGCCTGCGAGCCGTTCGGCGAACGCCGGGAGGTCGCTCCACGCCAGGGCAAAGATGGTCAGCGCAGCGGCGAGCGCCGCCGCCCCTCGCCGTTCGCGTTCGCCGAGCGCGCCGCGCATCCGGCCCCACGTGAGCAGCGCCGATGTTCCGAGCGCCAGCACGCCGGCGCGCGACAGCGACAGGAGCAGCGCCAGCAGCACGACGGCGGCAGCGAGCGCCAGCCACGCGGCGCGCGGATCGACCGCGCGGGCGATGCGGGAGCGCCGGTGCGCGACGTCCGCGGCGTGCGCCTGATGTGCCTGGGCATGCGCGGCCAGGTAGCCGGCCGTGAGCGGGAACACCATGATGGCCCAGGTCGCGAAGTGGTTGCGGTTGACGAACGGACCGAAGGGCTGCGGGCCCTCGAACGGCGTGGGAAACAGCCAGAAGATGTGACGGTCGGCCGTCGCGGCCTGCGCGATCGCCAGGAGCGACACGACGAGGCCGAGCGCCGCGATGCTGCGTGCCGTGTGGCGCAGACCGCCCGTGGCGAACTGCTGCCGCGCGGCCAGGAACAGGGCGAGCGCGGCGAACCAGACGGCAAGCGCCCAGGCCGTGGCGCCGGGGCTCACGCTGAGCGTCCGGCCGGCGGCCGCTTCGGGCGTCAGCGCGAGCGCATCGTGCGTCGGGCGCGCGTGCGGGGAAACGAGGTCGAGGATCGCCTGAGGGAGCGGCAGGATCTGGACGAGCAGGAGGGCCGCGATCACGAGGAGCGTGCGCTCGAGCGCGCCGGCGACGGACGGCCGCAGCGCGAGCGCGCAGGCCGCCGCGCACCCGGCCAGCGTCCATGCCGCCCACGCCTCGCGGCCCCCGAGGGTCGCCAGCGGGAGCACGAGCAGGCCGACGATCAGCCAGCCGCGGCGCATCCCCCGCCGTTCACGCGGACACGGAGCTGCTGTGGCCGTAGTAGCTCTGGTAGTGATACCCGTAATAGCGCGAGTAATAGTACTTGTTCCGTTGGAAGTCGACACGGTTCAGCACCACGCCCACCGTCTTCGGCCGGCCCGAGCTGAGCACCTCGATCGCCCGCGCCGCATGAACACGGCGCGTCATCTCCGACCCGATCACGAAGACGACGCCCGAGACCA
>DASPFV010000023.1:0-36908 GCA_035620975.1 Vicinamibacterales bacterium
GGACAACCGACCGGCGGTGCCAAGGTCGAGGTGCTCCAGGGCACCCTCGATCTCATGGTGCTGCAGACGCTCGACACCATGGGGCCGCAGCACGGCTATGGCATCGCCCGGCGCATCGAGCAGGTCAGTGACGGCATTCTCACGCTGAACGAGGGCACCGTCTATGCGGCCCTGATGCGGCTGCAGCAGCGACGTTGGATCTCGGCCAGCTGGGGGACATCGGAGAACAATCGCAGGGCGAAGTTCTATGCGATTACCTCTGCCGGCAGACGTCAACTCGCGCGCGAGGTCGAGAGCTGGGAACGGCTCGCGAGCCTGATCGCCCGCCTTCGCGGCGCGGAGCAGGGCTGACATGTGGACGTGGCTCCGCACCGGCGTGTCACGGCTCACCTTCGCGCTGGCGCGCCGCCGGATCGACGAGGACGTTCGATTCGGAATCGACACGCACCTGACTCTGCTCACCGAGCGCTACCGCCGCCAGGGCATGTCGCCCGACGAAGCCTCTCTCGCCGCGCGGCGGCAGTTCGGGAACCCCACGGTCCTGCGGCAGAACATCCGCGAGATGAGCGGCACCGGCTGGATCGACTCGGTCGCGCAGGATCTGCGCTACGCGCTCCGACAGGTCCGCGCCAGCGCCGGCTACGCGAGCGTGGTGGTGGCCACGCTCGGCCTGGGTATCGGCGGCGCCACCGCAGTGTTCAGTGTCGTCCAGGCGGTACTCCTGGCGCCGCTGCCGTACGAGGAGCCAGGCCGGCTGGTGCGGTTCTACCAGCTCGATCCGGACAAGCCCGATGTCCGCGATGTTCTCGCGGGCACGCATTTCAGCTTTCTGCGCGAGCACACCTCTTCATTCGCGGGCGTTGCCGCACTCGCACACTATTCCGAAACGGGGCTCGATCTGGTGGTCGAGGGGCGTGCCGAACGCGTTCGCGTCCTGCGCGTGTCGAGCGGCTACTTCGACACACTCGGCGCACAGCTCCGTACCGGCCGCGGCTTCGATCGCGACGATGAGGCGGGCACGCGCCGCGTGGTACTCAGCGACGTGCTGTGGCGAACGCGCTTCGCGGCCGACCCGACGGTCGTCGGAACGACCATCCGACTGAGCGCGGAGCCCTATGAGGTCGCCGGCGTGGCGCCGCCTGGCTTCGAGGATCCCATTGCCCCGGATGTGGCCGCGTGGATCCCATACCGCCTGGCCAGGGATACCTACGAAGAGAACAACTCCCTGACTGGCATCGGACGGCTGCGCGACGGCGTCACTCTCGAACAGGCCCAGGCGGAGCTGGCAGCGCTGACGCGGCCCATGCGGGAGCGCTGGCCCGCGGCGAAGAAGAGTGCGATTGTCGCGACGCCGTTGCACGACGAGCTCGTGGCGCGCGCGCGCGGCCCGCTGCAGCTGGTGTTCGCCGCCGTCGCGCTCGTTCTCCTGGCGGCCTGCGTGAACGTCGCCAACCTCGCGCTCGTCCGCGCGACCGGCCGGGTGCACGAGTTCGCGATACGTGCTGCGCTGGGCTCGGGTCGATCGAGACTCGGGCGTCAGCTCCTCGTGGAGAGCCTCGTGCTGGCCTGCCTCGGTGGTCTCGTCGGATTGATGCTGGCTCACGCCGGAATCCGAGTCCTTCGGGCCCTCGGTCGCGAGGCGCTGCCGCGCGTCGACGAAGTGAGTCTCAACCCTGACGTGTTGCTCTTCGCCGTGATCGCGACGGTCGTCACCGCGGTCGCCTTCGGGGTTGCTCCCGCGCTCCGCCTGGCGGGGACGTCGCCAGTCGAAGCGCTGCGCCAGCAGTCGCGATCCTCGAGCGGCTCTCGAGCGTTGACGCGGTTCCGCGGCACGCTGGCTGCCGCACAACTGGCGCTCGCACTGACCCTGCTCGCTGGCGCCAGCGTCCTTGTTGCGAGCTTTTATCGCTTGCAGCAGGTCGACGTCGGCGTTCGCGTCGACCATGTCCTGACCTTCGAAGTGAATCTGCCGAGCGTTCGCTACGACGAAGCGAGGCGGGCCTCGTTCCAGGAGGAGTTGGCCGACCGGTTCGAGACGATCCCGGGCGTGACGGCCGCTGGCGGAATTTCCCGCCTCCCGGCGACCGGCAGCTACCATCCGTGGAACATCCGGATCGGCTCGGGCCCTCTGGCCGGAACGGCAGTCGACCGTCGCCGCTTCTCGATGCAGCAGCGGGTGGTCAGCGGCAATGTGTTCGAGGCACTCGGGATTCCCGTGCTGGCCGGCCGCGCTTTTGACGAGCGGGACGATGCCCGCGCGCCCGGCCGGATGGTGGTGAGCGCCAATTTCGCCCGCACCGCATTTCCAGGCCTGCCGCTCGACGGCGTCCCCGGCCAGCGTCTCGTCTCCTCTCGCGATTACGAAGTCATCGGCGTGGTCGGCGACGTCGCCCTCAACGTGTACGGTGCGCCGACGATGGTCGTCTACCGGCCGCATTGCCAGTTCGCAGCCGACCGGAACTGGGCGCTCACTCAGGTGGTCGCGACCGACCGATCGACTGACGGGTTGCTCAATGCGGTCCGCCGGGAGGTGGCCCGACTCGATCCGGAACTGGTAGTGCATCGACCGGCGACGATGGCGGAGGTCGTCGAGCGCGGTACGGGGCGGGAGCGATTCGCCCTGACACTCATGGGAGCGTTTGCGATGATCGCGCTCGCGCTCGCTGCGCTCGGTCTCTACGGCGTGCTCGCGTACGCCGTGCGCCAGCGATCGTCAGAGATCGGAATCCGAATCGCGCTCGGCGCGACCGGCAGACAAGTGCGGGCGCTCGTCTTCCGCCAGGCTGCCGGTGTCCTCGGCGCCGGCGTCACTGCCGGGCTCGTCGGGGCGTTGATCCTCGGGCGCTGGCTCGAAACGCTTGCGTTCGGGATTGCGCCGTCCGATCCCCGAATACTGATTGCGAGCGCCGCTGTGCTTGCGATGGTATCGCTCGTGGCCGCGTGGTTGCCTGCGCGGCGAGCGGCCCGTGTCGAGCCCCGCGTTGCCATGCAGGAAAGCTACTGAGACGAGCGTCGGCGGGCCGTGAACGAGCCGGAGGTGCCGGAGGTGCCGGAGGTGCCGGAGGCGCACCATGACCGAGAAGAAAACATCCGGAGTGGACCATCACGCTCACGAAGTACCCGTGGCTCCAGTTCGAGGCTTCCGGTTCTCCAGCCGGTGAGCCACGTTGAGAGTCCGCCAGAGCTGGAATGGCCCAGTTGCGCCGACCGGCGAACCTGGAACCCGGAACCTGGAACCGAACCTGGAACCCTGAACCCGGAACCAGGAACCTTGAACCCGACAGTAGCCACCTGATCCGTCGTCCCGGTACGAAGCTGGCAGTTGGACTGGAGGTGAAGAGGAGGGACACGTGCAGAAGCTCATCGGTACGCTGGTGACGGTGGTGGCGGTAGCCGGCGTGGCGGCTGGGGCCCAGGAGGTCGAACGCCGCTCCACAACGAAGATTACGGTCGAGGACGGCCGGGACGTGAGGCTGACCGGGTGCGTGGAGCGATCGGCCAGGGACGGCTTCGTCCTCACGCGGGCGGCCGGGAAAGAGGGCCCGAGCGCCAGCTACATCCTGGTGGGGGAGGACGCTGACGATCTCGAGGACCACGTCGGACACCGTGTGGAGGTCAAGGGCAAGGCGGCGGACAAGGGCAGCGGCAAGGTGAAGATCAGGAGCGAGTCCGAGGTTGAATCGGCCGGCGGCGACACGCGCAAGCGGGAGAGCCGCACCGAGGTGGAAGGCGATCTCGACGGCCTGCCGTTCCTGGGCGTCGAGTCGATCCGGACCCTCGCGACGGTCTGCCGCTGAAGGCCGTGGCCGCGATCTGAGGGGCTGGCGGGAAGGCAGTATGCTGGTGGGGTACTCCCGGCTCCCGGATGTTCCTCGCCGCGCTGTCTCGGTCCGTATCGCCCCAGGTGCGCCGAAAGGGCGCCAGCTACCTGCATGCGGGCGCCGTCAGCAATCTGCGCACCGGGACGGACGACGTGGACGCAGTGGTCCATGGCAGCCGCGACTACCGCGTCCACGTGCGGCGGCAGGGGGAGACCTTCACCGCCTCGTGCGACTGCCCGTTCTTCGAGGACCGGCTTCAGATCTGCAAGCACATCTGGGCAGTGCTGCTGGTCGCTGACGACCGGCAGCTGCTTGGGATCAACGGGTTGCCGCCTCCCGGGCTCCGATTGATCCCTGACGCCGGCGCCCTGGTCGCCGATGCCAGCGCCGCCGCGACGACCAGCTCCAGCCACGGTGCTGACCCGCCGGCGTCCGACGCGACTCAGGGCAGCCCGCCCGGCGCCCCGGCATGGGGACGGGTGCTCGACGACGTCCGCGAGGCAGTCTCCGCAGGCGAGCGCGTTGCCGTCACGTCCCGCTTCCTCGATCAACAGATTCTCTACGTCATCGAGGCTGGATCCGATAGCACGACGCCAGGCGTGCGCCTGCGCGTGCTGACGCAGCAGCGGAAGAAGTCCGGCGAATGGTCCAGGCCAAAGCCGGCCTGGGTCAGCCCCCGCGAGCTGCCCACGTTGGCCGACGAAGCCGACCGCGAGATCCTGTCGCTGCTGTCGGGTGCCGAGACCGAGTGGGCGCACCGGCTCGGCTACGCTTCGCTCGGAGGCCCCGAGAAGGGCGTATTCAGGGTCGCCGCTCCGATCGTCTTACGGGTGCTTCCGCTCGTCGCCGCCACGGGACGCGCCAGGCTTGCCCGGCCGGACGGCGCGCTCGAGCCGATCGCCTGGGATCCGGGACCGCCGTGGCGGTTCGACGTGACGGTCGTCGAGGCCCGCGAGGGCGATCGCTACACGTTCACCATCGACGGCGCGTTCGTCAGGCCGGGGGGACGACTCGGCGCGCGGGAGCCCTCGGCCGTGATGATGGACGGCTTCCTCATCGCCGACGGTCGGCTGGCCCGCCTCGACGATCAGGGCGGCCTTGCGTGGGTGATCGCCCTGAGGCGCTCGGGTGCGGTATCGATCCCGGCCGAAGCCACAGACTCGCTGCTTGAAGCGCTCGCGCGCTCCGGAGTCGCACCCGAACGTCTCCCGCCTGTCCTGCGATATACGCTGAGCGATGTCGTGCCCCGGCCCTGTGTTTGTATCTCGCGCCGGCCGCCAACTGCCTACGACTACCACACGCGCGAGTCCCTTCAGGCTCACGTCCACTTCGATTACGACGGGACGGCAGTCGAAGCGGGGCCCGGCAGGCTGGCCTACGACGCGGCGCTCCGCCGCGTCATTCGACGCGCGCTCGACGAAGAGAGCCGGGCGGTCCACCGGCTCCAGCAGCTCGGCTTCCACTACGTCTACGATTATGGGCACAACGGCTCGGTGCTGATCGTCGCCGTCGATCAGTTTCCACGTGCCGTCCGGACGCTGGTGAACGAGGGCTGGCGCGTCGAGGCCGACGGTCGCGTGTTCCGTCCCGCACGCCAGCTCGAGATGCGGGTCACAACGGGCGTCGACTGGTTCGAGCTGCGCGGGCGGGCCGATTTCGGTGACGGCCGGTCGCTGCCCGTGCCCGAGCTGCTGGCGGCAATCCGGCGGGGCGAGGGCACGGTGCTCCTCGACGACGGGAGCCGCGGCGTCGTCCCCGAAGAATGGCTGCAGCGGTACGTGGGGATTGCCCGGTTCGGCGAAGCCTCGGGCGATCACGTGCGGTTCCGGCCATCGCAGACGGCGCTGCTCGACGCCCTGCTGGCGAGCCAGGCGGCCGTCTCCGTGGACGAGGCGTTCAACCGTGCGCGGACCGCCCTTGCGACGTTCGAACGAATCGCGCCGCTCGACGCGCCGGCCGGTTTCCACGGCGCCCTGCGCCTCTATCAGCGGGAAGCCCTCGGCTGGTTCGCGTACCTCCGCCGCTTCGGATTCGGGGGTTGCCTGGCCGACGACATGGGCCTCGGGAAGACGGTAATGGTACTAGCGCTCCTCGTCGAGCGCGCTTCGGAGCAGCGCGCCGCCGCCGATCGGCCCGGCACGCCTGCCGCCCGGCCGTCGCTCGCGATCGTACCCCGGTCGCTCGTCTATAACTGGATCGACGAGGCGCGCCGCTTCGCCCCCTCCCTCCGCATCCTCGACTACACAGGCAGCGGCCGCAGCCTGGAGCCCCTGGCGGCGCACGACCTGGTCGTGACGACGTACGGCACGCTGCGAAGAGACGCGGCACTCTTGCGGGAGATCGCGTTCGACTACGTCATCCTCGACGAGGCGCAGGCCGTGAAGAACGCGGGGACGGCCTCCGCCAAGGCGGTCCGGCTGCTCGGGGGCGACCACCGACTCGCCCTGAGTGGCACGCCGGTCGAGAACCACCTCGGGGAGCTAAGGAGCCTGTTCCAGTTCCTCAATCCAGGCCTGCTGGGATCGGCCGCCTCACCGCTGCTCCCGGCCGGCCGCGGGCGCCTCGATCGCGAGAACATGACCGTGATCGCCAGGGCCGTGCGGCCGTTCATCCTGAGACGCACGAAGGAGCAGGTGGCCCCCGAGCTGCCCGAGCGGACCGAGCAGACGATCCACTGCGAGCTCGAAGGGGCGCAACGGCGGCTCTACGACCAGCTGCGCGACCATTACCGGCGGGCGCTGTCGGCTCGTATCGCGCGCTCCGGCCTGAACCGGTCCAGGATCCAGGTCCTCGAGGCGCTGCTCCGGCTCCGGCAGGCCGCCTGCCACCAGGGCCTCGTCGACGAAGCGCGCATTGCCGAGCCGTGCGCGAAGCTCGACGTGCTCGTCCCACGGCTCGGCGAGATCGTGGACGAAGGGCACAAGGCGCTCGTGTTCTCGCAGTTCACGAGCTTTCTCGCGATCCTGCGGCGCCAGCTGGACTCGCACGGGCTGGTGTACGAGTACCTCGACGGCGCGACGACGGATCGGGCGGCCCGGGTCGTCCGCTTCCGATCCGACCCGCGCTGCGGGCTCTTCCTCATCAGCCTGAAGGCCGGGGGACTGGGGCTCAACCTGACGGAGGCCGAATACGTGTTCCTGCTCGATCCGTGGTGGAATCCCGCCGTCGAGGCGCAGGCCATCGATCGTGCCCATCGGATCGGGCAGGCGCGACAGGTGTTCGCGTATCGCCTGATCGCGAGGGAGACGGTCGAGGAAAAGGTCGCCGAGCTGCAGGCCTCGAAGCGCGAGGTGGCTGACGCCATCCTGTCGGAGAACGCCGGCCCGCTCCAGGACCTCAGCCCGGAGGATCTCGCGTGGCTCCTGTCCTGACGCCAGGGCGCCAGGCGATGGGAGAAGGGAAAAACGGCAAGGCAGAACGGGAAGGGGTGCAATGGCGGAGCCGGCATTTTTCTGCGGACTGCGACCGGTGTAGACTGGTTCACCACAACCCGAACCGTCGATGACTATTGATGAGCGGACCGTCGGGGACGTGACGGTGCTGGGCCTGGGCGGGCGCCTGGTGCTTTACGACGGAGAGGCGGACTTCCGCCAGACGATCGAGCAGCTCATCTCGAGCGGGCGCCGCAAGATTCTCATCGACCTGCAGGACGTGACCTACATCGACAGCGCTGGCGTGGGCGTCCTGGTCGGCAAGTACTTGAGCGTGCGGCGGCAGGGCGGCGACATGAAGCTGCTGCACCTGTCCTCGCGCAGCCTCAGGGTGATGACCATCACCCGCCTCACGTCCGTGTTCGAGTCGTTCGACTCGGAGGAGGCCGCGCTCTCGAGCTTCTCGGGCGAGACGGCCAGCCACTGATCCCGGCTATCTCGCTTCGACCCGGCCGTCGCCCGGTCGGACCCTGATCTCCGCCGCGAACAGCATCCGCCGGTCGTTGTCGCGGGCCGCCCACTTCATCAGCGTCTCCACACGGCGCTCGACCGCGTTCTCGAAGACCACGCGTCCGTCCACCCTGATCGTCACGGGACGGTCGAACGCGATCCGGTCGGGCGACAGCAGCAGCGTGAACTGCGTCACGCCCCGCGTCTGTACCTCGATGACGTTTCCGGTGCGCGCCAGATCGATACGCCCGGGTCGCCGCCGATGGCGGAAGAGCGGGACCTTCTCCATCGCCTGTTCCGTTCCGACGAGCAGCTCGTTGAGATCCGGCAGCGGCGAACCGGACGGCGCCGATCCGACTTCGTCCACCAGCAGCCAGTGTGCGCGGCCCCTGGTGCGCGGCTCCGACGTCTCCCAGGTCAGTCGGTCGGGCATCGGGTCGCGCGGGTGGGCCGATACGAACGCCTCGAACGGTTCGCGCACCTGCGGCCACCACGACGTGTCGTGTCCGGCCTCCGGCTGCGGCAGGTAGGTGATCTCCACGCCGCCGCGGCGCAGGTGCTCCAGGTATGGTTCGACCATGGCGGCGGGATACAGCTGATCGCGGCCGCCGTTGACGACGAGGAACGGCTTGTTGCGGAGATTGCCCGGGAAGAGATCGCCCGTGACGCCGATATCCGGGCTGCGCAGCACGACGATCGCCGCGTTGAGCGGCAGGAACGCGGCGTACGGCGTCGTGTCGCGCATCGCGACGTAGTACACTCCGGTGCCGCCGTCGGACACGCCCGACACGACGATGCGATCCTCGTCCACGTTGTAGGTGCGCTTGACCGCATCGAGGATCGAGCGCAGGTTGTCGAGCTGCGCGTCGCTCCACCACGGCGCGCTGCTCCACGCGCCGGGGATGACGTAGATCTGGGTGGCACCGGCGAGCCGGCCGATGCCGTTGCGGCCGGCCTGCGCCGGCCTGTCACGGTTGACCCCGCCATGGAGGTGCACGCGCACCTGGTAGGCCCGGG
This sequence comes from Vicinamibacterales bacterium, assembly GCA_035620975.1. Lineage (GTDB taxonomy): Bacteria > Acidobacteriota > Vicinamibacteria > Vicinamibacterales > 2-12-FULL-66-21 > DASPFV01. The sequence continues at coordinate 8,720 of DASPFV010000023.1, forward strand.
ACGGATCGTAGTCGGGCGGCACGTCCAGCGTGTAGGGGAACTCACCCTCGAGGCCGGCGCGTCGATGTCCGGCGACGACGCCTCGCGGGACGTCCGGCGCGTACGGCCGGCCCTGCTTGAGGCGGCGGAGCACCTCGTCGAAGCCGGCGCCGCTCCGCACGACAGCCGCGGCGGCGCGCTCGGCGGCGGCCGGGTCGCGCGCGGCCCAGAATTTCGCGAAGGCCTGGTCGACGTCGGGCGCCTGGGCTGGCGCCGCAGCCATGAGCGCGACCGAGAGCACGCCGGGCGCGATCAGGCCAATCATCCGGGCTGCGGCAGCGGGCGTGGGGCCGGTCAAGTCCGCCTGCTCTTCAGGGCGTGTCGCGCCCGGCCAGCCAGTCGAGCACGACCATGATGGCTTCCACGTTCGGCACGGTCTGGCTGATCAGGATCCGCTCTCCGTCCGGCGCGATCGCGAGAGGGTGCCCCTGGCTCGTGCGTTCCCAGCTGCTGAGCGCAGTGTCGGAAACCACGCGCGCGACGCCAGCCCTCAGCGTTCCGGCGCTGTAACTCACGGGCACGCTCGAGAGCTTCCGGCCGGATCCGATGAAGAACAGCTCGCCTCCGTCCGGCCGCCAGATCGGCTGCCGGCCGCCGTCGTTGGTGATCTGCCAGGCTGCCCCCGTCGCCGGGACCGGCTGAACCCACACCTCGGATCGGCCGCTCCGATCCGAGCTGTAGGCGATCCAGCGGCCGTCGGGCGACAGACTCGCGCTGCCCTCGTCGGCTTCGGTCTGTACGAGGGCAGTTGTCCGGCCGGAGCCCAGATCCAGCATCCACACGTCCCAGCTCGTTTTCGGCGACAGCTGCGAATACACGATCGCGCGGCCGTCGCGCGACCATTGTGTCGGCACGACAGGCAGGGTTGTGGTCATGATCTGCTGCTCGCGGTTCGGAGCCGTGAGCGAGCCCCGGAAGAGCTGCGGCACGCCCAGCCGCAGCGTGGCGAACACTACCTCCGGGTTGGTCGGCGAGCACGTGACGAAGAAGTCGACCGCAGGATCCGAGGTGATGCGCGACGGCTGATCCGTCTCGAGGTCGAGAGACCAGATGTCCACGCTTCCAGTGCGGTCGTCGGAGAGGTCGTACAGCACGTGACGTCCGTCGGGCGTGAGGCAGATAGTATTGTAGCCACCCCGTTCGCCCACCGACCCGAGGCGTCGACCCTGTCTGTCGATCCAGACGAGCTCCCACCCGGGTTTCCAGGTCGCATAGGTCAGCACGCCCGTCGCGGAGACCGAGAACGGGCTCTGATAGGTGATCGGATTCAACCCGATGGCGTCCACGACGCGAACGGGGGTGCCGATCAGCTCGCGACGTTCAGCGTCGAAGCGGTGAGCCACGAGCGTTTCCTCGCGGCGGTACACGAGATGACCCGATTCGACGTAGACGGCGTTTGCCGGCGTCTGCACGAGGTCCTTGACCTCGGACGAGTCCAGTGAGCCCACGCGTGCGAACCGGGCGCTCGGGCTCAGGCTCGGCGAGGTGCCGATGTACAGATAATGACGGCCGTCCGGCAGGAAGAACGGGAACCAGCGGCGTTCGTCCGAGAGATTGCCCGGCACGGGTATCGCCGTTCCTCCACTTGCCGGGATGCGGTGCGGAGCCTGGTTCGGGCTCGGCACGAAAAGAATTTCGTCCTGGCGGTTCCAGGAGCCGCCCCGCGGAATGGGTGCCGGCGCCAGCGTCTGGGCGGCGCCCCCGGCGACGCCGATTCGCTTCAGGCGCGCGTTCGCGAAGAACCCCAGCGAGCTTCCGTCGGGGGACCAGAAGGGCAGGGTGGCGTCCTCGGTGCCGGGCAGGGCGCGCGGCTCGGTGCCGGATCGCTCGCGCACGTAGAGCCGGGTCGTGCCCGTCCGATCGGTGCCCACGAACGCGACGGTGCGGCCATCGGGGGAGATCTGCGGCGCCTCGCCGTTGGTGAGGAGCGTGCCTTCAGGCGGGAGGACCGAGAGCACCGTCCGCTGGCCCGTTCCGCCTGACGGAGCCGGCTGGCGCAAGGCGAGGACCGCGGCCGCGACAGCCGCCAGCGCCGCGACAGCCCAGGCGAGCCACTCGCGGCGATTCCCGCGTACGCGCGGCGGCGGTTCCGCGCCCGCGGTCGTGTCGACCCCAGCCAGCAGGAGCCGCACATCCTGCGCCGAGGCCCAGCGCGCGTCCGGGTCCTTGGCCAGACAGCCGTGGACGACCGACTCGAGCGCCGGCGTCGCGAGCGGGACGACCGACGAGAGGCGCGCCGGCTCGCTGGCGAGAATCGCGCTGATCAGCCCGGCGTTGCTCGATGCCTGGAAGGCGCGCCGACCGGCCACCATCTCGTACAGGATCGCGCCGAGCGCGAAGATGTCCGCGCGCTGGTCGACGCCCTTCGCCTCGAGCTGTTCGGGAGCCATGTACTGCAGCGTGCCCATCACGACGCCGTCGCTCGTCACGCCGGACGTCCGGGTCGCGTCGTCCACGACGGGCGCCTCGTCGGCGCGGAGGCGGGCGAGTCCGAAGTCGAGCAGCTTCACGTGCGGCGAGGCCCCGGCACGTCCGCCCGCCAGCATGATGTTCGCCGGCTTCAGGTCCCGGTGCACGATACCCTGGCGGTGCGCGCGGTCGAGCGCCTGCGAAACCTGGGCGGCGATCGTCAGCGCGTCGGCGAGCGGGAGCGCCCCGCGGGCCAGACGATCGGCCAGCGTCTCGCCTTCGATCAGCTCCATCACGAGATAGGCGACCTCGTCGTCCAGCCCCGGGAGCTTCGCGAGGCCGACGTCGTAGAGCGTGCAGATGTGAGGATGCGTCAGCGAGGCGATGGCGCGCGCCTCGCGTTCGAAGCGCGCGCGCCGCTCCAGGTCTCCGGCGAGATCGCTCTTGACGGTCTTCAGCGCCACGAGCCGATCCAGCCTCGTGTCGCGCGCGCTGTATACGTCCCCCATGCCGCCGGATCCGAGGGCGCTCACGATCTCGTACGGGCCCAGCCGGGTGCCCTGCGCGATCCGCATGGTCGTCAGCGTTTACCGCTGCCCCGGCAGCGTCCCCCGGCTCCTCGCCGGTGGCTTGGCTGGGCTTCCGGGCACAGCCGCCTGGAGCATGAAGAGAAGCGCCGGAAGAGGACACGAAATGGTCATGAGGACTCCGGACGTGCGGCGTTCCGCGCGGATTATACTTCTTGGATCATACGGTTCAGGTTCCGGGTTCCAGGTTCCGGGTGCCAGGTTCGGTTCCCGGTGCCATGTTCCAGGTTCCAGGTTCCAGGGGTTCCAGGTTCTGTTCCAGGTTCCGGGCTCCGGGTTCAAGGTTCCAGGTTCAAATTCCAGGTTCCGCGTTCCCGTGGGCTGTGTTCCAGGCTCAGACTCCAGGTTGCCCGTCGCCAATCCGTGTCCGTCCGTGTTGTTCCGTGGCGATGTTTTCCGTGTTGTTCCGTGGCGGTGTTTTTTCGTGTTGTTCCGTGGCGGTGTTTTTTCGTGGCGGACATAACCCGACTGCTCCATGCCCACGGTGGCGGTGATGCCGCCGCTCTCGATCAGCTCGTGCCGCTGGTGCATGACGAGCTGCGGCGGATGGCCCGGGCGCAGCTGCGGCGGCGCGGGGGGCGCGACAGCCTCGAGACGGCGGGGCTCGTCAACGAAGCCTATCTGCGCCTCGTGGACCAGACGCGCGCGACCTGGCGCGATCGCGGGCACTTCTTCGCCGTCTCGGCGATGGCCATGCGGCAGATCATCGTCGACCACGCGCGCCGGCGTGCACGGCTCAAACGTGGGGGGGATCGTGGGGTGGTGCCGCTCGATGACGTCCACGAGCCGGCGGCCCGCGAATCGCACCAGGTGCTGGAGATCGATCGCGCCCTGACGAAGCTCGCGTCCGTGAACGAGCGCCTGGCCCGGCTCGTGGAATGCCGGTACTTCGCCGGCCTTACCGAGGAGGAGACGGCCGCGGCGCTCGGGATGTCGGTGAGAACCGCGCAGCGCGAGTGGTTCAAGGCCAAGGCGTGGCTCCGGCGTGAGCTGGCGTGATGATGCCCGACCTGACCCGATGGCCCCACGCCGACCAGCTCCTGGACGAGGCGCTGGCTCTACCCGCCCACGAGCGCGACGCGTTCCTCCGCCGCGCCACAGGCGCCGACGCGGAACTGCTTGCCGCGCTGCAGGCCGTCGTGGCCGAAGCGGCGAGCCACGACGGATTCCTCGTGCCTGGAGGCGCGCTGTCGGGAACGCTCGGGGAGGAGGTCGTACAGAGCCTCGGGCCGGAGGAGTCGGGCCTGCTGCTGACGCCGGGCGCCAGGGTGGAGCATTACGAAATCGTGGCGCTCATCGGACGCGGGGGCATGGGTGAGGTGTACCGCGCCCGCGACCAGCGCCTCCACCGCGACGTCGCCCTCAAGGTGCTTCGCGCGCGGTTCGCACGCGAGCCGGGGCGCATCGCCCGGTTTCAGCGCGAGGCGCGGACCCTGGCCTCCCTCAGTCACTCGGGCATCGGCGCCATCTACGGGGTTGCCGAGGACGGGGAGATCGAAGCGCTGGTGCTCGAGCTGGTGGAGGGCCCCACCCTCGCGCAGTGCCTGGATGCGCGCGCGCTGCCGGTGAGCGAGGCGCTGGCCATCGGCCGGCGTGTGGCCGAAGCCATCGAGGCCGCTCACGCACGCGGGATCCTGCACCGGGATCTCAAGCCGGCCAACATCAAGCTCGCCCCGGATGGCGCGATCAAGATCCTGGACTTCGGCCTCGCGAAAGCGCTGGCGCCCGAGCCCCTGTGGCCGAACTCCGACGAGGATCTCACGGGAGAGTCGCCGGGCATCCTGCTCGGGACGCCCGCCTACATGAGCCCCGAGCAGGTCCGGGGCGAGCCGGTCGACGAGCGCGCCGACATCTGGGCGTTCGGCTGCATCGTGTACGAAATGCTGGCCGGGGTCCGTGCCTTTCCGGGCGCGTCGGCGACCGAAGTGATGGCGCGCGTGCTCGAGCGCAACCCGGACTTCGACGCGCTGCCGGCCTCGACCCCGGAGTCGATTCGCCGCCTTCTCCGGCGTGCGCTGGAAAAGAACCCGCGCCGCCGGCTCGGGCACATCGGCGATGCGCTGCTGGAGTTCGACGATGCGTCGCCTGCCGGGCGCGGTCCGGCCGTTGCCGCCGTGCCGCCCCGGCTGCTGCAGGCCATGCTGGTCCTGATGGGCCTGGCCCTCGGCGTGCTCGCAACGTTCCTCGTCCTGCGCCGGGAGGCCGCGCCGTCGCGGAGCGTGTCGCGTTTCATGGTGCCATTGCCCGCCGGCGACATCCCGGTCACGGGCTTTCAACCTGCGGTGGCCCTGTCGCCAGACGGCCGCACGATCGTCTATCGCGCGAGTCGCAACGGCGCCGTGCAGCTCTTCCGGCGCGACCTGGACGCGCTCGAACCGCGGCCGATCGAGGGGACCGAGAACGCGACCGGCCCGTTCTTCTCCCCCGACGGCCGCTCGCTCGGGTTCGACAGCGACGGGGTGCTCAAGCGCGTGTCCCTGACGGGCGGATCTCCGGTCGTGATCTGCCAGGCGCCCGGCGGCGCGACTGCGGCCTGGCTGCCGGACGACTCGATCGTCTTCGCGACGAATACCGGGCGCGTCCTCCAGCGGGTCCCGGCATCCGGCGGCGCCCCGGTTCCGCTGACCGCGCTCGACACGAGCCGTGGCGCCACACTGCATCTGCTGCCGCAGGGCCTGCCCGATGGCCGGACGCTCCTCTTCACGATCGTGAGCGGCGCCGGACGGCACATCGCGCTCCGGCTGCCGTCGGGCGAGATACGCGTGCTGGCCGAGGGCACGCACGCGCGGTTCCTGCCAGGCGGGATCCTCGTGTTCTCGCGAAGCGGCTCCTTGTGGGGAGCCCCCTTCGACGCCGTCCGCCACGCCCTGACGGGCCCGGCGGTGCCGCTCGTGGAGGGCATCGAGCACACGGACAACGCGGTCCTGCACTTCGCGACGGCCTCAGACGGGTCGCTGACCTATCTGCCGGCCGGCCAGGAAGTCGGGAGCGTGCAGCGACTGGTGTGGTTCGATCGGAGTGGCCGTCAGACGGACGTCGATCTCGAGCCAGGGCCGTACACGCGGGTGTCGCTGTCGCCCGATGACCGGGCGGTAGCCTTGACGCAGAGGGAGCGCGGCAACACCGACGTCTGGGTGGCCAATCTCGAGCGCCGGACGTTGAGCCGCCTGACGTTCGAGCCCACGATCGAAACGATGCCGACGTGGTCGCCCGATGGGACCCGAATCGCGTTCCGGTCGGAGCGGGAGGGCCCGGGCATCTTCGTCCGCGACGCCCAGGGCGCGGGACCGACCGAGCGGCTGACTTCCACCGATGGCCCCATCCACAGCCCCTACTCCTGGACGCCGGATGGCCGGACGCTGCTGCTGGCCGTCTTCCGCAGCTTCCGCCAGCAGGCGATCGCGAGCGTGACGCCGCCCGATCAGACCGTCCGGGTGCTGCTCGACGGCGAGTTCGCCCAGCTCGACCCGCACGTCTCACCCGACGGCCGGTGGCTCGCCTATCAATCGGACGAGTCCGGCCGGTTCGAGGTGTACGTCCGGCCGTATCCCGAGGTTCGGGCGGGACGGTGGCAGGTCTCGACCGCCGGAGGTACATCGCCGCGCTGGAGCCGGGACGGCCGCGAGCTGTTCTTCGTCGACGAGAGCGGCCTGCTCTCGGCAGCCGTCAGTGTCGGCGGCGGCTTTGCGGCGGCGCCGCCGCGGCGCCTCTTCCGGGTGAAGCCGTTCGGCGGCCGGCTCGGGGCCGACTACGAGGTCTCAGCCGACGGCCGCCGCTTCCTCTTCATACTCGGCGCCCCCGCGCGCGCGCCCGCCACCGCCGAGCTGGTCTACGTGCAGCACTGGGCCGAGGAGGTCCGCGCGCAGCTCACGCAGCCGTGACCGTCGGGCCCCAGCGCGTCATGGCCGTCACTTCCCTGGACATCTCGCGCGCCAGCAGCTCGTGGAGCACGCGCACCTCCGGGATCGTCCAGTCGTAGGCCGCGATGGCATCGGTCACGTCGAACACGCCTCGCGAGAGCTCGTCGCGCTGCTGCTGATACCTGGCCAGCGCCGCGTCGGTCCCCTCGGCGATCGCGTCGGCGAGGAGCTCGGCGTCGCGCAGCGCGTCGGTGATGCCGTGTGCCGTGAGCGGGTCCTTGAAATAGCCGGCGTCGCCCACCAGGGCCCAGCCGGGGCCGACGCTCTGACGGAGGAACGCGGCGTGCCCCGGGAACCCGTGCAGCGAGACGGTTCGGGAAGCCCGGCCGACCGCGGCCGCGATGGCGGGTGCCACCCGCTCCAGCGTTCGCAGGTACCCGGCCGCGACGTGCCCGCCGAAGACGTCGTGGAACTGCGCCGCCGGCGTGGAGGCGAAGACGCACGTCTGCCCGTCGTTGGTGGGGATCACGCCGGCGCTGGCGCCCGCGATGAAATGCCACTCGTACTCGCGCACGTCCATGTCAGGCCAGTACCCGTACACGACCGCGCTCGAGTGCCGTCCTACGTAGTAGGGCACGGCCCCGACCAGCTGCACCATCGTGGATCGCAGGCCGTCCGCACCGATCACGATGCGCGCCGGCACGCGGCGGCCACCGCCGTTGGGCCCCTCCAGCACCGCGCCGCGCACGCGGCCGTCGGGTGCCCGCATCAGCCCGCCGAGCCGCGTGTGATACGCGATTTCTGCGCCGGCGTGGCGGGCCGCGTCGACGAGCAGCCGGTCGAGCACGCTGCGCCGCGGTGCGAACAGCGCCTCGACGCCGTCCCGCGCTTTGATCGGGACCTGCACGCGCTCGCCGTCGTAGTAGAACGAGACGGAGCGCACTGCAGGCGTGCCCGCGGCCACGATGGCCCGCAGCACGCCCCAGCGTGCGAGCTGGAGCACGCCGCCCCGCATCAGCGCATGCGTCGACAAGGTGTCGCTGCCGTACTGGCCGCGATCGATCGCCAGCACACGCATCCCGCGGCGGGCGAGCAGCATCGCCGTAGCCGCGCCGGCGCATCGCGCCCCGACGACGATCGCGTCATAGGTAGTCATGGGTGGATCCTCGAAGGGCTCTGGGCTCAGGGCTCTGGGCTCTAGCAAAAGCCCAGAGCCTAGAGCCCTGAGCCTGGTGACGCTTGGACCGAGATGTCGACGGGCACGCCATTGGTCAGCACGTCGTAGACGGCCGACCGGGCCCGCGACTGCTCGACGATCTCTTTCAGCTTGGCCGGGGGCGCGTCCCCCGCAATCGTGAAGTTCACGCGCAGGCGTTCGTAGCCGTTCCGCACCTGGTCCGAGAGACCCAGAATGCCCAGCAGGTTGATGTCGCCCTCGAGGGTGGACTTCACCTCGGTGAGGGTCACTCCGCGTGCGGCGGCGATGTTTCCGATGCCGGCGGTCAGGCACGCGGCCAGCGCGTGCAGCAGGAACTCGACCGGCGTGGGCCCGCGGTCCTCGCCGACCAGCACGGCCGGATGATCCGCGCCGTACCGGAAGGTGGTCCGGTGCTCGTGCTGGCCGCCGGCGCCCGTGAAGGCCTCGATGGTGGTCTCGCTGTACGTGCCACTGACCCACTTGCTGGTGGCGCGAAAGCAGAACCGGGCCAGGTCCGGCGTGGCCTTGACCACGTCCAGGGTGGCGAACAGTTTCGGTGTGTCTACGCCGTTCAACGGGGTCCGCTCGCGGCGGGGCTGGGCCGTTTCGACTGCCATGGGTGCTGCTCCTTTGTGACCGCCCTGCGGGGCAGGGCCTTCTACCCTCGTAAACGAGAAACGGCCGGGGACCCCGCCACCCGGCTGCGGCGGGGATGCCGGCCGTTCCCTTTTCCGTTGCCCCGGGCTTCAGGCGTTTCTCAGCACCCTGCTTCAGGCTGGCAGCGCGGCACTGAAACCGCCATAATCCCGACATGCTGTCGAAGTTCAGCCGTCGCCTGTTCGTCATCGGCCTCGCGCTGCTCGCGGCGCCTGGCAGTGCGGCTGCCCAGAAGGAGACGCTCACGCACGAGCGGCTCTGGGCGTTCAAACGGGTGGGGGGACCGGTCGTCTCTCCCGACGGCCAGTGGGTGGTGTTCGCGGTCTCAGAGCCTTCCTACGATCCCCAGCAGGAGGTGAGCGATCTCTGGATCGTGCCGGCGGACGGCAGCGCGCCGGCCCGGCGCCTGACCTCGAATCGCGGCGCCGAGAACGGACCCGCGTGGAGCCCCGACAGCACGCGCCTGGCTTTCGCCGCCCGGCGCGACGATGACGAGGTGGCGCAGATCTATGTGCTCGACGTTGCGCGCGGCGGTGAAGCCCAGCGTGTGACGAACGCCCCGACCGCGGCCAGCGCGCCGCGCTGGAGCCCGGACGGCCGGAGGCTGCTCTTCCAGGCCTCCATGTGGCGGGGGGCCACCGACGAGGAGTCCAACCGCAAGGCGGCTCAGGAGCGGAAGGCGGCGAAGTCGAAGGCGCGCGTGTACGACACGTTTCCCGTGCGCAACTGGGATCGGTGGCTCGAGGAGGCGAAGACGCACGTCTGGATCGTGGAGATCGACGGCAAGGCCCCATCGCGCAGCCTGCTGGGCGGCACGACGCTCGCGGCCTCACCCGGATTTGGCGGCAACACGCTCGGCGCCGTGTTCGCGCCCGACGGTCAGTCCGTGGTCTTCAGCGCGGCCGATCAGGCGGATCGCGCGGCGCGCGCGATGGTGGTCACCCACCTCTGGCAGGTCCCCGTCGCCGGCGGAGAACCGGTCAGGCTCGCCCTCGACGGGTGGGATGTCGACGGCCCGGTCTTCCGGCCGGACGGCCGCGGCCTGTGCTTCACGATGACGGACGCGAAGCCGGCGATTTACGCGTTGAGACGGCTGGGCTGTGCCGCCTGGCCCTGGACCGGTGCGGTGACGGTCGTGACGAACGACCTCGATCGCGCCGTGTCGAGCTGGACCTTCGCGGCCGACGGCCAGAGCGTCTACCTGACGGCGGAGGACGCCGGGCACGAGCGTATCTACACCGTGCCCGTGGCAGGCGGCGCGACGAAGCTGCTCGTCGATGCGCCGCAGGGCGTCTACACCGGCGTGCAGGTGGCACGCGCCGGCAGCACGCCGCAGATCGTGGCGAGCTGGGAGAGCGCCGTGAGTCCCGCCGAGATCGTGCGAGTCGATCCGGGCAGCGGCACGCGGACGTTCCTCTCGTCGCTCAACCGGGAACAGGCCTCGGCACTCGACTGGCTGCCCCTGCGCGAGTTCGAGTTCGCTGGACGGAACGGCCGCCGCATCCACAGCTTCCTCGCGCTGCCCCCGGGATTCGACGAGACGCGGAAGTACCCGCTCTTCGTCCTGATCCACGGCGGCCATGCGAGCATGTGGCGCGACGCGATCACATACCGCTGGAATTACCACCTGCTGGGGCAACCCGGCTTCGTCGTGCTCATGACCGACTACCGCGGCTCGACGGGCTACGGCGAGCGGTTCACGCTCGACATCCTCGGCGATCCGCTGGCCGGTCCGGCCGAGGACATCAACGACGCGGCCGACGAGGCCATCAAGCGCTTCCCCTTCATCGACGGGGCCCGGCAGGCGGCGGGCGGCGCCAGCTACGGCGGCCACCTGACGAACTGGCTCGCGGGGACGACGACCCGGTACAAGGCGCTCGTGAGCCACGCGGGCCTGGCGACGCTGGACATGCAATGGGCCACGAGCGACGCGATCTACCATCGCGAAATCATGATGGGCGGCCCCTACTGGGAGAACCCGGCCAGGTGGATCGAGCAGAGCCCGCTCGCCAGGGCGGGCCGTTTCAGCACGCCGATGCTGATCTCGATTGGCGTGAACGACTATCGTGTGCCCGAGGGCAACTCGCTCGCGATGTTCGCGGCGTTGCAGCGGATGAACGTGCCGAGCCGGCTGCTCGTCTGGCCGGACGAGAACCACTGGATCCTGAAGGGGGAGAACAGCCGCGTGTTCTACCGCGAGGTGCGCGCGTGGCTCGAGAAGTACCTGCCGCCGCAAACGAACACAGAAGAACACCGCCACTGACGAACACCGCCACGGACGAACACGGACGAACACCGCCACGGAAGCACACCGATGATGGCGTCGACGGCCGGTCTCGACTCGGCCGCATCGGCGGTCAGCGCTTGCAGCTCTCCGGGATCTGCGCTATAGTCGTTCCCCTCACGCCGATGCGAATTCGACCCATCGTCCCGACCGGGTCCCCGGTGACGTCCCCGACCGATCGCTTCTAGCGGTCGCGTCCGCGGACACTTCGTCTTCCCGGACATTTTTCAATCGCCAGGCCGCAGGGAGCCACGGAAATCGCGTGCGCTCGTGCGTTGGCCTCAACGTGCCCGCGGCCGTCCTGCCGGGCGCCGCATCGAATGCGTGGTGGCATCATGTCTTCTTCGAGCGTCGAGAGTCCCATCGCCCCTGCAGGGGCCGCGGCGGCGCGCGCGGGCGTCTGGAGCACGCTCCGCGAGGCCGTGCGCGGCTCCTCCCTCGACTACACGACCGCACCCATCGGCCGCGGCGTCATCATGCTGGCCGTTCCCATGGTCATGGAGATGGCCATGGAATCGATCTTCGTGGTCGTCGACGTGTTCTGGGTCGCGCACCTCGGCGCCGACGCCGTGGCGACGGTGGGGCTCACCGAATCCATGCTCACGCTGATCTACACGGCGGCCATGGGGCTGTCGATCGGCGCGACGGCGCTGGTCGCCCGGCGCATGGGCGAGCACGACCCGGCGGGGGCGGCACGGGCCGCCGGGCAGTCGATCCTGCTGGGCGTGATCGTGGCCGGGGTCATCGCAGCCGTCGCAGCGCCGAGCGCGCCCGGCCTCCTGGCAATCATGGGCGCCTCGCCGGAAGTGATCCGCACGGGCAGCGCGTTCACGACGATCATGCTCGGCGGCAACGCGACGATCGTGCTGCTCTTCATGCTGAACGCCGTGTTCCGAGGCTCGGGCGACGCGGCCATCGCCATGCGGGTGCTCTGGCTCGGCAACCTGCTGAACATCGTGCTGGGCCCGCTGTTCATCTTCGGGCTCGGGCCGTTCCCCGAGCTCGGCGTGACGGGCGCGGCCGTGGCGACGAACCTGGGCCGGGGCACCGCCGTCCTGTTGCAGTTCGTCACGCTCGCGCGCGGCCACGGTCGGGTGCGGATGACGCGCCGGGATCTGCGGCTCGATCTCCCCGTGATGCGGAGCGTGCTGCGCCTTTCGGGCTCCGGCACGATCCAGATCCTGATCGGCACGGCGAGCTACGTGGGCCTGGTGCGGATCCTGTCGGTCTTCGGCAGCTCGGCGCTGGCGGGCTACACGATCGGCATCCGGCTCATCGTGTTCGCGCTGCTTCCCGCCTTCGGGATCAGCAATGCCGCGGCCACGATGGTCGGCCAGAACCTGGGGGCCGGCCGGCCGGACCGCGCCGAGCGCGCGGTGTGGACGGCCGCCGTGTACAACATGGCCTTCCTCGGCTGCGTCGGGCTCCTCTTCCTGCTCGCGGCGAACCCGATCACCGCCGCGTTCACGACGGATCCGGCCGTGCAGCCGTTCGCCGTGTCGTGCCTGCGGATCGTGAGCCTGGGATTCCTGTTCTACGCGTGCGGGATGACACTGACCTCGGCGTTCAACGGCGCCGGCGACACGTGGACGCCGACCGTCATCAACCTGTTCGTCTTCTGGCTGTGGGAGATCCCGCTGGCCTGGTGGCTCTCGGTGCACCTCGGCCTGGGTCCCCTGGGCGTGTTCATCGCCCTCACCGTCGCCTACTCGACCCTCGCCGTCGTCAGCGCGCTGCTGTTTCGGAGAGGGGGGTGGAAGCAGAAGCGGGTGTAAAGGGCACCCTGGGCACCGGTGCCGCTAATCATTCGCACCTCAACGCGACGATCGGATCGACCCGCGTGGCGCGGCGGGCGGGAACGTAACACGCGAGCGCGGCCACTGACACGAGGACGAGTGCGGTGGCCGCATAGCTGGGGGGATCGAACGGCGTCACCTCGAACAGGAGGCTCGACACAGACCTGGCCAGGGCGACGGCTCCGGCAAGTCCCACGATGATGCCGGTCACCACCAGCCTCATGCCCTGGCCGATGACCATGCCGAGCAGGTGCCCCCGGGGAGCGCCGATGGCGAGCCGGAGCCCGATCTCCTGCGTCCGCTGGCTCACGCTGTACGAAATGACGCCGTACAGCCCGACTGCCGACAGGAACAGCGCCACGAGCGCGAAGAGGCCGAGCAAAAACATCGAGAACCGCCGCTCCGCGAGCGAGTTGCTGACGATGTCGGACAGCGCGCTCATCTGGTAGGCGGGCAGCCCGCGATCCAGATCCTTCACGACTCCCCGCACGGGTCCCTGGAGGTCGCGTGGATTGCCCGCGGTGCGCGTGACGACCCACATGGTGCTGAACACGTCCTGCTCGTACGGCACGTACATCGTCGGGTTGGCCCTGGCGTCGAGGCCGCCGTAGCGGACATCCCCGACGACGCCCACGATCTCGTAGAACCCGTCGGTGCCGTTGCCGATGTCGATGCCGCGGCCGATGGGATCCTCGCCCGGGAAATGCCGACGCACGAAGGCCTCATCCACCATTGCGACCAGGGGGCCGCCTGCCGCGTCGCGGTCGGTGAACGCGCGGCCAAGGCGCACCGGAATCCCGAGCGCCTCGAAGGATCCCGGCGAGACGACCCGGTAGTTCGCCGAAGGATCCTTGCCCGGCTGCGTGGGCCGCCCCTGAACGGTGAACGAGAGCACGTAGTCCCCCCGAATCGGGAGCGACTGGATCATGCCCGAGGCCATGACCCCCGGCAGCGCCCGCAGCCGCTCGAGGAGCTGACCGAAAAAGGCCTGCCGGTGGGCGTCTTCGGGGTAGGCCGTTGGTGGCAGCGAGACCCGGAAGCTGAGGACCCCCTCCGCCCGGAACCCCGGATCCACCTGCGTCAGCCGGTCGAAGCTGCGCAGCAGCAGGGAGGCACCGACGAGCAGGACGAGCGAGAGCGCGACCTCGGCCGTCACGAGCGCGTTCCGCAGCCAGCGGCCGCCCGATCCGGTGGAGCTGCGGCCTCCCTCCTTCATCACGTCGCTCACGCTGGCGCGTGATGCCTGCCACGCCGGCACCACGCCGAACACGATGCCGGTCACCAGGCACAGGACGAGGGTGAACGCCAGCACCCGGCCGTCGATCGCCACGTCCTGCACGCGCGGGACGCTGTCCGTCCCCAAGGTCTGGATGGTCGGAATGGCCAGATACGCGAGCAGGAGCCCGAGCGCCCCGCCCGCCACGGCGAGGACGACGCTCTCGGCGAGCATCTGCAGGGCGATGCGTCGACGACCGGCGCCGAGCGCGGTACGGATGGCGATCTCCCTGCCACGGCCCGATCCGCGCACCAGCAGCAGGTTCGCCATGTTTGCGCAGGCGATGAGCACGACGACGCCCACCGCGGCGAGCAGCGTGAGGAGGGCCGGCCGCACGCGGCCCACCGCCGCATCGTGCAACGCGATAATCTCGGCCGATTCGTCGCGGTTCGTATCGGGGTGCTCGATGGCCAGCCGCTCGGCAATCGTCTTCATCTCGGCGCGCGCCTGCTGGAGTGCCACCCCCTCCTTCAGGCGTGCGATGACCGCGAGATAATGGCCTCCGCGGGTCGGCTGCGCCGTATCGAGCGCGATGGGCACCCAGTATTCGACGTCGCGCGAGGGAAAGGTGAAGCCGGCCGGCATGACCCCGATGACCTCGTACGGCGTCCCGTTCAGCGAGAGCTGACGCCCGACGATTCCGGGATCGCCGCCGAAGCGCCGCTGCCACATGCCGTGGCTCAGGATCACGACCTGGTTCTTCATCGGCGCGTCCTCCCCGGCGGCGAAGGTCCGGCCGAGGACCGGCCGGACGCGGAGCAGATCGAAGAGGTCCCACGATACCGTGGCGTTCACGACGCGCTCCGGCGTATCTCCCTCGATAAGCGTGGCGCTGCTCGACGTGAACGTCGCGATCCGTTCGAAGCTCGTGTTCTGCCGGCGCCAGTCGAGGAAGTTCGCCGGCGCGACCGAGAACGACCCGTACTGCGGGACGATCTCGTTGACGAGCACGAGCCGCTCGGGCTCGGGGTAGGGGAGCGGGCGGAGCAGCACGCCGTCGACGACGCTGAAAATCGCAGTGTTGGCGCCGATGCCCAGCGCCAGCGTGAGGAGGGCCACCAGCGTGAACCCCGGCGTGCTCGCGTACTGGCGAACGGCGAAGCGCGCGTCGTGCAGCAGATTGGCCAGCATCATGAATCCTTTCGATCGTGCAGGTGCAGCATCCTCGAGCCGCAGGGCGGCGCGCTCGAGGCGCGGCCGTGCGTGCCTGCGGTCGGCCAGCCAGACGTCCTGCGCCAGGCGATCCCAGTCGCCGATCTGCCGGCGCGCGAACGCGTCGGACTCCGCCTCGGTAAGGCCGCGTGCGATGCCCTCGCGGTGGAAGTCTTCGAGCTGGTCGGCCAGCTCCCGGACAATCCGGGCCTGGCGCGTCGGGGTGAAGCCCGGCAGCGCCAGGTGCGCACGGACGTAGGCGTTCCAGTCACGCATCACCGGTGCCCATGACCTCGTTGACGGCGGCGATGTAGGCCTTCCATGTGCGCCGCTGCTGCGCCAGCACGCGGCGCCCCTCGGCGGTGAGGCGGTAGTAGCAGCGGTGCCGCTCGCCGGGCTTCTCGACCCATCGCCCCTTGATCCAGCCGCGGCTCTCGAGGTGCAGCAGGCGCGGGTAGAGCGAGGGCAGGGCGAACTTGAGCTTGCCGCCCGATCGCTGTTCGATGAGCTTGCCGATCTCGTAGCCGTGCCGCGCGCGCCCCTCGAGCAGCGACAGGATCAGCATCTCCGTGCTGCCCTTCTTCAGCTCGGCGCTGAAGATCATCATAAGGCTGACTATATATAGCAAGCCTGGCTATCTGGCAAGGGGACGAAGTTCGAGGTTCCGGGTTCCGGGTTCGAGTCAGCGCGAGAACCGTACCTGGGCCACCACCGGGAAGTGATCCGACGGGTATCGCTCGCCGCGGCTGGTGCGCACGATGTCGGCCCGCATGACCTCGGTGCCGGGCGGCACCAGGATGTAGTCGATCTTGTCGCCGCTGACGGTGCCGAACTTGAAGGCGTTGTATGTCCCGACCGTCGTCTCGTCGGGATGCAGGGCCCGGAAGGTGTCGACGAACAACCGCGGGCCCGACGCGCCGGCCCCCGTCGGCGGTCCCACGAGGGTGTGCAGGGCCGGGTTCTGCTCGCCCACGTTGAAGTCACCGGTCACGATGACCGGCTCCTCCGGGAACGGCCGTGCGGCGATCCGATCCCGCAGCAGCTCGGTGCTCCGCTCCCGCGACGGCTGCGACTGGTGATCGAGGTGCACGTTGTAGACCCAGACCGGCAGGCCGTCTCGCCGCACGAAGCGCGCCCACGTGCAGATCCGGGTGATCGAGTTGCCCCACGACTTCGATCCCGGCACGGTGGGCGTATCCGAGAACCAGAACGTGCCCGCCTCCGCGACGGCAAAGCGATCCTTCTTGAAGAGGATGGCCGAGAACTCACCCGCGCGCTGCCCGTTGTCGCGCCCCACGCCGACGACGGCGTATGCCGGCACGGCCTCGACGATCTCGTTGATCTGCGTGTCGAGCGCCTCCTGGAGTCCCACGACGTCGGCGTTCTCGTCGCGCACGACCTCGAACAGCAGGTCCCGGCGCAGCGGCCACGCGTTCTCGCCGTCCCTGGCGTCGCCGTAGCGGATGTTGAACGACATCACCGAGACCGGCTCGCGAGCCGGCTGGGCGGCCAGCGCGAGAGACGCGAAGAGGACCAGCACGATCGCGGCGCGGCGTGCAGATGGCGTCATGGGCTCGATTATAGAGAATCGGGCGGTGTCGGGCCGCAGCGTCCAGCCCGTGCCTCCAGCCGTCATCGCGGCCGACGCGATGCCGGCTGCAGCAGGAACTCGAGCGCCGGGACCAGCCGCCGTGCCCAGTGCGACTCTTCGTGCCGTCCGCCGGGGGCTTCCACCAGCCGCAGCGGGCCATCCCGTCGATACCCCTTGCGCTCCAGCACCTCGACCAGGCCGTGCACGTCGCGCAGCATGACGACGCCTTCGTCCGTTCCCGCGTCGAGGTAGATGCGGCCGGGCGGGCTGCCGTCCTTCTCTATATAGGCCGTCAAGGCCCGCGAGGCGAACCACAGGGAGGGGCTCATCGCGCCCACGGCGCCGAAGGTCTCGGGCGCACGGAAGAACGCGTAGAGGCTGATGAGCGCGCCCATCGACGAGCCGAACACCACGGTGGACTCGCGCTCGGGACGCGTGCGGAATCGCCGATCGACGAGCGGCTTGACCGTCCGCTCGAGGAACGCGAGATACGCATCGCCGCGCCCGCCGCCGTGCCGCGGGTCGTGGAACGGACTGTATTCGCGCATCCGCGCCGTCCCGAGGTTCGGGATTCCGACCACGATGGCCTCGATGGTCCTGGCCGCGAGCTGCTCGATGGCCCCGGGCAGCTCCCACGTGCCCGCGAACGCGCGGTCCGGATCGGCCAGGTTCTGGCCGTCCTGCATGTAAACCACCGGATAGCGCCGCCGCACGCGCGCGTAAGACGGCGGCAGGAACACGTCGATATCGCGGGTGTTGTCCAGCTGGGGCGAGTAGACGGCCTTGAGCACGCGCCGGGCGCCCGGCGCAGGCCGTCGCGGAGGCCGCATCAGTCGAGCGGCCGCTCCGGCGGCGGGGCCGACGCGTGGAAGTCGACCCGGAATCGCCGGGCGTACTCGTCGAGCAGAGCCTCGACCCGTTCAGGACGATCGGCAGCGACGATGAGCCCTGCGTGGTGAGCCTTCCTGATGCGGAGCGCGATCTCGGGATCGGTGTAGGCGCTCGTGTCGGGCCACTCCTGACGCGCGAGCGACAGGACGATTCCGGCGCAGCGCTCGCGGGCTCGCGGGAGAGCGAACGCGTCGGTGCCCGTGACCTCCGCACGGGCCCACTCCCGCCACAGGTTCACCCCGGTCGCCGCCTCGACGACGTCCACGATGTATGCGCCGCCCACGCGCGACGAGGTCTCGAGAAAGTACCACTGCCCATCGTGGCCGCGGATGAACTCCGTATGCGAGGCGCCGCGCTCCAGGCCGAAGGCGGACAGGAGCCGGTCGTTCAGCGGCAGGAGGGGCTCCGACTCCGGGTGGCCGGCGGGCAGCGTCATCGTGACGAAGATGCCCCCTTCGTGCGCCACTGCCATGGGCGGCGTGCGATAGCGGCTGGCGACGGCGAACCGGACACGGCCGTCGAAGGCCAGCGAGTCCACGTGATAGACCCCGCCCGGCAGGAACTGCTCCAGCAGGTAATCCGCCTGCCCGTCCCCGAGCGTCTCCGCGGTCCGCCACAGCTCGTCCGGCGAGGCAATTTTCCGGATGCCGATGGCCGCAGCCTGCGAGCGCGGCTTGAGCACCCACGGCGGGGGCACTCGGTCGGTCCACCCGGCGACGACACGGTGGTTGAGGAGATGCACGAACTCGGGGCAGGGGATGCCCGCAGCCCGCGCGGTCTCGCGCATGACGAGCTTGTCCCGGAAGCGCCGGGCCACCGTCACGCCCATCCCGGGCACCCGCAGGTACTCGCGCAGCATGGCGGCGAGCTCGACGTCGAAGTCGTCGAGCGCGACGATCCGATCGACGTGCTCGGTGCGCGCCATGAACGCTGCGCCCTTGCGGATGTCGTCCTCGGGCATGTCGCGTCGCAGGTAGTAGAAGGCGTCGATCGCGTCGCGCGGCCAGTCGGACTCGCGCAACTTCTCCTCGGTGAGCAGGAGCACGCGGCAGCCCAGGCGCCGGCACTCGCGCAGGAACTCGTCCCCCTTCCGGTAGGTGGCCACGCAGAGGACGGTCAGCGGCATCGGGTGTGCGGGAAGTAGCGTGAAGATCGCCTGCGGCCGTCCCTGGACCTCCCGCCCCAGGCCGCTGTCACGGGCGCGATACACGTCGCCCACGTCGGCGGCACCGAGGGGTTCCAGCTTCTCGAACGGGCCGATGCCCGTGCCGGAGACAGGTTCAGGCGCGGCAGCGGAATAGTATCGCGGTTCGCCCGGCGGCGTGCTGCCGCCGGCACTGGTGAGGCATGAGACGACTGCTCCGTCAGCCGGACTTGATCGCAGCATCCAGCCAGCGCGCGACCTCCGTGCGCAGATCGCGCCCCGTGGCGTCCGCGCCGGCGCTCGACAGGCCGCGCCGGGCCATCTCGGCCCGCAGCGAGCCTTCCATGCGGCCGACCTCGAACAGATCCACGAACACGTCGACCAGGAACTCGCGATCGTCGATCGACGAGCGCACCCTGGACGGCACGCTTCCGCCGATTTCGATCCCGAAGTGCTCGCCGGCCGACTCGCCGAGCAGCTGGAGGAACGCCCGGTCGGATTCCTCGCCGACGTTCCGGCCGCCCGACGCGAGGACCCGTGTCTCGTCGTGTCCGGTGTCGCAGTACACCTTCAACCCGGAAGCCAGCGTGAGCACCCACGCGTCCCAGCGGCTCCCGTCGTCCCAGTCGAGCGCGAGGAGCGTCCGGCTCCGCAGGGTGCGCGGGTCGAACCGGCGTGGCTCCTCGCCGAGCGCTTCCTCGACGACGTCGTCGAGCCGCAGCGGCTCGTGCGGGACGCGCAGCGGCGCGAGCTCCTCGCGGATCCGGAACTGCCTGACCCGGCGTTCCAGGGCTTCGAGCACGCGGAGCCGTTGCTGGCGCGGGCGCGTCATCCCGCCGCGACAGCCTTGCGGCGGCGCGAGGACGTGGCGAAGGTCATGCGAAGGGGGCCGGGCTGGGGAACTGACCAATATGCCCGGGCCGACTGGCTCCCGCCCCGTCGCCGGCATTCTGCCGCCAGCTGGTTGGCCCGCTTCAACTGCCGTTCGTACAGGCTGATCCAGAGTTCGGCCGCCTCACAGAGCGCATCGAGCCGTTCACGAAGCCGGGCGTTCTCTTCCTCGAGTGCCGCCAGCCGGGCTGACACCTCGTGCACGTCCGGTATGCCACTATGCCGTGCCATGGCTCCCCCCTTCCGGAACGGCCTGCCGGGGTCAGGTCTTGCAATAGCGTACTCACCCTCTGCTCGATGACTTGCGGGCTTTTCGTACGTCAATGCAAGACCTGACCCCGAGCCCAAGGATATCAACTCGCGGCCTACGTGCAGGACGCATTTCTCGGCGGCGCGCAGCAGCCCCGACGCGTCAGCGGACGCTGGATGCGGCCTGCCGCTCACGCCGCGGCGCGTCGTGCCGGCCCTCGGCGAACTCCTCGATCATCTTCCGGTTGAACGCCGGGATGTCGTCGGGCTTGCGTGACGTCACGAGACCATTGTCGACCACACACGCCTCGTCGACCCACTCGGCGCCGGCGTTCCGCAGATCGGTCGCCAGCGACGGCCACGATGTCATGCGGCGCCCGCGGACACCTCCCGCCTCGATGAGCGTCCAGGGGCCGTGGCAGATGGCCGCGATCGGCTTGCCCGCCTCGACGAACGCCTTGACGAAGCTCACCGACGGCTCGTTGATGCGCAGACGATCCGGACTGAGGACGCCGCCGGGCAGCAGCAAGGCGTCGAACTCATCGGCAGACGCGTTCTCGACCGTGCGATCGACCTTGACGTCAGTGCCCCAGTTCCTGTGATCCCAGCCTTTCACCGAGCCCGACTGCGGCGACACGATCTCGACGGTGGCGCCAGCGGCCTCGAGCGCCTTCCGGGGCTCGAGGAGCTCCGACTGCTCGAATCCGTTCTCCACGAGCGCGGCGATGCGCCTGTTGCGCAGCTCGTTAGCCATGGACGAACCTCCTTTCGTCCGGACCGGTGCAAGCCCGGCGCCAGGCCAGGAGGGTCGAGCCCATCGAAAACGCTATAATCCTGCATCCTCCGCCGCCGTTCTCCAGGAGCGCGCATGATCGGCACGACACTCGGGCATTACCGGATCGTCGACCTGCTCGGCAGGGGTGGGATGGGGGAGGTGTACCTCGCGGAAGACTCCCGGCTGCAGCGCCGTGTAGCCCTGAAGATCCTCGCGCGCGAGCTCGCCGGTGACCCGGATCGTCGTGAACGCTTCGAGCGCGAAGCCCGGGCGGCTGCCGCGCTCAATCACCCGAACATCGTGACGATTCATTCAGTGGAGGAGGTGGACGGAACTCCTTTCCTGACGCTCGAGCTCATCGAGGGGCAGACGCTGGCGGATCTGATCCCAGAAGATGGGCTGTCCCTCGATCGCGTGCTCGCGCTCGCGATTCCGCTGGCCGATGCCGTCGGAGCGGCGCATCAGCGCGGCATCACGCATCGCGATCTCAAGCCGGCGAACGTCATGGTGACGGGCGACGGTCGCGTGAAGGTGCTCGATTTCGGGCTGGCCAAGCTGAAAGAAGATGCGCGGCTCGCTGCCGAGGCGGGCATGCCCACCGGCGTGCTCACGGGCGACGGCCGGATCGTCGGCACCGTCGCCTACATGTCGCCCGAGCAGGCCGAGGGGAAGGCGGTCGACCAGCGATCGGACGTGTTCTCCCTCGGCGTGATCCTGTACGAGATGGCGACGGGCGTCCGCCCGTTCACCGGCGACACGCAGATGTCGGTCCTCTCGGCGATCATGAAGGACTCGCCGCGCCCGCTGACGGGCGGCGGCCGGGCCCTCCCGCGGCAGTTCTCGCGGATTGTGCTGCGATGTCTGTCGAAGGACGCCGAGGATCGCTACCAGACCGCGAAGGATCTCAGGAACGATCTGCGTGTGCTCAGGAACGACCTCACGTCCGGTGAAGTCGTTCCGGTCAGCCAGTCCGGGACGCAGGCGGTCCCGCGTGGCGGCACGTCGCGCGGCCGCCTGGCCGCGGGCCTGGCGATCCTGGTGCTGCTCGCGGGAGCAGGGGGAGCGTTCCTTTTCCGAAGCCGTCCGGCAGCGAGCGCGGCCCCGGCCACCCGACCCTTCGACGCCATCGGCCTGACCCGCCTCACCACGACGGGCACCGCGGGCCTGGCTTCCATTTCGGCGGACGGCCGCTACGTGGCGCACGTTTCCGCCAGAGGTGGCCAGCAGAGCCTCTGGCTCAGGCAGATTGCGACGACGAGCAACGTCGAGATCGTCCCGCCGGCCGAGGTGCGCTACGCCGGGGTCACGTTCTCGCCGGACGGCAACCACATCTACTACACGACCTACGCGGCTGGAGGGAACCTGGCCAACCTGTACCAGATTCCGGTGCTCGGAGGCGGCGCCCGCCTCGTGATCGAGGACATCGACACGGCCGCGGCTTTTTCGCCGGATGGATCGCAGGTCGCGTTCATCCGGGGCTTCCCGTCGGACGGGGCGAGCGCGGTGATGCTGGCGCAGGCCGACGGCAGCGGCCAGCGGCCGCTGGCGACGCGGAAGCGTCCGGCGGAGTTCCCGCTCGCCGGGCTGGCATGGTCGCCCGACGGCCGGACGATCGTCGCCACGGGCGCAAACGAGGAACGCCTTCGTGGAGAGATCGTCGCCATCGATGTCGCCAGCGGCAGCGAACGGATCCTGCCGACGCCGGACTGGCGCCAGATCACCCGGCTCGCCTGGCTGCCCGACGGCAGCGGCCTTCTCGTCAACGCGCAGGAATCGGCCGGCGAGTCGTCGAGCCAGATCTTCTTCGTGGGCTACCCGTCCGGCGAAACGCGGCGCATCACGAGCGATCTGAGCAACTACACGGGGTTGAGCCTCGCGCCCGACGGCCACTCGTTCGTCTGCATTCGCAACGAGCTGCGCGCGTCGATCTGGCTCCAGCCCATCGGTGATCCGTCGAAGGCGGCAGCCATCACGACGGACGCCGGAACGGATGACGGAATCCACGGGATCTCATGGGCACCCGACGGTCGGATCGTCTACACGACGGAAGCCGGTGGTAATCCCGACGTGTGGATCATGGCTCCAGACGGCACACGCCGCGTGCAGCTCACGTCGACGGCGGGTCAGGATATCAGCCCCCGCGTCACGCCCGACGGTCGGTACATCGTGTTCGCGTCGGATCGCGACGGCGCCATGCGCCTGTGGCGCATGGGGCTGGACGGGAGCGGACCGACCCGGCTTTCTCCCGACGTGGTGGCGCGCGGCCGCGGCACGGTGTCGGCCGACAGCCAGTGGGTGTACTACAGCGACAGCGCCGGCGAGTCGCGCAAGGTGTCGGTTGCGGGCGGCGCGCCGGCACCCGCCTTCGACGGCGGCCCCCCGGCGGCTTTGCCGCCCGGATTCCACGAGCCGATGCCGGCACCGGACGGGACCCTGCTGGCCGGTCACTACAGCGAGCAGGCGGCGCGCAGCGAGCGCATCGCGATCGTGCCCACGGCAGGAGGCCCGGCACGCCTGCTGACGACGGTGCCGCCCCCGGCGACCTGGGCCCCTGACGGCCGCGGGCTCGTCTACGTCGATACCCGGGCAGGCGTCTCGAATCTGCTGCGTCAGCCCGTGACGGGCGGTCCGGCCACGCCGCTCACGAAGTTCACGGCCGAGCAGATCTTCACGTATGCGATTTCACCGGATCAGCGGCACCTGGGTCTCGTGCGGGGCCGCGTGAGCTCCGACGTGGTGCTGATCGCCGATCGCACTGCCGCGGCCCGGCCCGCCGCCACCCGGGACTGAGCGGCCCGCTCGGCGCAGGGCGTCGGCCCCCGAGGAGGAACGACCGTGATTGACAGAAGAGACGTGCTCAAAGGCGCGGTCGGCGCGTTCACGACGGCCCTGTTCACGGGCCGCGTCAGGGGCGCCAACGAGCGCGTGACGGTCGGCCACATCGGGATGGGCGCCATGGGTTCGAGCAATCTCGGCCATGTGCTCAAGCTGCCCGACGTGGAGCCGGTCGCCGTCTGTGACGTCTACGCGCCGGCACTGGCCAGGGCCGTCGCCACGGCGGCCAAGGGGGGCAAGACCGTCAAGGCGGTGCGGGATTTCCGCGAGATCCTGGAGGACGACGCCATCGACGCCGTCTGCGTGTCCACACCGGATCACTGGCACGCCTACATGACCGTCGAAGCGTGCAGGCGCGGCAAGGACGTCTTCGTCGAGAAGCCTGCGTCGGTCTACGTGGAGGAAGGGCAGAAGATGGTGCAGGCGGCGCGGAAGTACAACCGCGTCGTGCAGGCCGGCACGATGCAGCGCTCGGGCGGCTACTTCAGAAAGGCCGCGGAGATCGTCCAGAGCGGTGTCCTCGGCGAGGTGACGTTCTGCCACACCTGGCAGAGCGGCGCCGTGAGGAAGCAGGGGTGGGGCAGACCTCCCGACGGCCCCGTGCCGGAAGGCCTCGACTGGGACATGTGGCTGGGGCCGGCGCCGAAGGTGCCGTTCAATCCCAACCGCTGGGGCGTCGGTGTCGCGACGTTCCCCACCTTCCGCTACTTCTGGGATTACGCGGGCGGCGCGATGACCGACTGGGGGGTGCACCTGATCGACCCCGTCCATCAGTGCTTCGGCGAGCCGATGCCCGTCGCGATCTCGGCGATGGGGGACAAGCTGTACGTGGACGACAACGTGGAGACGCCCGACACCATGATGGCCACGTTCCGCTACCCGGCGTTTCTGCTGACCTACGAGAGCCGCACGGCCAATCCGATGCCGATGTTCGGCCACGGTGCCGCGACGTCGATCCACGGGTCCGAAGGCACGCTGATCGTCAGACGCGGCGGCTGCTATCTGGTTCCCAACGAGAAATCATCGATCACCGCGCTGACGTTCGAGAAGGACGCGGCGATGAACGAGATGAACGTCCCGCACTGGAAGGACTTCATCGAGTGCATCAGGACGCGCGCCCGGCCGGCCAGCGACATCGAGACGTGCGTCCGATCGTCGACCGCGTGCATCCTGGCGAACCTGTCGATGCGGCACCGGTCATGGATCGACTGGGACGAGGCCAACTGGACGGTGAAGCAGGATCACATCCGTCCCTTGCTGAAGGCCCGCTACCGCGCGCCGTGGAAGCTGGAGGTGTAGCAGGAGGCTCCGCATCCCGATGGGACAGGGGAAGACCGTCAATCCGGATTGATGTACCGATACAGCAGCCGGATGAGCGTGTAGGCGCGCGGCATGGTCTCGCTGGAGAACGCGATCGTGTCGGGCGCGGGGCGCAGCATGCCGGGCAGGGTTTCGGCGACTTCAGGAATGAAGGTCTCGCGGAACTGCACTTCGACCTTGTAGGAAGCCTCACGCCGGGGCGTCAGCCGCGTGGCCCGGCTGACGCTCTCGCGCGCCGCTGTTTCGATCTCCCGGTGGACCTCGTCCAGCGGCCGGAGCTCGACGGCGCGCGGGTTGATCGCACGCTTCACGGCCACGGTTCGCGCGCCGCTCGCGACCGCGCTCACCTGCCGCACCGCGACGTCATCGCCGGTCACGAGTACGACGGGCACGCCGTACCAGCCCGCTACGAGCGTGTTCAGCCCCCCTTCGCCGAGCGATCGGCCGTTGACCCGGACGTCAGCGACGACGCCGCTGCCCGTGTGCGCGAAGAGGCCCTCGGGGCTGCCCGCCTGCGCGTGGTAGCCGATGAACAGCGCCGCGTCGAACGAGTCGTCCAGCCCTTCCATCATTCCCGCCCGCTTGAAGCTGTGGCTGATCAGGCTGACGCCGGACTCGAGATCCTCCAGCCGGAGGTTGCGCATGCTGCCGTGCGAGTCGTTGACGACGATCTGGCTCGCGCCGGCCGCCCGTGCACCCCGGATGGCCGCATTGGTGTCGTCGGCCATCAGCTTCCGCGATCGGGCGTACTCCGCGCCCGCGGCTGACAGCTGGTCGGAGCCGGAGATGCCGCTGATGCCCTCCATGTCCACCGAGATGAAGATCTTCTTCCCGGGCTTCCCGGGCTGGGCGTGAAGCGTCAGGCCGAGCCCGGCGACAGCAACCGATGCGAAAGCGAGACGGCGCAACACGCCGAGACCTCCTTTCCACTGTGGGGCTCCGCCCGCACCCCGGCTCGGGTAAACGCGGTCGCCCCCCGGTCCGTGTCCCCGCAGCCGCGCTGGGCGCCTCGAGGGACCGAGTATAGACTCGCGGCTCGCGGATTGTCGCCGGAGGCTGGCGGCTTCCTGTCAGTCGGGAGTGGAGTGGGTGTCTTCAGGCGGAATCGTTCAGCGGCCTGTTATCGTGTCCAGCCGCATTGCCTGGCGAACGGCGCGATGAGCGGCTCGAGCCCGCCGACGGAGAAGTGGATCACGACGGCGGCGGCGTTGTGGGGCTTGTAGCCGATCCGCAGGGTCTTCGCGGTCAGCAGTCGCTGCACGAAGGCGTGGCCGTCGGGCGCGAACAGCGCGTCGTGCTCGTCGGAATCCTGCCAGCGCTCCGTCCGCTCGGGCTCGTCGTCGAGCGTGATCCGGACGGTGTGCCGCCCGTCCTCCGGCTCGATCTGCGCGGCGGATTCCGTGTACACGAACAGGTCCGTGCGGCGCTCGGTGCACCGCACGACGAGATGCGGGTGCGACTGGCGCATCCACACCGGAACCCTGTGGTCGGCAGGCAGCTCGAACGCCATGGCCCGCTTCTGGCGGCCGACCCAGTCCGGGTTCGCGCGCCAGACCGGTGTCACGGCCGGATCGGGGGTCATCACGCCGCCGGCGGGCGTGACTGCGGCGCCTGGCGCGGTCGCCGGCACCGGATCCGGGCTGCCCGACTTGGAGAGCAGCGCGAACGCTACCGTGCCGCAGAGGGCGAGGCCAGCGGTCACGCCGAACACCAGGAGCCGCTGCGTGGATGCGGCCGCAGGGCCAGTGGCGTTTTCCGGAGCCGACGCGGCAGCCTGGCGCAGCACGCTCTCGAGCGTCGGTTGACCCTCGCCCGGGTCGGCCTCCTCGTAGGCGCACCGATCGCAGATCGAGTGGGTGTCCGGAATCTCTCGCAGGCAGCGCGGACAGCGATTCATGTGCCCCGTCCTGAACCGGCGGCCCCGGCCGCCACCCGCACGCCGACCTGTTTCCCGCGTGTGAGCATCGGTTCAGTCTGGAAGGGCGGGCAAGCGACGTACCAGCCTCAGGCGGGAACCATCAAGCGGATTACGGGGCCTTCGTGTCGCGCGTGACACACGAGAAGCGGAGTTGGACTGACGGATTTGTGGACGGACAGCCCTGAGCCCTGAGCCCTGAGCCTGAACCCTGAGTCATGAGCCCTGAGCCCTGAGCCATTTATCGCCCCAGTCCCTGGAGCCGCCAGGCCTGCAGAATGCGCATGTAGTTCCCGCGCTCCAGGGCAGCCGGGTTGGGAATGCGGGCCAGGCTCATGCACCCCTGCGCGCGACCGACGGAGTCGTACCCGTGTTTCTCGAGCCAGCGCTCGAGATCCTTGACGACAAGGGACAGGTACCCCGGTCCGTTGCGAAGGAGCGCCGAGACCATCTGGACGGCCTGTGCGCCGGCCATGATCGCCTTCAGCGCGTCGATCCCGGAGTGGACGCCGCCGGTGGCCGCCAGCGACGCGCGAATCCGGCCCGACAGGATGGCCAGCCAGCGCACGCGCAGGAGCAGGTCTTCGGGCGTGGACAGCTGGAGCCGCGCTACCATTTCGCGCGAGTCGGGATCGATGTCGGCCTGGTAGAACCGGTTGAAGATCACCAGGCCGTCGGCGCCGGCCGCGTCGAGCTGCTGGGCCAGGTGCGGCAGCGACGAAAAGAATGGCGAGAGCTTCACCGCCACGGGAATGTCGACGCGGGCCTTGACCATGCGCACGACGTCGAGCACGCGGCGCTCCACGTCCGCGCCGCTCTCGGCCGGGTCCGTTGCCAGGTAGTAGAAGTTCAGCTCGATCGCGTCTGCCCCGGCCTGTTCGATCTGCGCGGCGTGGTCGACCCAGCCTGCGGGCGTCGTGCCGTTGAGCGAGCCGATCACCGGAACGCCGACCGCCGCCCGGATCCGCCGCACGTGCTCCAGGTAGCGATCGGGGGGGAAGGCGAATTCTTCGGGTAGCGGCAGCAGTTCCGCGGCTTCGGGATGGGAGGGGCTCGACGCGATCAGATAGTGGATGCGCCCGTAGGCTTCGCGCGTGATCTGCTCCTCGAAGAGCGATCTGACGACGATCGCGGCGGCGCCGGCATCCTCGAGCCGCCGCACCGTGTCGAGATCGTCGGCGAGCGGCGACGCGCCCGGCATCAGCGGATGCCGCAGCGACAGCCCGAGATACGTCGTCGACAGGTCCATTCGCCCCGCCGCTACTTCGCGAACGTCTCCGCCGGTACCCCGGTGTTGAACCGCCACTCCGTCATCGTGAG
>DASPFV010000024.1:0-35832 GCA_035620975.1 Vicinamibacterales bacterium
AGCTTCCAGTTGCGCAGATGGGTCACTCGACTCTGCCGTGAAGGTCATCGTGAAATCCGCAGGGTTGGTACTGGTGGCGCCCACGGAACTGATCGAGCGGAACGCTACGCCTTCGGCGAGGAACAGATTGATGTCGAGAGCAATCGTCGCCGTGATGTCGAGGCCAATCGTGGCCGTGCCGCTGAAAGTCAACGTTTCCCCATCTTGAAAGGTCCCTTCCGCGTGCCACACGAAGTCGTCACCCGTGATTGGGTCGTCTGAATCCAGAGCGATTCCGTCAAGAAGGTGGACGCCCGACTGGCTGCCGGAGACCTGCGCGGTGGACGACAGAAACGGAAAAGAATTGAGGTTGAAGATCTCGACGACGCCGATGCCGCCCGTCAATTCGCCGGACTCATGCGTGAAGTTGTTAAGGCTGTTGTCCGCGTTGCCGACGACAAGGGAATAGGTATCGGCCACCTGCGAGACGTCGCCGATGGTATAGGAACCGCTGAACGTCCAGGTGGTTTGATTCGTGCCTGGAGCCCCGCTCACCTCAACGGTGAGGCTGCCCTGAGCGTGTGCGATCTGGGCACTCGCGACGGTTGCCAGCAGAATCACGAGGCGGACGATGTGACGCATGCGAACCTCCGTGATCGACGGGATGAAGCTGCCGAGGGGAATGACCTGCCCAGGAAGGAACCGACCGCACTATTTATACGTGTTTGCAGGCGGCAGCAACAGCAAAATCGCCGGTATTCCGAGTCGCCGCGTCGTCGGTTTTTCTTCTTCTTGGAAGGAGATGTCTGCCAATTGATGCGAGCCGACCTGGCTGCGGAGACTCGCCGGCGCCGTTCTGCCGTCGCGAGCGCTTCGGTACGGCCGCCGGCCTGGCCGGAACACCAGCGAACGTCAGAACTCGACCACCGCGGTCACACTGAAAGATCGGCCCGGCGCGAGCACGAACCTGGGGTCAGGGCTGGCGTAGTACTCATCGTCGAGAAGGTTCCGGAGGACAGCCCGAATCTCCAACTGTGGAATCAGACGCCACCCCCCGCCGGCGTCGATGAGTGTCGCACCCGGCGCAGCGATCTCGCTGGGGCCCGGTCGATCGTCCTCGGCATGGAAGGCCACGCGGGCCTGTGCGTATGCCCGTCCAGCGAAGTCCTTCCGGCCGACCGCTGAAAACGTGGCGGGCGAGACGTCGTCGAGGAAGGCTTCGTCGTCCGGTGCGCTTCCGTGCGCCAGCTGCGCCGCCACTTCCAACGAGTACCCCCCGCCGAGATCGGTGCGCCCTTCGATTTCGACGCCGCGCAGGCGCGCCCGACCGCGATTGCGGACGAAGAAGAAGTCCGCCTCGGCCTGGTAGCGCTCGATCAAATCGTCGATGCGGTAATAGTAGAAATAGGCCGCCAGCTGCGTTTGCGCGAACGTATAGCGCGTCGCGAGATCGAACTGCAGGCTGGTCTCCGGCTCCAGGTCCGGATTTCCGGTGATGAAGCCTCGACCCGACGGCCCACGGAAGTAGCGATCCGACAGCACCGGATCCCGGAAGCCGCGCGAGAGCTGCGCGGTCACGCTCAATCGCTGCACTGGCACGAGCGTGATCGAACCGAAGCCTGACGCGGCGGCGTTGGACGTGGACCGGTCGCCGAAGAACCCGCCCGCATTCCTGGTGGTCACGCGGTCGCCGCGAATGCCGCCGGCGACGCGAGCCAGCCGGCCAAGCGCTGACTCGGCCTGCAGGTACATGCCCGTGTCGATCCGGCGGGCGCTGTCAACGGACACGTTCGTCGTATCGCTCGTCAGGTTGCCCGCGAGATCAAAGGCCTGGATGGTGTCGAGCGCCTCCAGGCCGTAGCGTCCATTCACGTCGACGCCAAACTCGAGCCGTGCGGGTCCGAGAAGCCGTTCTCCGTGGCCTTTCACGTGAAAGTCGTTCGCCGAGACGTCTGCCCGTTCGATGCCGCGGCCGGCGGTCGCTGTCGCGAACCGATCCTGATCGATCCGCTGCTCGTACGTTCCGAGGAACCCGGTCGCCGTCACCTGCCGGAAGCCCGCCACGTCGGGCAACTGATACGACGTCGTGAAGCGGTGCGAGTTTTCAAAAGGATGAAAAAAGCGGACCGTTCGCGAGTTGCTGCGCGGGCGCTCGAAGTCGCGTCCGAAATCGCTCTGCCACCCGGCGGTGAAAAAGCCGTTGGCCACGGCGTGCGTGAAGTTGATGAGAAATCCCTGGTCTTCCCATCCGGAGTTGAACACTTCTTCGTCGGGACCGTCGTAGTCCTCGGCATTCCTCACGTGCGCCTGCACGAGAACGCCGCCGCGCTCCAGTCCCTTCGAGACCTCGAACGCGCCGCGCACCTCCGGGATACCCGCGCCGAGTGTGCCGCTCACGCGCGCCTCGAGAGGGCTGCCGGGTTCCGCTCGCCGCGTGCGCACCGAGACCACCCCCCCGAGGGCATCCGATCCATAGGCCACGCTTCCCGGACCACGCGCGATGTCGATGCCCTCGATCACGGACGGATCCAGGAACGTGCCGCTCGGTCCGACCCGACGCTCCGACGTGACACGTCCGCCGTCAATCAGGAACAACGTTCGTCCCCGCGCGAGTCCGCGTATCGCCGGCACCGACGCATGTCCTTCAGAGACCTGGGTAATCCCGGGCACCGTTTCGAGCGCCTGCATCAGGTTCTCGGGGTTCCGGCGCGCGATCTGGGTCCCGGACAGCACGGTGAGTGCGGAGCCCGCCGGAGCGGAGATACTGGGGGCGGCGCCCAGCACGGTCACGGCCTCGTCGCTGACTGCGCCGATCCGCATCGTCGTGACCCCTTCCTGGACCGCGTCCACGGTCACAGGCCGCGCGACCTGTCCGCCGGGCAGCACGACGATGATCTGGAAGGGAGCCCGAGGCGCCGGCACCCACGTGAATCCGCCGTCCGCGTCGGTGCGGACCGAACCGGTCGCGCCAACGATCGAGACCGAGGCGCCGGCAACGGGAATGCCGGTGGTTTCGTGAACGAGGCGGCCCTGGAAGCGACCAACGCCCTGTGCGGCCGAGGCCTGGGCGGACAGTGCCGGAATCAGCGCCGATGCCAGGAGCGCTGAACGCACCACCATCCACAGCCGGTCGAGAATGCCGCCGATGTCGGCGCTCATCGGGGCACGTTCACCAACCACTCGACGGCGTGGTGCACGTACAGAAGCCCGGCGCCTCCCGCCAGCGACGACGCCATGACGAGTGACAGGAGGAGCGTCGCCACCAAGGCGGACCACAACGGCGACGCCGCGTCAGATGGCTCGGCCGGACCGAGCAGGCGCCGGACGCGTCGCTCGATCGCGTCGCCACGATGAATCGCAAGCAGCGGAATGGGGGATACTGCCTGTCCCGCGGCCATGCGCGACACCCGGACTAGCGCCGAAGCCAGACTGACCCGCGCCTGCTCGCTGGCTCGTGTGGCAAGGTCGTCTGCGGCTTCTTCAGCCGCCGCCTCCCACGCGCGCGTGAGACCGAGCCTCGGATCGAGCACGGTCAGAAGATCCGGCGCACACGTGAGCGCGACCTGCACGAGATTGTCCCGTCGGCGAGCGTGTGCGAGCTCATGCTCGAGCACGACCTGCAGTTCGTCAGCCGGAATCTCGTCGAGCACCCGGCGCGCCACCAGCAGCCGCGGCCGCCACACCCCCACGACTGCGACGAGGGGGAAGGCACTCTCGATCCTCCAGGCTGGCAACCCGACGCCAGGCACCGCGATGCCCGTCGCGGTGGGCTCGAGCGTCCGCAGGAACCGTGCAGTGGTCAGAAGGCGGCGAGTCACGCGAAGTGCGGCGATCACGCCGAAACAGAGCGCCGCCGAAGCCGCACTCACGAGCAGTGGTCCCGGTGACTCGACTGCTTCTCGAGGTTCGTACCGCACGAACGCCGCCGTCGTGAGCGCACTCGCAATCACGCCCAGCAGCGCCGGCACCAGCCGCAGGAGCAGTATTCGCGACGCTTGCAGGTGGAGGCGCCGGTTCCGGCACCAGCACCACACGGCGGCGATGCCAGCGCCCGCAGCCGTGCTCACCACGGCAAACGTCGCCAACGTTACCAGGATCAGCAGAATGAGATAGGCCATGCAGGGGGCCGCTTTTTACGGCGCCCAGATAGCCTGACATGATCCTCCCAACTACGACCAGCGGTAGTAGTTCGCGCTCTGCCGACAGGCAGCCGTTCGGGAGCGGTGGATGCCTCAGGCTTCATGTGCCGGGTGAACGGGGGTCCGACAGGTGCGTCGGCTGACCGGTGCGCTGCTGGCCGGCAGGTGCGCGGCGTGCGGCGCACGAGTATGCTGTCGGCCAACGAAGGAGGGGCAATGGACAAGGTCGTGCACTTCGAGATCCCGTTCGATGACAAACCGCGCGCGATGAAGTTCTACCAGGATGCGTTCGGCTGGCGGCTGGTCGACATGCCTCAGATGAACTACGTGCTGGCGAGCACCGTGGACGTCGACGAGCGCCAGATGCCGAAGGAACCTGGCGCGATCAACGGCGGGCTCTTTCAGCGGCCAGCCGAGGCACCGGCTCCGACCATTTACGTCGGCGTGACATCCGTCGACGCTTCGATCGCGAAGGCCACCGCGGCCGGAGGACGGGTGGTCACGCCGCGGACGCCGATTCCGGGCATGGGTGCCTACGCGCGGATTGCCGACACGGAGGGGAACGTGATTGGGCTCTTCGAGGGCGCGTGAAGTCTGCGCCTGGCGCACACGCCGGTGCGTCAGCTACCGCTGCAAGGCGCTCGTGAGAGTCGCTGGCAAGATGCCGTGCTATACTTGGCATTATGCCACGCCGGTCCGCTGGCCTGCGCGCCCTTGGTATCGACCATCGAGCCGCTTCGGAGGCGGACGTCGCTCGAGTGGTCGAGCAGGGCCTGCCCCCCGCGTCCGTCGAGCGGCTGCTGAGTCTCGGCTTCTCCAAGCAGGAGGTCTTCCGCCTCGTCATCCCGCAGCGGACGCTGACGCACCGCAAGCTCCGTCGCCAGCTGCTCACGGGCGACGAATCGGACAAGACCGTCCGGCTGGCGCGCGTCCGGGATCTGGCCGTGCGGGTGTTTGGAAACGACGACAAGGCATGGCACTGGTTGCGGAAGCGCAGGACGGCGTTCGGCGACCGGGCACCCGTCGCCCTTCTGGGCACGGAGGCCGGCGCCCGGGCGGTGGAGGAAGCCCTCCTGGCGATCGATGAAGGCATGGTTGCGTGATCCTGTGGCGGATCTCGAACCAGGCCGATCTCTCCGGTGAAGGCGGTCGTCGGGCATCCGCCCGTTGGCATACCGCCGGCCGGCCCGTCGTCTACCTGACCTCGAGCCCGGCGTCGGCGCTGCTCGAAGTGCTCGTCCACGGGCTCGCCCTGGATGAATTGCCCGACACCTACCAGTGGCTCGAAATCGAAGTCGCGCCCGATGTCCGATCGGCGCCGGTTCCCATGCTTCCGCCGGACTGGCGGCGCGATCTTTCGAGGAGCCGCGCGATTGGCGACGCGTGGCTCGCCGCTGGCGCGACACCGATTCTGCAGGTGCCCTCCGTGGTCGCTCCCAAGACGACCAACTACTTGCTCAATCCGCGGCATCCTGACGCGGCGCGGGTCCGCGTCGCGAGCGCCATCCGGTATCCGGTGGATCGCCGGCTGGGGCGTCCGCGCCGGATCACTGGGCGTGGCAGCGATTGATGGCGGAAAGATCCTTGCGCATGCGTACGCACTCCATCGAACGCCCCGTCGTCAGGCGCGTCTCCCCGCGGCCAGCTTCCATGTATCCGTGCGTCTTGTAGAAAGCCACTCCGGCGAGTGACGCCTCGATCTCGATGCTCGTCGCGCCGCTCGAGATCGCGTGGGCCTCGGCCTTCGCAAGGAGGGCCGAACCGATCCCCCGCCGCGCTGATCGGCCGCGCACGTACACCGAGGTGCCGTGCTTCCGGCCCTCGATGATGTAGTCGCTGGCGAACCCGAGGACAACGCTCCGGCCGGCGATCTGGCCAATGGCGATGAAGAACACTTCACCGGCATCCATGGCGTCGAGGTAAAGCTGGCCTTCGATGGCTTCCTGCCAGTGCGCGACAATCTCCCGAGGGTAGTACGCGGGGCCGATCGACTGGATCGAGTCGCGATGTGCCAGGGCGATTTCGTCCACGTCCGAGCGCTCGGCCCGCCGGATCTCGAGCATCGTTGGCGCCGGGTCGCAGCCTTCCATGTACCGGGATACTATCTCAGTCGAAATTCAGTTCCACGGCCGCGAATTGCGGCGGTTGCGGTGTCCGAGGACGACGCGCGATCTCGGGGGGTCCCGAGGCACGTCAATTCTGTCGCAGCGCCTCGGTCGGCTGAACACGCAGCGCTCGGCGCGCCGGTGCTGTGCACGCCAGCACGCCCACGGCCGCCATGATGAGGGACGTGATCACCGACGAGACGAGGAGAGCCGCCGTCAGGCTGTCGGCGCGCCACGCGAGGAGCAGGATGAGGCTGTTACCGGCAATGATGCCGCCGCCGAGCTGCCGACGGCACGAGCGAACACGGTACGCAATACGCGGCCGGCGCGCAGACGAAGTCGTGCGCCGGATCCGCAATGTGATCAAGGGGACGCCCGATCGGTACGTTCGATTGGATCCCGTCTCGACCACGACCATGCCCGTTCTCGTCGAGGCGCTGCTTCCTGAGTGTGGCTTGCGAATGGCCTGGAGCGGGAGGGGAAACCCAAAGCCGAGCAGGGCTTGGCATCAACGACACCTCGACGCCGTCGACCAGGGCGCCACAAAAGATTCCTCTTGACCCTCTCGTCGCGTCAGAAAGTTGACCCGCCCGACGCTCTTGGTGACCGGAGAGCGAAGCCCGCCGATGTTCCTCCTGATCACGGCGGAACTCGAGGGCTGCCTCGAGGGTGAATCCCAGGTGATGGGACCGGAGGCAGGGCACGGGATGCACAGCCAGAATGCGGCCTTCTACAACCACGCTGTAATGGCCTTCCTGCAGCGACGCTAGCTCGGGCGGCAGCAGTCGACTGTCACACGAGCACGAAACACACTGGCTCATGCGAGCTATGCGGGCAACTCCGCAGCGGTCGGACTCGATGCGGCCGGTTCGCCATCCGGTTCTGACTCGCATGAATCTGGTGCACCAAATACGTCCTGAGTGACGATATGACTTGTGATGTTTGGGACAAGGCATGGGGCCGGGGCGCTGGGGTGCCATCCTCCTGGGTTAACGAACGAACGTCAACACATCAGGCAGCAAGCGCGGTAGTGAGCGACGCGACGAGCTATTCGTGTCGAAGCGCGACGAGCGGATCCACGCGCGAGGCGCGCCGGACCGGCCACCAGGCGGCAAGAATGGCGGCACACGCCAAAACGGATGCGGCGACGACGAACACGCCCGGCTCGGTCGGCGCGAGGCCGAAAAGCATCCCGCGAGCGAAGCCCGTCACCATGAGAGCGAGGCCGACGCCGATCGCGACACCGGGCACGAACATCCACACCACATCGCTCAGGACCAGTCGAATCATCGACCAGCGCGTGGCCCCGAGTGCGATGCGTACGCCAAACTCGCTCGTGCGCCGCGCGACCTGGAACGCGAGCAACCCGAACAGGCCGATGCCGGCGACGACGAGCGCGACGAGCCCGAACAGACCACCAAGCATCCCGAGAATCCGCTCTGCGGGAATCGAGCGGTCGATCAGCGTCGCGTAGGTCATCGCCGTTCGCATGCGCAGGTCGGCGTCGGCGTCGCGCACAGCATGTTCGACGCTGAGCACCAGGTGCCGGGGGTCACCCGCGCCGGCGCGCACCAGGTAGGTATAGCGGGATGGCGGTTCGGCCTCCCGCTGCATTCCGGCAATGTACAGCGTCCTCCGAGCGGCCTCGCGGAGATCCTCGTACTTCGAGTTGCTGACTACGCCCACAATCTCGTACGTCACGTCGAGAGATGTCACGCGTCTCCCGAGCACCGAGCGGTGGCCAAAGAAGTACTGCGCGAAGGCGTCGTTGACGATGGCGACGAGCGGCGTCCCGCTGGTATCGCGCTCGTTGAACTCGCGGCCGGCCAGAACGGGCGTGCCCAGTGTCGCGAAGTAATCGGGCGCGATCGCATTGAAGGCCGTGGTCGATTCGCGCGAGACCACGG
The DNA here is from genome assembly GCA_035620975.1 of Vicinamibacterales bacterium. Lineage (GTDB taxonomy): Bacteria > Acidobacteriota > Vicinamibacteria > Vicinamibacterales > 2-12-FULL-66-21 > DASPFV01. The sequence continues at coordinate 8,131 of DASPFV010000024.1, forward strand.
CGTCGCCGTGAACCTGGACGCTCCGCGTCCAATCGTTGCCGCTGATCGGAACCACCTGCGCAGCACTGGCCGCTCGAACGCCGGGCAGGGTCCTGAGCCGAGCGAGCAGTGCGCCGTGGACACCGAGCGCGCGGTCGGCGGAGTATGGCCGGGTGCTCCTCACGCTGACGACCAGAAGGCCATCAGAATCGAATCCACGATCGACGGCGTACAGCTTCGCGAGGGTCCCGACGAACAGCGTGGCTCCGACCACGAGCACCATCGAGATCGCCAACTGGACAACGACGAGGGCCTTGCCGAGACGACACCGACCGTGCGTACCCATCGTCTTGAGGGCGGGGTTCACGTTGAGACGCACGGCCCCCATAGCCGGCACCAGTCCCGCGAGACAGCAGGCCACCACTGCGGCGACCGCCGTGAAGGCGAACACGCGCCAATCCGGCGCGACGGAGAGCTCCAGATTGCGTCCATTGACGAACATCGTGACCAGTCGGGCGCTCAGCCAGCCGGCCGTCGCCAGGCCGGCCGCTCCGCCGATCACGACGAGAACGAGCGTCTCGGTCAGGAACTGACGAATCAGACGCCCGCGTCCGGCGCCGATGGCTAGACGAATCGAGATTTCACGGGCTCTCGCGGCCGCCCGCGCGAGCAGCAGGCCAGATAGGTTCAGGCAGGCGAGCATCAGGATGAGCGCCACGATCCCCATCAAGACCAGAAGTGGCTGAGCGAGGTCGTCCCGAAACGGGTTGATGCCATCTGCGGCTGGAAACGCCCGGGCCTGCCAGGCGAGCAGCTCGGCGCGGCGGCTCTCGGGAACCTGGGCGGCCAGGGGCGTCACGAATGCCCCCCAGAGAACCTCAGCCTCCGCGTTTGCCTGCTCGACCGACGCGCCGGGCTTTAACCTCGCTACCAGCTTCAGGAAGTTGCTGGTCGCTTCCCGTCGCTGCCCTTCGTTCATCATCAGTAAGAGCGGTAGGGTTATATCCGGGTTGCTTCCGACTCTGGCACTTCGAAAGGACGATGGCGTGACGCCGACGATCGTGAAGACGCGGTTGCGAATCGCGAAAGTCCGGCCAATCGCCAATGGACTGCGGCCGAAGCGGCGCTGCCAGTAGCCGTCGCTGATCACCGCTGCCGACAGCGATGCGGACAAGGCGTCGTCGGCCGGCCCGAGCAGACGTCCGGCCGCGGGGTTGAGGCCGAGGACAGCGAAGTAATCGCCCGAGACGAGATCCACCGTCACGAAGTCGTCTTCGCCATCGATGGCGATCGACTCGCTCGCGGTTGTGTGTGCAAACGCGCTGGAGATGGACTGCACGTTGTCGCGGAAGTGCTCGAATAGCGGATACGACACGTTCGCCGGACGCCCGTCCGGCGAGACGCGAGTGATTTGGACGAGCCGATCCGGCTCGTGCACAGGAAGCGGCCGCAGCAGCACGGCATTCACAACGCTGAACACGGCCGTGTTCGCGCCCATTGCGAGCACGAGGGACAGCACGGCGACGGCGGCGAACCCGGGATTCCGTCGGAGCGTGCGCAACGCGTAGCGCACATCCTGAGTCAAGTCCGCCAGCCGCCGACCGCGCACATCGCGGACCGCCTCCTCGATGCCGACCACGTTGCCGAAATCCAGGAACGCGCGCCGCTCGGCTTCTGTACGGTCCGTGCCTGCGGCCACGTAGTGCTCAATCAGTTGGTCCCGGTGGAACTGGAGCTCGTCGCGAACCCGCGGCCGAGCGCGTTTACTGCACCACATCGGTCACTCCGCAGTGCTGAGGACGCCCGAAATCGCCGCGGATAACCGGTCCCAGTTCGCCCGCTGCGCCTCGAGTTGCCTGCGGCCAAGCTTCGTGAGCGAGTAGAACCTCGCCTCGCGACCGGTGTCCGACGCGGCCCACTCTGCCTTCAGCCAGCGGCGCTTCTCGAGGCGATGGAGCGCTGGATACAACGACCCCTGCTGAACCTGGAGTACGGCGCCTGACATCTGCTGGAGGCGCTGGGCGATGGCGTACCCATGGATCGGGCCAAGCGCGACGACCTTGAGGATGAGTACGTCGAGCGTGCCCTGGAGGAGGTCCGACTTCTGACCGTCCGGCGTCATGCCAAGACAATCTACATATTGACGTGTAGATTGTCAAGGTGTTCATGCCGGTCACGGTGACGGCCGTGTCCTCGGTCGAACGCGTTTCGGGAAACCACCCGGCAACAGTCAAGCTGTTCGGCAGCATCGTATCTCCCACTCGTCTGGATCTGCTCCGGCGGCGCCAACGTCTCTGGGGTGAGGCGTTACCTAACGGGTAACGCCGCAGGGGCGAAGGTCGGAGGAGCTGTCGGCGACGGTGAAGGAGGCCGTCGCCGATGCCGAAGTCGAGATCCCGCAGGAAGAAGCAGCCCAAACGCGTTCTGGCCCGTCTCCCACAGTGCTCTGGGATGTCGTCCGCACGGCGGCGGCTCGCGCCGGCATCGACAAGCTCGCTCCGCACGATCTGCGGCGCACCTGTGCCCCGTCTGTGCCACTTGGCCGGCGGTGAACTGGACCATCCAGTTCCTGCTCGGCCACGTCTCCATCCAGACGACGAAGCGGTACCTCGGATGCAAGCAGAAGCTCCGGATCGCCGTGAACGACCGGTTGCGAATCCAACCTGATGCCGCTTGACCCGGACCACCGACAGGGCGGATGCTTCAATCCGCCCTGGGCGACCACACGGGAGTAATTCGGAAAACGGAAACTCGGACCGGCAGGTAGCTGGACGGGCGCGAGGCGGTCAATTCGATGGCACGAGGCGCTTCAACTCTTCTTGCCAATTGACAACGACGTGGATTTGTTCGGGAGTCCGGTCGGCAATGTCAGGCAGCGTCGTCATGACGAAACGCTTACCGTCGGGCGTGATGTCGTACGCCGCCGTATTACCTGAAGGCCTGAACTTACTCGAAACCTGGAAGAGTGGACGAGCAGTACCAACTGTCAGCACCGGACCGAGTTGTACTGGCGCGGCCATCAGCATGCCCTTCGCATTTCGATAGTAAAGCGCCGAGCTGTCTGGTGCCCAGATCGGAGCGGTGCCACCCTCCTGCGAGACGCGGCTGACGCGCCCTTCGACCTTCGGGTACGGCCGGACGTACACCTCCGTCTGCCCTGACTCATTCGACGCGTAGGCGATCCACCTACCGTCCGGCGAGAACATCGCCATGTGCTCCATGGCCGCCGTCGCGAGAAACTCCGTAGCCGATCGATCCGACAGATTCACGGTCCAGACATCGCGCGCTCCGGTCTGAGGGCCGCGCGAAAACGCCACGATGCCGTCCGGCGACGCGGACGTCGTGACAACCTCGAGGTTGCTTCGATGGATCAATTCCGGTTCGCGGCTCCCGTCAGCCGGCTTTCGATAGATGCCAAAGACGTTGTCGCGATCCGAGAGAAAAACGACAAATTGTCCGTCACGCGACCACACCGGCGCCCAATTGCTCGTCCCGTCGAAGGTGAACGGTTGCGCGCTTACGCTCCGCCGGTCAATCATCCAGAGATGAGTCAAGTTTCCTGCACCTGAGAGCCCGGTGGACACCTCGACAACCACCCGCTCGCCATCAGGTGAGACCGCAGGGCGCCAGTATCGTCGACGCTCGCGAACAAGCACGTCGGATTTGCCGAGGTGGTCAACTGTCACCACGTCGCTCGGCCCCGTTCGCGCGCTTCTCGACGGCGCATATACGAGTGTCCCATCGTCGCCGACGTCGTAGCCTGCTCCTCCCATCGAGCCGGGGTACAGCACGCCACGGAGGACGGATTCGACGACGGGGACCGGCGCCCCGCGAACCTTATGGGTGGCAACGTCATACGGGATGGCGAAAAGCACCGAACCGAACACATAGAGGAGATGTCCCGTGGGCAGGTACCGCCCGTTGCTGGCGCCCGTTCGGATGACGTCCCGCTGGCCCGTGTCCAGTGATTGAACGACCACACGTGCATCGTCATCCCAACGGGCCTCTCCAACACCGGCCGTCAGTGTGAACAGCACTGACTTACCGTCGGGCAACATCTGCGGGAGATGCAGCTGCTCTCCCGCCTGAATAGCGACGAGACGCTCCGGCGTGCCGCCACTTGCCGGGACCTTCCAAATTCCGTCGGCTTGCCCGAACACAATCGAGTCATCGGCTCCCCAACTTGCGCCAAAGAAACTGGAGACCTCAGACACCGTGACCGGTGTGCCGCCCGTCACAGCGATTCGCCTCAGTCGGAGTCGCGGTGAGCGAACAGGGGCTCCTTCCAAATAACCGATCGAGCGGCCATCTGGAGAGAAGAAGGGTGCGGTGGGTGATCCCTCGGTTCCGCGAATGGGCTCCGCCTCCAGCGTGCCAAGCAATCGTCGATGAAGCCGATCGCCGGCCACATAGACGATCGATGAGCCGTCCGGTGCAACCGCAACGACACGTCCTTCACCCGGGAACGACTGCCCCTCCGGCAAGAGATACGCAAAGCGAGCGACGGCTCTCGTCTCAGTCGCGAGGAAATGGCCGACCAACGCACCGACGATCAGAATGGCAACAACCGCGATGCCCGCAAGCCACATCGCCACCCCACGTGTGACGAGCGGCGCGGCGGCAGACGCCGATAGCGGCCATGCGGTCGCCGGATCGGCAAGCACCTGCTCGATGTCAACCCGTGCATCGCCAATATCACGGTAGCGATTGTGCGGGTTCCTCTCCAAGCAGCGCTCGAGCAACAGGCGAATTCGCGGGTGGAGGTTCCGCGGCAGTCGACTCCAGTCAGGTGACGCGCTGAGCACCCCCGCGAGGACGACGGCGACAGTCTCACCCTCGAACAATCGAGTCCCTGTCAACATCTCGAACAGGATGCATCCGAACGCCCAAATATCCGCTCGCGTGTCGGCAGGCTTTCCACGAGCCTGCTCCGGGGACATGTACGCCGCCGTGCCCAGGATCACCCCGGCCTGCGTCATCGCCGGACTCGTGATCGTGGCGGCGGAAGCCGCGATATCCAATGCGGCGGGATCGAGGGCTTTCGCCAGGCCAAAGTCGAGTACCTTGATCACGTCATCCGGGCGAATCTTGATATTTGCCGGCTTGAGATCACGGTGGACAATGCCTTGTTCGTGCGCGGCTTCCAAGGCTACGGCAATCTGCCGCGCGATTGGCAGCGCCTCCTCAATCGGGATGAACCCCGCCGCCATCCGATCGGCGAGCGTCGGCCCTTCGACGAGCTCCATCACTAGTGCGCGCACGGCCGCCGGCCCAGCGCCGCCGGTCGATGCCTCGCCCCGCTCGAGCCCGTAGATCTGTGCGATGTTCGGATGGTTCAGCGCTGCCAGCGTCCGCGCTTCCCGCTCGAAGCGCGCCAGGCGCTCGACGTCGGACGCAAAGGCGTCCGGGAGCACCTTGATGGCCACGGACCGGCCGAGCGCGGTATCACTGGCGCGATACACCTCACCCATGCCGCCCGCGCCTATCCGGGCAGAGATTTCGTACGGGCCGAGACGTGCGCCGGGAGTTAGAGGCACGCGATTTGACCGAATTATATAGGCGCGACAACGCTGAGTCGGGATCAGTAACGATCAGTAACGATCGACGCCGCAGGGTTGACGTCCTTGCGACGCTCGAGGCGACTCGCCGGAGAACTATGCTGGGTTGGCGCGCCCTGCCGGAGCGGCTGGTTCGATTCCGGTGCGGCTCACCAATTTGCCTCGGCCCTAGAGAGGACCCTCATTCCCGCCGCAGCGCGATCATCGGATCGACGGACGCTGCGCGTGCGGCAGGGAGGAGGGACGCCACCAGCGCCGCGCCGAGCAGCATCGCCGTGACAACCATGTACGCGGTGGAATCCGCCTCGCCGGCGCCCGGTACGATGCCCCGCATCGAACGCGCAACATAGTAAGCTCCGAACGAGCCGAGCGCGATGCCGATGAGGCTCGTCGTCATCCCCTCGCGCAGCACCTGGGCGAGTATGCGGCGGCGGCCTGCGCCGAGCGCCATGCGTACGCCGATCTCATGCGTCCGCCGCGCGACGGCGAACGCCATGACTCCATAGATGCCGACCGCCGCGAGGAGCAGCGCGACGGCGGCAAAGCCCCCGAACAGTGCGGTATTGAATCGATCCGTCGCCATCGAATCGCTGAGAATCTGTTCCATGGTTTCCACGTCGGCAATCGGCAGATCAGGATCCATGTTCTGAACGACCGCGGCGATAGTTTGACGGACGCTCATCGGCTCGCCGGCCGTGCGAACCGCGACGGTCGTTCGAGGGAGCGGAACCTGCGCGAATGGCAGGTCGATCGCCGGCAGAACATCGTTCTGCAGACCACCGTTCAACACGTCCGCGTAGACGCCGACGATCTGCCGCTCGACGGCGGACCCGAGTTGCTCGACGTTTGGAACGGCCTCGAGGACGACTCGCTGCGTGACCGGATCGACGCCGGAGAGATACCGCCTCACGAAGGCCTCGTTGACGAGCGCAACGGGCTGCGACCCGGTCCGGTCCGCGTCGGTGAAGCCGCGCCCCCGTACGATCCGGATCCCCAGGGTGCGGAAATACTCAGGGCTGGCGGCGTTGATCGCGGCCCGCGGCCTCCGCGCCACCTCGTTCGCGGATCTGCCCGCGATGGAAAACCCGAGAGTCGGCTGACCGCGCAAGGGCATGAAGACGGACACGGAGGCGGACTGGACGCCCGGCACCGCATGCAGCCGTTGCAGCAGCTCGCGATAGAACGCCGTCGTCTGTGCCGCCCCGGTGAGCCGGCCTTCCGAAACGGGCAAGGTAAAGGTGAGCAGACGGTCGACCCGGAACCCGACGTCGACGCTCGTGAGCTTGAAGAAGTTGTGAATGGCCAGGCCACCGCCGGTGAGCAGCGCCAGCGCCAGCGCGAACTCGAGGATGACGAGCGCGCGGCGCAGTCCGTGGCGGCCGGGTGCGGGCGCACGCCCCGCCTCCTTCAGCGTCTCGTTCGGGTTCGCGCGCGCCGCCTGCCACGCCGGGGCCGCGCCGAACAGGATGCCGGAGAGGGCGCAGACGCCGAGCGTGAAGAGCAGCACAGGCACGTTCAACCGCACGTCGACTTCCGTCGGCAGTGTGAACGGCGGCAACAGCGCGACGATCGCCTTCACCAACCCGTACGCGACCGCCACGCCGAGCACGCCGCCGACGAGCGCCAGGACGACGCTCTCGGTGACGAGCTGACGCAGGACGTCGATGCGCGTCGCGCCGAGCGCCCCACGGATCGCCAGCTCGCGCTGCCGCGCAGTACCGCGCGCAAGCAGCAGATTGGCGAGGTTCGCGCACGCGATGAGCAGCACGAATGCGACTGCCCCGACGAGCAGCCACAGCGCCGCCTTCGTGCTGTCGGCGACGAAGTTGTTTCGGAACGGCTCGACGCTCACGTCGCGGCCGGCGTTCGTCTCGGGATATATTTTCGCGAGGTTCGCCGCCACGGCCCTCAGGTCCGCGTTGGCCTGTTCGATCGTGATACCCGGCTTCAGGACCGCCATCACGAGCAGCCAGCGATCCCGGCGATTCAGCTGCTCGGGCGTGAACGCGAGCGGCAACCACAGACGGTTCTGGTTCCTGTCGGCCGGGCCTGGGCCAAGCACGCCGACGACGGTGTGAGGCTTGCCGTCGATGCGGATCTCACGGTCGAGGATCTGCGGATCCCCTCCGAAGCGCTCCTGCCACAGCCGATGGGTGAGCACGACCACCCGATCGTTCCCAGGCGTCCCCTCGTTCTCGACGAAGGTGCGCCCCAGCGCGAGCGGATGGCCGTATCCGAACATCGCGAGAAATCCCGGTGTCGCGGGACCGGCCTGCACCTGTTCCGGCCGGCCATCGGCGGCGAGGTTGACCGAGCGCCAGCCCCACGCGTTCATGTCCTCGAAGACGGTCGCTTGCCGCTTCCAGTCGCGGTAATCGGCCGGGGACACCACTTCGCGATTGCCCTCGACGCGCGACCAGACGATCACGAGCCTGTCGGCATTGCGCAGGGGCAGGGGCTCGAGGTAGGTGGCGTAAATCACGCTGAAGATCGCCGTGTTGGCCGCGATGCCGAGCGCCAGCGCCAGCACCGCCACCGCTGTGAATCCGGGATCTCTACGAAGAAGACGAAGCCCGAAACGCGCGTCGCGCAGCAAGGTGGTCATACTCGTCTCTCCGGCTCGTCCATGAGCGGCGTCCGTCGACATTAGACGCCCGCGGCGGCATCGATGTCTACGATCCTTAACTGGACTTTTCGATGGTGGCGAGGCCTCGCTGGACTGGTCTGCGGCGTGTTGCGTCCCACGTACTGGACACGGCAGCCGGCCGAAACATCCCTTGTCGTCGTCGTGGCGGACATGCGGCGGTCGGTCCGGTTCATCCGTCAGCATGCGAAGGAGTACGGCGTCGAGCCCAACGGTGTTGGCGTCTTCGGCAACAGCTCCGGGGGACACCTCGCGCTGCTGCTGGGTACGACCGGCGACTCGGGGAATCCCTCGGCCTCCGACCTCGTGCTCAGGGAATCCAGTCGCGTCGCGGCGGTCGTGGCAAACTATCCGGGGACCGACCTGGCTCGATTGGCGAGGCAGCATCCGTTCCTCAACATTACGGCCGAAGCGGCAGAGTTCTCACCGATTCGTTTCGTCTCTCCTAGATCAGCTCCCTCGCTTATCGTGCACGGTGACGCCGACACGGCTGTCCCTATCGATCATGGGGAGACGATGTACACGGCGTTGATGAACGCCGGCGTGCCAACGTCATTCATTCCAATCAGGGGCGCGGGACACGGGTTCGAGGGTGCCGATGCCGAGCGAGCCTTTGGTGCACTGATACGGTGGTTCGCGGCCGAAGAACTTCGCGAGCAGCAGCGGCAGGCACGGATCGCCGAGTTACATCAGCGATTTGTGGACGGCCCGGTGTTCGTGATGGCGTGCGGAGGCAGCGGCACGTCGAATTCTCTCGCACCAGCGGGTCGCCGTTCCAGCGAATCGGCGGATTAACAATTTGCGCGACGTGAGTCGTTCGATAACTCGCGAGAAGCGGCGCAGTGGTTACCATCGCCTGCGTTCGTGTCGCCGGCAGGCGCCCGATCCGGCCACAACGCCGGGGCAACACCGCACCGGAACCGGCGGTGAGAGTGTCCTGTACGGCTCACCAGCTCAACTCACTAAAGATCCGACCGCAGCGCCATGATCGGATCAACGGCCGAGGCGCGGCGCGCCGGGAGATACGTTGCCAGAAGTGCGACAGCGGCCAGCGCGGCTGAGACGGCGATATAGGTCGTCGGATCCGTGGGGCCGACGCCGAACAGCAAAGCAGACATCACCCGGGTGAGGCCGAGCGCGACGCATACACCGAGCGCAATGCCGGTCGTCGTCAGCCAGAGACCATGACAGAGAAACATTCTGCGCACGTCTCGAATCTGTGCGCCGAGCGCGATGCGGATCCCAATCTCGCGCGTCCGCTGCGCCGCTGTGTAGGCGATGACACTATATATCCCGACGCTGCCAAGGAGCAGCGCCACAGCGGCGGCGAGGGCCAACATGACAAGCGCGAAGGACGTCTGCGCCATCGACTGCGCCTGAATCTCGTCGAGCGTGCGCACACTGGCGAGCGGCAGATTCGGATTGACAGACCACACCGCCTGCTGGAGCTCGCGCACAAAGCTCGGCGACCCGACCCGGACGGATCGGACGACATAGGCCATCGTGCGATTCACGTCGACCGGTTCGTTCCACCAGTCCTTGAGCAGCAACGGCCAGTACACGATCGTCGGCGCCGGTTTGCCCAGGCCGTCTTCGCGTTCGTTCCCCACAATACCGACGATTTCCCGCCAGGGATTCTGCTGGCTCTGCGTGATCCGTCTGCCGAGGGCGTCGGCAGGATTCTTCCAGTACTCGCGCGCCAGATTCTCGGAAATGACGACGACGGGCCTACCTTCGTACATGTCGGTCCAGGTGAGCGCACGCCCTATGCGCACGGGGTTGCCCATCGTGTCGAAGTAACCTGGCCCGACGCGCTTGTACCGGCGGAGCGGGGGCATCTCTCGACCCACGTCAGGGAAGTCTTCGATGAAAATGGGAGTGCTGCCGCTGTTGTGGTCCATCGTTACGGATGACGAAAGCCCCACCGAGACCACGCCAGGTACCTGTTCGAGGTGGTGAGTAATCTGCTCGTACGCAAGGACGGTGTGGTGTGGGTCCCGGACGAACGCCTCGGGAATCGAGACGCGGAATGTCTGGATCTGCTTTGGCTGCACGAAGCCAGGATCGACCTGATGCAGGGCGATGAACGTCCGTGTCATCAACCCCGCGACGACCAGCAGGACCAAAGCCGAGGCGATCTCCGACACCGCGAGCACGTTGCGCCAGCGCTGGCGCCCCGGTGCGTCGCTCGCCGCCCGGCCACCTTCGTTCAGCCTTAGAGCAGCGGTCCTGAATCTGATCACCGGGATGAGGCCGAACAGCAAGCCTGTCAGAATTGAGATCGCGAGCGCGAATACCAGCACCACCAGATCGATGCCGATGTCCTCGATTCGCGGTAGCCCTGCGGGTGCCAGCCTCGTCAGGAGCCGGATGCCGGCCCAGGCCAACAAGAGGCCGAGCGCTCCGGCCACCAGCGACAACTCGATGCTCTCGGACAGCAGTTCGCGTGCCAGGCGGCTCCGACTCGCTCCCAACGCCGCCCGAACCGCGAGCTCCTGGTGGCGTCCCTCTGCCCGCACGAGGAAGAGGTTTGCCACATTGGCGCACGCGATCAGTAGCACGATGCCAACTGTACCCGTGAGAATCCAGAGCAGGCGGCCGACATCGCCGACTGCGTCCTGTGAGAGCGGACGCACATTGGGGCCGATGCGCGCTTCCTCGAACATCTTGCGCGTGAGCCCTGGGTACGTGCCAAACCGTTCGAACGTGAGAGGAATCATGCGCGCGAGGTCGGCGTTCGCCCGGTCCAACGTAACGTCAGGCTTGAGCCGCGCGACAGCCCGATAGCTGAAATCTCCCACGAGCACCTCGGCGCGATTGAACCGGAATGGCAACAACACGGCAGGATCGGTGTGGAGAAACCTGAACGACTGCGGCAGAACGCCGATGATCTCAGATGGCCCGCCGTTGACGTCCAGTGAGCGACCGATCACGTCTGGTGCGCCGCCGAACCGACGCTGCCAATAGCCGTGAGTCAAGATCATGCTCCTGCGACTGCCAGCAGCATCATCCTCCTTCGTGAAAAATCGGCCGAGCAGCGGCTGCACTCGCAGGATCGAAAGCAGCCCGTCCGTCACACGGAGCGCCGGTGCGCGCTCGGGTTCACCGTGGCCGGTGATCGACACCTCTACACTGTCCCACAGCGCGATGTCTTCGAAGACCCGGTGGCTCTCACGGTACGTGAAGTACGTGGCAGCGCCCTGCTCGAGCAGAGGTATGTTGAGCCCTGGAGCGCGGTGCCAGACAGAGACCAGACGCTCGGGTTCGTGGAACGGCAGCGGCATGAGCAAGACGCCATACAACACGCTGAAGATCGCCGTGTTCGCGCCGATCCCTAACGCGAGGGTAACTGTCGCTACAGCCGCGAATCCGGGCTGCTTCCGCAGCATCCGCGCGGCGTAGCGCAGATCCTGCCAGAGGCCCATGAGCACGTGTTCGGTTGGTGCGCCAGGTGTGACAGCCGCCGGCGAATTCGACTGTCGCAGCGGCGCCATGTACTGGCCGAGCACATTGCCGCCTCGGAATTCGGCGAGTGCCAGACGCGTGGCCGCATCGGGAGTTGCGCCCCCGGCGATTAACTCACGGTAGCGGTCGTCCAGATGTTGCGAGAGCTCGTCGACGATCTCCGCCTCGCGGGCAGGCGACAATCGCAACGACGACAGGCGGGTGCGCACTTCGCGTTCCCACGTTGCCCTGAGCGACGCGTCACTTGGAGGAGACAAAGGCTCAGGCATGTTCGTCTCTAATGACGCAGTGCACGGCCTCCACAAATGCAGCCGACGTCTTTCGTTGCGCAGCTAGCACTCGGCGCCCTTCGACTGTCACCCTCGCGAAGCCTCTGTTCAACCCGCGATCAAGAGCACGCGTGTCGATATCTGTCATGGACAGATAGTATGCAGGCAGTGGATCACTCGTCAAGCGAGAGGCGAGCGGCCTTGCGCCGACGCTCGCGGGGAGGGTCGCAGTACTCCGTGAAGAGCACGATTGCGACGCCGGCAAACGTCATCGGGTCGCGCGCGGCGTCGCGTCTCAAGAGCTTCTCCGCGTGTGTCGCAACCTGACGTCGCGTCCGTTTTAGCGCAGTCTGGGGACCATAGAGAACGAACAAGGCCGATCTGGCGAGTGACGCGAGGGACAGCGAGTCCTGTCCCCCATGGCGACTGCTCGCGAGCTATTACGGTCTCCCGGAACGACGCGCGATCTCGGAGGTCCCGAGACAGGTCAATTCTGTCGCAGCGCCTCGGTCGGCTGAACACGCAGCGCTCGGCGTGCCGGTGCTGTGCACGCCAGCACGCCCACGGCCGCCATGATGAGGGACGTGATCACCGACGAGACGAGGAGAGCCGCCGTCAGGCTGTCGGCGCGCCACGCGAGGAGCAGGATGAGGCTGTTACCGGCAAGGATCCCGCCGCCGAGCTGCCGACCGGCACGAGCGAACACGGTACGCAGCACGCGGCCGGGATTGGCGCCAAGTGCGATACGGATGGCGATCTCGCGGGTCCGACGCGCCACGGCAACGCTCATGAGCGCGTACAGGCCGGCCGCCGAGAAGACGAGCGCTACGAGCAGAACGAGGCCGAAGACGACGCTGCTGCCCACCATCCGTATCTGCTCCTGTGCGACGACGTCGTCGAGGGTGACGATATCCCGGAGGTGTAGACCCGCATCGACCTGCTGCGCAAGGGCGGCCACGCGGGGCGCAAGCGGCGCGGCGTCGCCCGCGACTCGCACCGCGACCACGACAGGATCGACCTCCGCCGCGGAGGCTGCGCGATAGATGTACGCCGCCGCACCCCAATCGGCGGGGAACACCATCTCCAGATCGGTGACCACGCCGACGATTTCGTGCCAGGCTTCCGGCTCGCGCTCGCTGCCTCGCTGGATCGTGCGCACGCGTGCGCCCACGGGATTCCTGCCCACCACGCGCACGAACGCCTCGTTCACCACGACGGGCCGGTTCGGCGCCCCGGCGTCAGCGGTATGCAAGCCGCGGCCGGCCACGATCTTGGCCCCGAAGGCGTCGTGATAGCCGTCACCGACAGCAGCCATCGCGAATCCGCCCTCGTAATTGCCGTGCAGGCGAGCCGGAGGCGCACCACTTTGCTCCATTTCCAACGCCACCCATTCCGGGGACATCGTCGGCAAGCGATCGCCGTGCGTCACGTGCGTCACGCCGGGCTGCTCACGCAACCGGCCCGCGAATGCTTCGTATGCGAGCGCGCGACGCGCGGCGATCTGCCCATCGTCAGGCACACCATGCTCGCCGGCCAGCGCTTCGTTGTCCATGCCGAGACGGAAAGTCAGGTAACGCTCCGCCGGGAACTCCGCCCAGCCCGACTGGTCGTGGAGGGAGTTGGTGAAGATTCCCACCGCCGCGGGCACGAACAGCAGCGTGCAGGCCACCTGCGCGGCCACGATGAACGACCAGATGCCGCCGAACTCCATCGTCCCGCCGGTGCCGGTGATCCCCTGCAATCCCCGCTGGACCGACACGCCTGTGGCCCTCAGCGCCGGCAGCAGGCCGATCAGTGCCGCGGCCACGAGCGCGAGCAGCAGCGCATACGCAATGGTTGCAGGCTCGAGCGTCAGATCCACCCAGAACGGCATGCCGTCCCCGGTGATCTGACTCACCCGGATCCAGGCATAGCGCACGGTCGTCTGGGCGACGACGAGCCCGAGCACGGCAGCGGCGAGGGCCAGCACGAGCCCTTCGGTAACGAGCTGCGCGATCACGCGGCCACGGCTCGCCCCCAGCGCGTGACGGACGACCATCTCCGGCTCGCGCAACGCCGTGCGCGCGAAGATCAGCGTCGCGACGTTCGCCGACACCGCCCCCAGCAGCAGCAGAACGATCGTGTGGACCGCCAAGTCTTCCAGCCGCAGCGGATCACCCGGCGTGCGCCCGGCGAATGCGCGAACCCGCGTACGTAACTGCGCGTGCGTTGCCGGCTGGTCGGCGGCCAGGCGTGCCGAGACGACGTCGAGCTCCGCCGCGGCGTCCTGCCAGCTCGCCCGGTCGGCGAGGCGGCCGAACACCTGGACGGCCGGCCCTTCGCGCGGCGCCGCGTCCTGGACCGGCAATGGCACCCACACCTGCTGATTGCGCGGGAAGCCGAAACGCGGCGGCATCACGCCCACCACGGTGCGAGCCGTGCGGCCCACCGTCACGACGCGGCCGATGATGGCCGGGTCGTGGAGGAACTGTCTCTGCCAGACGTCGTAACCCAGGACCACGACGGGCTCCGCACCCTGCATTTCGTCCGTCAGCTGCAGCGGTCGGCCGAGCAAGGGCGGCACGCGGGTGAGCGGGAACGCAGACGCCGTGATCTCCGCGACGCGCAGCAATTCGACGCGGCCTTCGCCCGTGAGCACGTTGCGCTCGCTCACGCGGGCGGCGCCGAGCTCGGCCACCGTCTTGAGAGACCGCCGCCAGATCGCGAAATCGTGGAGCACCCTCGGCTCCACGCGTGACGCCGCCGTGTCCTGGGTCTCCAGGCGCACGACCCGGCCGCCTTCCTCGAACGGCAGCCGCTTGTACAGCAGTTCGCCGGCCAGTTCGATGCCGACCGCCCCGATCGCGATGGCCGCCGCGAGCGAAAGCCCCCCGATGATCGTGAGCGCGGGATATTTGAGTAGCAGACGCGCGCCCAGCTTCCAGTCGAGCCAGGAGACCGGGGGCAGCAGGCCGCGGCCTGAGGCGGGTCCGTCGCCCGCCTTCATCGGCCCTGCCCCCGCAGGCGCGCCTGAGCCTGCTGCCGGCAAACCAGGTCTGCATTCATACGCTTCGCTCCTCCAGCCCGCATCGGACCCAGGTCATATACTTTACAATACAAAGTCGACTTGTGTAAACGCAAGCCATGCTCGGAAACCAGCGATCGCAACGGGGCGTGCGGAATGCCGTAGTTACCCGGGTACGGCGTTTCAGGGCTCTGATGCGATCGTGAAAGCCGCGCGCGACGCGAAGCTTCCGCTCATCATCAACGACCCGGAGTTCGTGGGGGGCGCGCTGGTCGCCGTGGGTATCGGGTGGCATGAAACCGGCAGAGCCACGTCGAAGATCCTCGCGCGAGTCCTGCGCGGCGTGCAGCCGCGGAACATCCCGTTCGAGGACGTCGCGGTCAAGAAGCTGGTGCTCAATCAGGCGGTGCCAAGGCGCTCGGGATGACGTTCCCGCCCGACATCGTGCAGGCCGCGTCTCAGTGATTCGTACGGGCTTCGACCGTCCAGAACTGCTGGTTCTGATATATGGAGGGCGACCCAGTCAGCGGCTCGCGCGCCGCGGAAACCGGTCGTCAGTAGCGTTTTTCGCGCAGGTACTGGAGGAGTTCCTGTCGTCCGTCGACCCGCAGCTTCGCATACATGTTGTGCAGGTGTGCCTTGACGGTCCCGACGCTGATACGGAGCTGGTCGGAGACCTCCTGGTTGTCGCGCCGCGAAGCAATCAACCGGAGGATCTCGAGCTCGCGCGCGGTGAGCAGGCTCTCGAGCTCGGTCTCCGCCGCGCGCCGCTCCTCCAGCCGCTGCGCCAGATAGTCGTCCTCCACGACGAGCCGTCGAACGCCTTGATGTACGGCGCGCACGCAATCCTCGAGCACGCGCGGGGCGGCCGCCTTCAGCACGATGCCACGCGCTCCGAGCCGTGCGGCGTCGAGCAGCTCTCCTTCGTCCTGACTGGCCGTGAGCACGATGACGGCGGGTGGCCGGGTAGGACTCAGGCGGCGGAGGACGCTGAGCCCGGACTCGTCGGGCAACGTCAGGTCGAGAAGGAGCACGTCTGGATTGTGCACCTCGACCGCGCGCAGGGCTTCGCCCGCGGTGTCGCACGTCGCCACGACCTCGAAGTCGGGATCGGACGCGAGGAGCTGTTCGAGCCCGCTGAGCACCAGCGGATGATCGTCGACCAGGACCAGTCGAATCGGCACGTCAGCCTGCCTTGACCTGGGTTTCCAGGGTAATCAGCAGCCGGCTGCCGCTGTCGGTTGACGTCAGCACGAGGTCGCCCAGGAGGCCCGCCACGCGCTCCTTCATCGACCAGGGGCCCTGGTTCAGGCGCTCCAGCGTCCGGAGGTCGTACGTGCCCTGGAACGGGAACCCCCGGCCATCGTCGGCAATATCCAGCTCGAGCACGCTTCCCGAAGCCGAGACCTTGACTGTGATGAACGAGGCGTCGGCGTGCCGGGCGGCATTGAGGACTCCCTCGCGGACGATGCGGAACACCTCGTCGGCGAATTCGTCCCGCCATTGATCCGCTGGCGCATCGAGTTGATATCTGAGCTTGACGTTCCACTGCCGCTCGATTCGCTTGCCGAGGTTCCGCAGCCGCTCCTCGAGTCCGGATGCCGTCCGCTCGCTCGCCATCACCAGATTGGGGCGCAGGCGCCGGATCACCGTCCGCAGCTCGAGCTCGCCCTGCTCGATCTGTGTCTGAATCTCGTCGAGCTTGCGCGTGGCCCTCTCGCGATCACGATCGACGAGACGGCGGGCAACCATCAGTTGGAGACCGGTGCCGGCGAGCGACTGCAGGAGGCTGTCATGGAGATCGCTGGCGAGCCTCACGCGTTCGCGAAGCGCAGCGGCCTGCCGGATGTCCTGGACCATGTAGAGACCGTCGAGACGGGACGCCGCGAGTCGAGCGACGAGCGCGCCCACGGTCAGCTCGTCGATCTCCATGTGCCGCTTGTCGAGGGAGAAGAGCCGTCCGTGAGTCAGCTCGCCTTCGAGCGGCCACGACTGCACGGCGGTGACGTCGAAGCGCGCCCGCAACGCCTCGGTGACCGGCCGACACTCGCACTGACGGAACCCGGTCGAGATGCGGTATACGACGCGGCGGTCGCGGGCGGCGTCGACAGCCTGGAAACTGGCCCGTTCGAGTCGCGGGACGACGAGGGACGCGTAGGTGCCCTCCGGCTCCTGGCTCCACCCGACGGCTCCCGTGCTGGACGTCCACGCCAGGTTGACGTGCCGGTCGCCCGGTTCCTCCCAGACGAGCAGCACTCTCGGCGTGTCGAGGATCTGCGCGCACTGCGAGAGGACTTCTTTCACGACTTCCAGCCGATCCTCGGGAATCCGGCGCGGCCAGGCGGACAGGTGTGCGATCTCCCGGTGGAAGCGGTTCTGGTACGCGCCGAAATACCCGAGCAGCCCCGCCAGAATCGCCAGTTGCGTGCAGCGACTGGGAAGCGTGTCGAACAGGGCCGGCGAGGCGTCGAAGCGCGCGATCAGGACCCAGGTCAGCAGAGAAAGCGTGGCGATCCCGAGCGCGCCCGTGACGAGCGCTCCCCACATCTGCCAACGCCAGGTTCCGCCAATCAGCAGGAACACGAACGAGATGAAAAAGGAATTCGGTGTTCCCTCCGTGATCGTCGTCAGCCAGGAACACGCGAGAAGATCGAACAGGTGGAGCGCGGGTGCCCAGCCCCTCGCGAACCCGACGGGGCGCCAGACGAGCGCCAGCACGGCCAGGCTGTAGCCGAGATACATGACGAGCGACAACACGATCGTCGGGTTGCGGGCCGGGAGCTGGGCGGGGATCAACCAGGCCAGCAGCGCGCCGGCCACGAACAGCAAGCGCCCGGCGGCCTGCAGCCATTCGAGCCGCTCGCGGGGAGGCTGCCCTGCGGCAACGGGAATGGTCGCGCGGCCCTGCGGGGACTCGACTGGCTCTTTCCGGGCTTCGTGTCCAGCCAGATTGGACAGCGAAACACCGGCAGTTCCCGCGGAAAGCGGCGAGGCGTGACCTGCCATCAGCGTGTCGTCCTGGGCAGTAGGCCGTCGGGAGAGGTCCGGGTGATCACGACGAACGATCTCGGAGGGGGCACCGGTTACCGTGAGCCGCCGACGCGCTTGTGTCTGGCGTTATACCAGTCGAGCGCCCGCCGGCCGCCGCGGAAACCGCGTCGTCGATCCGGGAGCTGCCGCCGATCGGCTTGAAGAACGACGGTGACCGTCGGCGACGGTTGCTGTTGAGGAACCGGCGAGAGGGTGAGGGATTTGGTTGTGTTCATGCGATTACTACCCATCCGATATACGGCTGACGCGATATAGGCCGGCGTCGGTGTAGGCACAAACCATGCGCGCCGTAAGTGATTGAAGAATCGTCGGGGCCCCTCACAAGTCATGCGATTCGCAGCCTCTTGTCTCCGATTTGAGTGCTCACGGTGGCACAGTTTGACTCAGCCGAGTCGGACCGGAACGGTCGACGAAGCCAGGCCGGGATGTGGGGAACCCGTCAGGATGAGAATGCGCGCGAGGACGTCGATGGCCGTCCCGCAGGACGGGAGATCGGCGCCCGCTACGTGCTCGAAGGCCGCGTCGGACAGGCCGGCTCTGGCTCGCTCACTTGTCGGAACGCACGTGGCGCCCGCGGCCCACGGCCCGGCGGTATCGGGCTGGCGTCGCGTAGGAGCGGCTCCGGTCGCGCGACTATAATGTCGAGCTTCAGTTTCTCGTTCCGGAACCGCGCACGTCTGCTGGAAGGCACAACCACACATGCTCGGCGATGTCGTTCGCGACTTCAAATACGCGATTCGCTCGTTCGTCCGAAGACCGCTGTTCACGGCGGTGATCGTCCTCACGCTGGCGGTCGGCATCGGCAGCAACGTGGCGATGTTCAGCGTGGCGAACGCCGTTCTGCTTCGAGCGCTGCCGTACGATCATCCCGAGGAGCTGGCGCTCGTGTGGACGCGCCTGCAGGCGACCAATGTCGAGCGCTCGCTCGTCTCCGGACCCGATTTCGCGGACTACCAGACCCAGACCACGCGGTTCGAGGGCTTCGCCGGGGCAGTGGCCGTGGCCGGCACGCTCACAGGCGACGGCCAGGCCGAGCGCATCGTCAACGGCTACACGACGTGGAACCTGTTCGAGCTGCTCGGCGTCCGGCCGCTCCTCGGTCGGAGCTTCCGAAAGGAAGACGCCATTACGATCGATCCCAAGCAGTTCGCGAACCCCAATCCCGACCTGCCGCCGGGCACGGTGATGTTGAGCTACGGCTTGTGGCAGCGGCGGTTCGGCGGCGATCCGAAGGTGATCGGCCGCACGATTCAAATGGATGGCTGGGGCTCGGTCGTGGTGGGCGTCCTGCCGCCGACGTTCCGGATCTATCTGCCGGCGGACGCGGCGATGCCTACGAACGTCGATGCCTGGAACGTGCTGCCGACCAACATCTCCGAGTTCGAACGGGAGGCAGCCATCCTGACGGTGGTCACGCGGCTGCGTGACGGCGTCACGCTGGAGCAGGCGCAGCAGGAGATGGACGCGATCGCCACGCGGCTGCGCGAGGTCCACCAGTTCCACAAGACTCAGAACCTGCACATCAGGGTGAACGGGATGCACCGTGACGTCGTGAACCACGCGCGGCCCGCCCTGCTCGCCCTCCTTGGAGCCGTCGGATTCGTGCTCCTCATCGCGTGCGCCAACATCGCGAACCTGCTGCTCGTCAGGGCGACCGAGCGTGGACGCGAGATCGCGGTGCGGGCGGCGGTCGGCAGCGGCCGCGGCCGCATCGTCGCGCAGATGCTGGTCGAGAGCGCCGTGCTCTCCTTTGCGGGCGCCGTGCTCGGCGTGCTGCTGGCGTGGCAGTGCATCAGGCTCATCACGGCACTCAGTCCCGGCAACCTGCCGCGTATCGAAGGTGCGGCCATCGACCTTGCCGCGCTTCTCTACACCGCGGGAGCGGCGTCGGTCGCCGCGATCCTGTTCGGGCTCGCCCCGGCGCTGCGAGCGGTCGCGGGTAACCTGGCTGACGCGCTGCGCGACCGGGGAAGCGACACCGGCGGCGTGCGCGGCAACAAGCTGCGCAGCGCCCTCGTCGTGCTGGAGGTCGCGCTGTCGCTCGTGCTCCTGATCGGCGCCGGGTTGATGGTCCGCAGCTTCGTCCAGATCCAGCGGGTGGACCCCGGGTTCGACGCCCGGAACGTCGTCACGTTCAATGCGCCCGTGAAGATGCTCAAGTACATCACCTCGGCGTCGCGGGCGAACTTCGCCAACGAGCTGGCCGATCGGCTCCGGGCCATCCCGGGCGTCGAGCGTGTGGGCGGCGTCACGCCGCTGCCGCTCGCGGGCGGCGAGCAGTACTCGGTCGGGTCGTACGGCCGCGTCGGCGGCCCAGACGACGTCTATCGGGCCAACAAGGCCGACTACAAGGCCGTGCTGCCGGGGTACTTCGAGGCCATGGGGATCACGCTGCTGTCGGGCCGCACCTTCGAGCGTCTGGACAATCGGGACGAAGCGCTCGACGTGGCGATCATCGATCGCAAGCTTGCGAAGCGCGTCTTCGGCCAAGAGGATCCCCTCGGCGCCGACCTCCTCGTCGACCACTTCAACGAGAAGACGTTCGCGCTCGAGCGGCTCCCCGTACGGATCGTCGGCGTCGTCGACAACGTGCGGTCGGCATCGCTGGCCGCGGAGGGCCGCGAGACGGTCTACCTCCCGTACGTCTTCAACTCGTTCCTGCCGCTGACCTACGTCGTGCGCACAGCGGCGGATCCGGCGAGCCTGATCGCGCGCATCCGCGCCGAAGCGTCGGCGATGGACCCTGACGTGCCGATCGCCGAACTGGCAACGCTCGCCTCGTACGTCTCGAACGCCATGTCGCAGACGCGGTTCCTGCTGGCGCTCATCGGCGCGTTCGCCGCCCTGGCGCTGGCCCTGGCGTCGCTCGGCCTCTACGGCGTGATCACGTATTCGGCGAAGCAGCGGACGCGTGAGATTGGCGTGCGTGTCGCCCTCGGTGCGAGCGAGCGCGATATCGTGGGGCTGATTCTCGGACAGGGCCTGGCCGTGTCGCTCGCCGGTATCGGGCTCGGCCTCGCTGGCGCGATCGCCCTGAGCCGCGTCGTGAGCTCCTTCCTCGTGGGCGTGAGCGCCACCGATCCGATCACGTTCGCGGGAGTACCGACCCTCCTGCTCGCCGTTGCCATCGTCGCGTCGTTCGTCCCGGCGCGGCGGGCGGGCCGTGTGGATCCGGTCGACGCGCTGCGGGACCGCTGATCGTCTCAGGGTCGGCCGGCGCCCCACGTGCGCCTCCCGCCTTGCGGGGCGGGCGCCTCGCCACCCTCGGTGCCTCACCGTAATTTACGAAAGGCTGGACTTAGTCAGGTATGACAAGTGTCAACTTCCGGCGCGCGTGATCATCTGAATGGCGAACGTCGTCGCCCATCAGCGGAGGCCCATCCGGAATCTGACCCGACGCAAGCAGGCGTATCATCTGGCATGCGCCTGAGCATTCCATCCGTGCTGGCGGCTCTGCTGCTCCTGTCGCCGCCTTCCGTGGACGCCCAGGACAGCACCGAGGCGGGTCGATTCGTCGTCGAGCATCCCACGCTCTTGAACCTGGGGTTCGAATGGGCCATTCGGGGGGACGCGAACCGCAACGCCTCGGTCGATGTCGAGTTTCGCGCTGCAGGCGAGAGCGCCTGGCGGCGGGGGCTTCCACTCGTACGCATCGGCGGTGAGCGGGTGTTCCGCGCCCGCGAGCACCTCGAGTACGTCGTCCCCGACGGCTTCGCGGGCAGCATCCTCAATCTGCAGCCCGGGACCGAGTACGAGTGCCGGTTCGAGCTCAGGGATCCGGACGGAGTGAGCGGTGAGGCGCGGCAGACCGTGCGCGTCAGAACGCGCGCCGAGCCGCAGCGATACGCGGGCGGGCGGACGTTGCACGTGTATCCGCCGGACTATAAGGGACCGCGTGAGGACCCCAGCTTCACCAGCGTCCTGCAGGCGTACTACGGTGCCGGACTCGGCGATTGGAATGTCGTCTGGGAACGTCCGGCGCAGCCCGGCGACACCATTCTGGTGCATGTCGGCCTCTACAAGCCGGACCGGCTGAACTACGTGGATCCACAGATGGCGCCGTTCGACGGCGCGATGACGCTCACGCTGGATGGCACGCCCGAACGCCCGATCACCATCGCGGCGGCGGGCGATGGCGAAGTCATCTTCGACGGCGCCGGAAACCATCAGCTGTTCAACATGATGGGGTCGACGTATCACCTCATCGAAGGGCTGACGTTCAGGAACACCGATGTCGCGATCCTGGCCGGACAGAAGGGCGTCGCCGGCGCAGTCGGATTGAGCGTGAAGAACTGCCGGTTCGAGAACGTCGGGTTCGGGGTCTGGACGGAATACGCGGGCTCGAGCGACTTCTACATCGCGGACAACCTGTTCATCGGCCGCGGCGATCGCTTCCGGCTGATTGGCTGGACCGGCCCGCTATGGGCGAGCGCGGGCCCGTATGGCTCCCACGAGATGACCAGCTACTACGCGATCAAGGTCTACGGCCCGGGCCATGTCATTGCGCACAACGCCATCGCGTACTTTCACGACGGCATCGGGATCTCGACCTACGGGACTCCCGAAGCGGACCCCGAGCGGCGAGCCTCGTCGATCGACATCTACGGCAACGACATCCACATGTCGGGCGACGATTTCATCGAGGCCGACGGCGGTGTGCACAACATCCGTGTCTTCGGCAACAGGGGCATCAACGCCGCACACGGCGGCTACAGTGCGCAGCCGGTGTTCGGCGGCCCCGCCTACTTCGTCCGCAATATTTCGTATCACGTGCCGAGCGGCGTGGCCTTCAAGTTCTCGGCAAAACCCGCGGGACTCTTCGTGTATCACAACACCATCATCGGCGAGCAGACCGCGCGCGATCCCTCGTCGAACGTGCACTTCCGCAACAACCTGTTTCTCGGACGGGATACGCCGGGCCGCGGGATCATGACATGGGCCAACGCCACCGCGGCGCACAGTTCCGACTTCAACGGCTACCGTCCCAACGCCGGGGTGGACGCGCAGTATGCGTGGCTCGCCCCCTCCGGGGCGGCCGCGATCTACGAGCCGAAGCCGGAGCAGTGGAAGACCTTCCGCTCTCTCGTCGACCTGCGCGCCGCGACCGGCAGCGAGGCGCACGGTGTCGAAGTCGACTACGACGTCTTCGAGCGGGTCCGGCCCCCCGACCCCGCGCGGCGGCACGCGGTATATCACGCCGTCGATCTCGACTTCCGCTTGAAGCCGGGAAGCCGGGCGATCGACGCCGGCGCGATCATCCCCACGGTCAACGAGGCATTCACCGGACGCGCGCCGGATCTGGGCGCGATCGAGTCAGGGACGCCGCCTCCGCGCTACGGCCCGCGATGGCTCGACTGGCAGCCGTTCTATCGCTGACGATCGATGACGATATTCCAGGCAGCCACGCGGGCTACAGTCGCCGCCCGGTCCGCTCCGACAAGGCCGCGCACGCGGGAAGGCTGGCGGGACCGCCTGGCGGGCGGCGTGACCGTCGGCGCGGTGCTTCTCCTTGCTCTCGGCGCCCCGACAATCGGCGAGGCGCCCGAACCCACCTCGACCGACCAGGCGCCGACCGTGCGCGACAACCGGCTCGAACTGAAGCTGTTCGCCGACGCGCCGGACATTGCGACACCTATCGGCATCGCCGTGGACGATGCCAATCGCGTGTTCGTGCTCGAGTCGCACACGCACCTGCAGGCGTCGGACTACCCGGGACCCCGCTCCGATCGCGTGAAGATCTTCACCGACGACGAGGGGGACGGCCGCCCCGACCGAATCTCGATCTTCGCCGACGGGATCGACGATGGTATGACCATGGCGTTCTCGCCGGCCGGGGAACTGTTCGTCGTCACCAGCCGGAGCGTCCTGGTCCTGCACGATCGCGATCGCGACGGCGTCAGCGAGGCTCGGACCCGCGTGCTGCAGATGGTCAAGCCCGAACGCGTGTACGACCACGCCGCGTTGCTGGGCATCGCCTTCTCACAAGACGGCTGGCTGTATGTCTCGCGCGGAAATACGGGAAGCGCAGCCTGGCGCATCGAAGGCACCGACGGCTCGAGCGTGCGCGGCTACGGCGACGGTGGGAACATCATCCGCTGCCGGCCGGACGGCACGCGCGTGGAGGAGGTCGCGACCGGCTTCTGGAATCCATTCGGCCTGCAGTTCGACGCCCGCGGCCGGCTCCTGGCGACCGATAACGACCCCGACGGCCGCGGCCCCAATCGTCTCCTGCACATCGTCGAAGGGGGCGACTACGGCTACAGGTCGCTGTACGGCGGCAGCGGGATCCATCCGTATCTGGCATGGAACGGAGAGCTGCCGGGCACGTTGCCGTATGCCGCAGCCCTGGGCGAGGCGCCGGCGGATCTGTACGTCGCGGCGCGCGGCGGGCTGCCGCCCGATTACCGCGACGATGTCCTGGTCGCGATCTGGGAGGAGCGGACGATCGTGCGGGTGCGATTGAAGCCTTGGGGGGCGTCGCTCCGGGGAGAAGCGGTACCCCTCGTGGAAGGCGGCGACCGCTTCCGGCCGGTGTCGTTCGCGGCCGACGGTCGCGGCATGGTGTACGTGACCGACTGGGGCAAACGAGAGTATCCCAACCATGGCGGGGGACGAATCTGGCGTGTGTCCTCGCGCGCCACGAAGACCGCTGCCGCCCGCCGTTCCCGGCGGATGCCGGCAGACGGCGCGAACGCCGGTCTGCTGCCGACGCTTGGTACAGCGCTGCGACCCGCAGCGCTCGACCGCTTACGGACCAGGCTCGCCGACCCCGATCCGTTCATCCGGCATGCGGCGGTGATGACCCTGGCGACTCCGGAGCACGCGGATCGTCTGCCCGCGCTCGTGGAGGATCCGGATCCGACGGTTCGCCTCGGCGCGCTGCTCGCCCTGGAGCGGAGCAGGCACGCGGCCAGCGAAGCGGTGGCGCGCCGGCTTCTCGGCGACCCCGATCCGCTCGTCAGGCGCATGACACTCATCTGGACCGGCCGCAGCGGTCTCACCGCGCTTGCCGGAGACCTCGACCGCGCGCTCGCGGCAGGTCCAGCGACGCGCGAACTGTTCGACGCCTACCTGGCGACGGTGCAGCAGCTCTCTCGTGAGTTCGTTCGCGCGTACGCCAGCGAGGCCGAGCCGTACGCCCGGGAGATCGAACGCCGGACGCCGCCAGGATTCGTGGAGGCATTCATCAACGATGTCACGCGGCCGATCGCGTTGCGGGCGATGGCAGTCGCTGCACTCGGTAACGAGCCTTCGGCGATCCCGGTGCTGGCCAAGATCGCTGCTCCCGATTCACCAGAGACGCTCCGGACCGAGGCGGTGCGGTCGCTCGGTGTCCTCGAAGATGGCGCCGCGGCAGCGGCACTCCAGGCCATCGTCCGGGACGACAGCCAGCCGGATTCACTTCGCGCCGATGCGCTCGTGGGGCTCGCACATCAACGGGCCGATGCCGCAGCCGAGATCGTGCCTCTATTGAACGACCGATCGATCCTGCTTCGTCTCGAGGCGGCACGCTACCTCCGCTCCGCTCGTCTCAGCGACGACACGCGGGCGTTGGCACTTGAGAACGGGGCGACGATCAGGGGACCGCGGGCCGGCGAGGTGCGTGCGCAGCTTGCGTTTCTGGATGCCGGCGCCGCTCGTCGGCCGCGAACGTTCACGCAGATGACCGCCGTTCTCACGGCCGGCCGGGGCGATGCCGAGACAGGCCGACGCGTGTTCTTCTCGCCCGCGTCTGGCTGCTCGTCATGCCACGGGTTCAACGGCCGCGGCGGCGACCTCGGTCCGGACCTCACCAATGTCGGTCGGTCGAAGACCAGGCCGCAGATCCTCGATGCCATCCTCCGGCCCTCGGCGGAGATCTCGCCGGATTATCAGGGATGGTTCGTCAGGACGGCCGACGGTCGGCTCCATACCGGCAGGCAGATCGACGTCGGCGAGGGCGGCAAGGCCGAGCTGTATGTCGTGGGCGGGAAGTTCATCACGCTGGAGAACATCGTCGAATACGGGCCGCTGCCCACGTCGCTGATGCCGTCTGGGCTCGACGAGGGGCTGACCGATCAGGACCTGCGGGATCTTGTCGCTCTACTGGCGCCCGCGGCTCTGAAACGGTAGTGCGGCAACTGCTCCTGAGGTCAAGCATGGAACGAGCACAGGCTGCCCGATCGTCGCGACGGGAGTTTCTCGACAACGCTCTCGCCGGTGTCGCCGGCGTCGCGCTCTCCGGCACGACGATGGCGGCGCAGCGGCGAGATGCGGTGGACGGCGAGAAGGGGGTGCAGATCGCGATTGCGACGATCGCGCTGGACGGGTTCGGCGACGAGTACTTCGAGCAGGCCTTCCGGCTCGTGCCGCAAATCGGGATCAAGAACGTCGAGTTCAACGTGTGGTTCCCGAGGACGGTGACACCGGGCGGCATCGCTCACATCCAGGAAGGGTGCTATCGTCAGGGCCTCAAGCCGGTCTGCCTGCAAGGCACGGCGTTCGGCGGCAACGTGGTGAAGGACGTCGCGCACAAGATCTGGCTGATGGAGCAGATCAAGGGCCTCGGCGGCCGGCGCGTGAAATTCACCGGAGCGCGCCGCGGCGACGATGGCGGGCTCGACACCGTCATTGCCACGCTGAAGGCAATCGCGCCGGCGGCGGAGGAGCTCGACGTGCTGGTGCTGGTGGAGAACCACGCCAACAACAACATCGAAACCATCGACGACTACGATCGAATCTTCGCCGCAGTGCCGTCGCGGCACGTCGGCATGTGCCTCGACATGGCCCATTTCGACGGCGCCAACGTCGACAACTTCGCCGTCATCGAGCGCTTTCACGAGCGCATCCTGCACATCGACATGAAGGACACCGCGGCACGCGGCGTTCACAAGGTCGTCAACTACGGATCCGGGGTCACCGACGTGCACGGGATCGTCAAGAAAGCCCTCGAGCGTGGCTACTCCGGCTACCTGGTGATCGAGCAGGCGCCGCCGCTCAGTCGCGAGACGCTGGTCGCCGACATGACGCGCGCGTTCGGGATGTTCAAGTCGTACGAACGCGGCCTGGCAACCGGCGCCGTCTAGCGCCCGAATGGCGCGTTGACAGGTCGACAGGGACCGCGACAGGGCCTCGATCGCCCGGTGCTCTGGTGCGTGGCCCGGCGGACGACCACAGGCGCGTCCGCGGGGGCACAGTTCATCGAGCCTGGCGCGAGCCCTCAGTCGCCGGCTTCCATGCTCGCGCCTGGCTCGGGAGTAGTCAGCTGATGCCCAGCTGGCGGAGCATTGTCGCCATGTCGAAGTAGTGACGAATCGACCGAGTCTTTCCGTCGACGACCTCGACAATCTGGCAGGCCCGGATATCGATCGACTTGCCGGTGGGCTCCGCCTTGCCCGAGGGCAGGTTGAGCGGACCCTTGTGGGTGCCTCGCCAGCGCAGCTCAAGCGTCACGATGTTCTCACTCGAGATGGCGTTTTCAAACGTGGCGCGGGAATCAGGGAACGCCACGGCCCAGTCTTTCCAGGCCGGGAGAATCGTCGCCTGGCCCGAGAGCCTTCGCGCGGTGGCGACTTCGTCGTAGACCGCGTCGGCCGCCAGCGCTTCCTTCGCCGCTTCCCAGTTCTTCTCGTTGTAGGCGATGACTGACTGCTTCGCGAGTTCGATGGCGGACTGCGTCGCAGTGGTGTGCGTGGCCATGAGTGGTCCTCGCTTTCAGAACGGGGAACCGCCAGGGGGTGCGGTTCCGGATTT
>DASPFV010000025.1:0-15440 GCA_035620975.1 Vicinamibacterales bacterium
GGCGTGCCGAAGTAGTAGACCTCCTGCCGGGTGATCGAAATCCGCTGGCCGATGACGTCCGGGAAGATCGCCGGCAGCCACGGCCCGCAGGCGAACACGAACGCGTCCGCCTCCAGCACGCGGCCGTCCAGGAGCTCGAGACGACGGAGCGGGTTCCCGGGCAGGAGCGGCGCAGGCGCGGTGCCCTGCAGCAGCTCACCGCCCTCGAGTGCGACAGACGCTGCGACGTGCTCGCACGCCTGCCGAGCCAGCAGGTAGCCCGCCTCCGGCTCCACCATCACCGCCTGCACGTCGTCGAAGCGCACCTGCGGGTAGCGCCGGCCGGCCTCGGCGGTCGAGAGCTGTTCGCACGGCAGGCCCTCGGACCGCAGCGCCGCTGCTGACCCGGCGCGGAACGCCGTGTCGTCGGCGAAGATCCAGAGCGCCCCTGTCTGGTACAGGAGACGGACGCCGCTGCGGCGCTCGTGCTCGCGCCACAGGCGCAGCGCCCGTGCGGCCATGCGGGTGTAGACGACGTGCGAGCCGTACGTGGCGCGGATGACCCGCGTCTCGCCGCCGGAGCTCGAGCGCGCGTGGCCCGGCCCCCACGCGTCCACGAGCGTGACCTGTGCACCGCGCCGCACCAGCTCGAGCGCCGACCAGCCGCCGAACGCTCCGGCCCCGATGACGACGACCCGAACACGCGACATGGCGGCGGGAGTATAGCTTGGGCTCTGGGCTCTGGGCTCAGGGCTTTAGGAGCGAGGGCTTGGGGCTGAGGGTCCGGGCTCAGGGCTTGTGGGCTTAGCCCAGACCGGGGGCTCAGGGCTCGGGCTCGAGGCCCGGGGCGCAGGGGCCCAAAATCTGCAATCCCGCAATCGACCAATCCGAATCCGCAATCCGAAGAATTCGACAATCAGAAATCGACAATCGGCCACTCCGTCATTGCACTCGGCAATCTGCAATCGGCAATCGGCAATGACACGTTTTTCGACTGCTATACTCGCTCCAGGAGGCTTCTGTGGCTCTGAGACGCGGCGTCGCACTCGTGCTCTCGCTCATCGTGGCGGCGGTGATCGCCTCGACGACCCTGCTCTTCCTGATGGTCGTCTTCGTCGGCCGGGCGCCGCGCGTGCCCGGCAACTCCACGCTGGTGCTCGAGGTGAGCGGCAATCTCCAGGAGATGGAGCCGGCGGGCGTCCTGGGACAGTTCATCGAGGGACCGCCGACGGTCCGTTCGATCGTGGACGCGCTCCGGAAGGCCAAGGTCGACAGCCGCGTGACGAGCGTGATCATCCGGCCGACCGCGACGGGGGCGCTCTGGGGGAAGGTACAGGAAGTGCGCGACGCGATCCTGGACTTCAGGCGGTCGAACAAGCTCGCGATCGGGTTCCTCGAGTTCGGGGGTGACCAGGCCTACTACCTCGCCAGCGCCTGCGACAAGGTCTTCCTGATGCCGACGGCGTCGCTCGATCTCACGGGGATCGCCAGCTACGAGCTGTTCCTCCGCGGCACGCTCGAGAGGATCGGCGCGTACCCCGACGCTCTCCATATCGGCGACTACAAGACGGCGTCGAACACGTTCACCGAGCGGACGTTCACGCCGCCTCACCGGGAGATGGCCGAATCGCTCAACGGCGATCTCCATGCCCAGCTGGTCCGCGCCGTCGCCGATGGCCGGCACAAATCCGAGGACGAAGTCCGGCGGCTCATCGACCACGGCCCCTACCTGCCGGAGGACGCCGTGCGCGCGGGGCTGGTGGACGATCTCGCCTACGAGGACGAGCTCGACGACAAGGTGAAACTGTCGAGCGGGCCCGTGCGTTTCCTCAAGCACCGCGAGTACGGGCAGATTTCTCCGGTCTCGCTCGGGCTGAACCGCGGGCCGCGCATCGCGGTGATCTACGCGGTCGGGCTCATCAGCTCGGGCCAGAGCCACTATGACTCGCCGGCGGGCGCCGTCGTCGGCTCCGACACGATCGTCGAGTACCTCCGGCAGGCGAGGGCCGACAACTCGATTCGGGCGATCGTCCTGCGGATCGACAGCCCGGGCGGCTCCGCGATCGCGTCCGACGTGATCTGGCGCGAGGTCATGCTCACCCGCGAGCGCAAGCCGGTGATCGCGTCGATGTCGGACGTGGCCGCCTCGGGCGGCTATTACATCGCCATGCCGGCCCATGCCATCGTCGCGCAGCCGGCCACGCTCACCGGATCCATCGGCGTGGTGATGGTGAAGTTCGTGATTGACGGGACCCTGGACAAGCTCGGTATGAACATGGAAAGCGTCAGCGAGGGCCGCTTCGCCGAGATCTACTCGCCGATCCGGCAGTTCTCGCCCGAGGAGCGGGCGCGCGTCGAGGAGCTGATGCAGGCGACCTACGATGCGTTCGTGGAGAAGGCCGCCGCAGGCCGCAACACCACGCCGGAGCGCATCGACGCGGTCGCGCAGGGGCGGGTCTGGACGGGGCAGCAGGCCAGGCAGATCGGCCTGGTCGACGAGCTGGGCGGGCTGGAGCGCGCGATCGCCCTGGCGAAACAGCGCGCCCGCATCGCCCAGGACTCAGAGGTGGAGCTCGTCGTCTATCCGCCGAAGAAGTCGCTCTACGAGCTGGTCGCCGAACCGTTCGGCCGTACGGATCGCGGCGCCGCGCTGCTCTCGCTGCTCGGCATCCGGAGCCCGCAGGCCTTCCAGTCGCTCACCGCGCCGCTGCGCGTGTTCCGGCGCGGGGAGCCGCTGGCGATCATGCCGAATGTGTTCGTTCATTAACCGGTGAAGCCGTCAGTAAGCGTAGTGCGGGGAGCTTGCGAACGCCTTCGCCAGCTCGGCTCGCGTGCCTCGCCCGCGGCTCATCCGGGATGCGACCGTGAGGCTTGATGGCTACGGCTCTACCCGATGAGCTGCGCGATCGTCTGCGTATTGATGGAGATCCGCTGTGCGTCGTTGAGGCGTTCGCGGACCTTGCCCATGTAGGCCGCGTAGAAGCGGTTCCGCTGTTCGTTGAGCAGCTCCGTCTTGAGCGTCCCCTTGCCGGACGCGAGCTCCTCGGGTGAGACGCCGCGCTTCTCGACGACCCGGATCAGCGCCGCGCCTGTGTCGGTGACGATCGGGTCGCTGACGGCGCTCGCGTCGAGATTGAACGCCGCGGCATCCACCGCCGGGCTCACGCCCACCTCCGGGTAGGCCTGGCCGCGCGCGATCAGATCCGACGTTCTGGCCTCGAGGCCTGCCTTCTTGGCAGCCGC
Source organism: Vicinamibacterales bacterium (assembly GCA_035620975.1). Lineage (GTDB taxonomy): Bacteria > Acidobacteriota > Vicinamibacteria > Vicinamibacterales > 2-12-FULL-66-21 > DASPFV01. The sequence goes on from DASPFV010000025.1 coordinate 3,223, forward strand.
CGCGAGGTCGCCGGACGGCCCGAGCTCGGCCCGCACGGACGCCGCCTTCTGCCGCGCCGCTTCCACCGCCTTCTGTCGCACGAGATCGTCCCTGACGCGCGCCTTCACTTCCTCGAGCGTCGGGACACGCGCGGCTTCCACGCCCGTCACCGTGATGAACGCGGTCCCCTGCGGGGTGCGGATCGGTTCGCTGACTTCTCCCTCTTTCATCGCGAACGCACGGTCGGCTACCGCCGGCGCCATGCCGAGCCCCGTAATCGGCTCGTCCCGCGCGAACAGGCCCGACTCGTTGATCGTGAGCCCCTCCGGCTTGCCGACCGTGTCGAGGTCGGCGGGCGTCTTGATGCGGCTGGCCACGCGGTCCGTGATCCGCTGCAGCTCGTTCTCCGCGCGATCGAACTTGAGCTGCTCCTCGATCTGGGTCCGCACTTCGTCGAGCGTCCTGGCGGACGCCGGGCGCCGGTCGGTCACCTTGATGATGTGCAGGCCGAACTGCGTTCTCACGATGTCGCTGATCTCTCCGGGCTTCATCGCGAACGCGGCGTCCTCGAACTCCTTGACCATGGCGCCGCGCCCGAAGAAATCGAGGTCACCGCCGCGCGTCTTGCCGGCTTCCTCGTCCGTGTTCTCGGCCGCGAGCTTCGCGAAATCGGCGCCGCCGCGGGCCTTCGCCAGCAGCTCTTCGGCGCGCTTCCGCACGGCCGCCTCGTCCTTGCCCTCCGTTTCGAGCAGGATGTGGCTCGCCCGCACCTGCTCGGGCGTCGAGTACTGGTCCTGGTTGTCCTTGTAGTGCCGCTCCACGTCCTGCGGCGAGACCGCCGTCCGCTGCCGGATCGCCTGCAGGTCGATCAGCGCATACCGGACCTTCCGCTTTTCCGGGATCGTGTACGTGTCCTTGTGCTGCTCGAAGTGCGCGGCAATCTCGGCATCGCTCACCGACACCGCATCGCGGAACCGGTCGGCCGGGAACGAGACCAGGACGACCTGCACCTTCTCGTTCCGGCGTCTGAACTCCGCGTCCACGGCCGCGTCGTTCACGGTCAGCCAGTGGGTGAGCGCCGCCTGGAGCTTCTCGACCACGATACTGCGGCGAACCTGCTCCTCGAACTCGTCGGGGCGCGTGGGCGGCGTCAGGTTGTTGAGGATCTGCCGGTACCGCTGATCCCCGATGAACTGGCCGTTCTCCTGGAACGCCGGCAGCGCCAGGATGCGGGCGCGCACTTCCGCGTCGCTGGCGTGGATTCCCAGCCGCCTCGCTTCCGCCAGCGCCATCTCCTCCTCGATCATCTGCTGCACGACCCGCTGCTCGATCCCGAGCTGGCGCAGCAGCCGCTCGTCCATGTTCGCGCCGTAGGCGTTGCGGTAGGCGAGCATCTGCTGCTGGTACACCCGGCGGAACCGGCCGACGGTGATCTCGCGGCCGTCGACCGTCGCCACCACGTCCTGGTTCCCCGCGCCGGCCGGGTTGTCCATGAAACTGGGGATATAGAGCCAGATGAACGCGATCACCACGATGGCGAGGCTCCATTTCAGCCAGCCCTTGTGGCGGCGCATGCGGTCGAGCATGGTCATGGGTCAGAGGCCCTTCGGAATCCGGCCTGCAGCCGGGGGGAAATTTCGATTATGCCATAGCCCTCCACCGCGGCATTGGGGTCGGCTTTCCCCCGTCGTCAGGCCTTTCCTGCAGGTCGGATCCGGCCGATAAGTCTCTCAATAAGCCGGCATCCGGATACCGCTGTGTTAATATTTAACTTAGCTAGAAGCACTTACAAGGATCCGCCGCCATTCCCAACGGAACGCAGAGCCGAGTGACCGGGACCGCACGGCCGCCACGCGCCCGTCGACCCAGCCGCAGGACCGTGCCGGCCGCCCGAACGGACCTCGCCGACAGGCTCCGTCCGCTGCAGGCGACACTCCGGCGCACGCTGGGGCGGGCCGACGTGTTCGCCGAGCTGCTGCGCGCGGTCAACTCCAGCCTCGAGCCGGAGCGGGTCGCCGAAACGCTCGTCAGCCGCGTGGCCGGGTGGGTCCCGGCTTCGAGCTGGCTGGTGCTGGCCATCGACGACGGGGGTCGGGTGCGGACGATGGCGGCGCGGGCGCTCACGCCGGCGCTGGAGCGCGCGGCGCAGGCCGTGGGCGACTGGGTGATGCAGAGTGCCGAAGTGTTTGCGAGCGCGGACCTGGCCTCCGACGGCCGCGTCACACGCCTGGACGTGGAGCCGGCGGCGGCTATGGGCTTCCCGCTCGAGTGCCGGGGGCGGACGATTGGCGCCCTCATTGCGGTCGACCGGGTGCCCGCGGCGCGGCAGCCGCGGCTCTCGGCTGCGACGGAGACGGCGTTCATGACCGCCCTCGAGACGGGCGCCCTCGCGCTCGACAACGCGCTGCGCGTCCAGCGCGCCGAAGCGCTCTCGGTGACCGACGATCTCACGCAGTTGTACAACTCGCGGTACCTCTCGCAGGTGCTGAGGCGCGAGACGAAGCGGGCATCGCGCAGCAACCGGCCGCTGTCGCTCCTCTTCATCGATCTCGACGGGTTCAAGGCGATCAACGACACGCACGGACACCTGTTCGGGAGCCGCGCGCTCGTCGAGGCGGCCGGCGTCATCCGCGCGAGCGCCCGCGAGACCGACGTCGTCGCGCGGTTCGGGGGGGACGAGTTCGCGCTCGTGCTGCCCGACACCGGCAGCGACGGCGCCCTCTACGTGGGCGAGCGGATCCGGGAGCGCATCGCGGCGCACCGCTTCCTGGAACGCGACGGGCTGAACATCAGCCTGACGGCGTCGGTCGGCGTCGCCGCGCTTCCCGACGTCTCGACGACCGCCGAAGGGCTGATTCAGGCCGCGGACCAGGCGATGTACTGGATCAAGGACCACGGGAAGAACGGGATTCGCGTGGCGGGTGAGGAGTTTCGTTGAGTCTTCGTTCTCTCTTTTCTCTGTTCTCGAGCGACCTCGCCATCGATCTCGGCACCGCCAACACGTGCGTCTACGCGCGCGGCAAGGGCATCGTGGTCAACGAGCCGTCGATCGTCGCCATCAACAAGGTGAACGGGCGGATCGAGGCGGTCGGCAAGGACGCCAAGGACATGCTCGGCCGCACGCCGGGCAACATCGTCGCCATCAAGCCGATGAAGGACGGCGTCATCGCCGACTTCGAGGTCACCGAGAAGATGCTGACCTACTTCATCAAGAAGGCGCACAACCGCAACGTCTGGGTCCGCCCGCGCATCGTCATCGGCGTCCCCTCGGAGATCACGCAGGTCGAGAAGCGCGCCGTGAAGGACAGCGCCTATCGCGCGAAGGCGAGCGAGGTGCACCTCGTCGAGGAGGCCATGGCCGCGGCCATCGGCGCCGGCATGCCGATCACGGAGCCCTCGGGCAACATGATCGTCGACATCGGCGGCGGCACGACCGACATCGCCGTCATTTCGCTGGCGGGCATCGTCTACAGCAAGGCCGTGCGCGTGGCGGGCAACGAGATGGACGAGGCCATCATCCAGTACATCAAGAAGACGTACAACCTGCTCATCGGGGAGCGGACCGCCGAGGCCATCAAGATGGAGATCGGCTCGGCGTATCCCCTCGAGGAGCGGATGACGATGGAGATCAAGGGCCGGCACCTCATCGAGGGCGTGCCGAAGACGATCACCATCACGGACGAGGAGATTCGAGAGGCGCTGGCCGAGACCGTGAACGTCATCGTGGACGCGGTCCGGGTGGCTCTCGAGCGGACGCCGCCGGAGCTCTCGGCCGACATCGTCGACCGGGGCATCGTGCTGACCGGGGGCGGATCGCTGCTGAAGAACCTGGACAAGCGGCTGCGCGAGGAAACGGGGCTGCCCCTCGCGATGGCCGAAGACCCGCTCTCCTCGGTCGTCCTGGGCGCCGGCAAGATGCTGTCGGACTTCAACCTGTTGCGAAAGATCTCGATCGACTGATCTGCCGCTCGCGACCCCAGCCGCGAGCGGGGTAGCAGGCCGGGATGCGGTGTCCGGCATCCCGGCAGGCCCCGCGAGCCTTAACGATGCTGGATATCCGTCAGCGCACCGGCTACCTGTTCCTGTCCGTGATGGTCGGGCACCTCATCCTGATCTCGGCCCAGGTGCAGTCCAAGACGGGCGTGCCGGTGCTCGAAGCCGTGACGTTCGGCACGTTCGCGCGGATCCAGGTGGCAGTGGCCGCGGTGATCGACGGCGTCCGGAACGGCTGGGGCAACTACGTGGGCCTGCGCGGCGTACGCGCCGAGAACGAGGCGCTTCGCAGACAGGTTGCGGAGCTCGAGGTGCGGCTGCAGGAGCACCGGGCGCTCGCGGCCAGGTCGGCCCGGCTCCAGGAGCTGATGGATCTGCGGAGCCGGACGACGCTGCCGACGGTGGCGGCCGAGGTGATTGCGGGGAACCCGAATCCAGGGATGCTGACGGTGACGATCGACCGGGGCGCCGCCGACGGCGTGCAGCCCAACATGGCCGTGATTGCGCCGCGCGGCGTGGTCGGCCGGGTGATCGGTCCGGTGGCGGCGCGGGCGGCGCGCGTCCAGCTCCTCGTGGATCGCAATGCCGCGGCGGGCGCGCTGATCGAGCGGACGCGCGTGGGGGGAATGGTGGTCGGGACCGAGGACGACGACCCGCCCCTGCTGATGGAGCTCGTGTCGAACCTGGCCGACGTGAAGGCCGGCGACCTGGTGGTCTCGTCGGGCGTGGACGGGATCTACCCGAAGGGCTTCGCGATCGGCACGGTCGAGTCGTCCCAGGAAGGGCCCCGGCTGCACCGCGTCATCGGCCTGCGCCCGGCCGTCGACTTTGCCAGCCTCGAAGAGGTGCTGGTCGTGCTGGTGCCGGCCCGGGGAGCCACGCCGATGGATGGGGCGCCGGGCGGCGAGGGTGGCCAGTGAGGACGGCCGGGGTGCTGCTGGCCCTTGCCGGAGCGCTCGTGCTCCAGACCACGCTGGCGGGCCTGAGCATGGCAGGCGCGACGCGGGTCAACCTGGTGCTGGTGGCGGTGGTGTACGCGGCGCTGGCGTTCGGCCCGGTGACCGGGCTGCTGGCGGGCACCGCCGGGGGGCTCGCCCAGGACGCGCTGGCTGGCAGTATCATCGGAATTGGAGGGTTTTCGCAGACGCTCGTGGGGTTTTCCGTCGGGGTGCTCGGCGCGCAGTTCATCGTGTCGCAGCCGGTGCCCCGGTTCGTGATGTTCGCGGGGGCGACGTTTCTGCACGAAGCGTGCTTCCAGGCGCTGTTCGCGCTGGTCGAGACACGGGGCTTCCGGATGCTGCTGGCGGCCACGCTGATCCAGGCGCTGGTGAACGCGACCGTTGGCGTGACGGCGTTCTGGGTCGTGGAGCGGGGGCCGGGGCTGCTGCAGCGCCGCAGCACGCGCGGAGCGACCCTGAGCCGCCGCCACTTCTGAACGCCGATACGGGAACCTTGAACCTAGAAGAAGAACCTAGAGGACCTAGAGAGCTCTGAACCTGCTATGGCACCCCCCCTCATCCCCGATGATCGCCGGCACGTCCCGCTGCGGCTCTCCTTCATGCAGTACGGAATGGCCGTGGCGTTCGCGCTCCTGGCCGTGGCGTTCTGGGTGTTCCAGGTGGCACAGCACGAGAAGTTCCGCGCGATGGCCGACAACAACCACACGCGCCGCCTCCCGCTGCCCGCGCCGCGAGGCATGCTCTTCGATCGGCACGGGACCGTGCTCGTCGAGAACCAGAACATCAACAACATCGCGCTCGTGCGGGAGCAGACCCGGAACCTCGACGAAACGCTGCGCGTGCTCGCGGAAGCCACCGGCGTGGACGAGGCGCAGCTCCGCGAAACGGTCAACCGCCGGCGGCGCGAGCCGAGCTACCGGCCGATCGTGCTCATCGAGAACGCGACGTTCGAGCAGCGGGTGGCCGTCGAGGCGCGGCAGTGGGAGCTGCCGGGCATCGTCGCGCAGGAGGTGCCGACCCGCCGCTACCCGGCCAGCCAGACGGCGGCGCACCTGTTCGGGTACGTGAGCGAGATCAGCGAGGTCCAGCTCTCGCGGCCGGAGTACCACGGGCTGGAGCCCGGCGCGATGGTCGGGCAGGCCGGTGTCGAGCAGGCCTACAACCGGCTGCTGATGGGCGCCGACGGCGATCGCGTCGTCGTCGTCGACAGCCGCGGGCGCGAGATCGAGAACGTCGGCGAGCAGGCGCCCCGCGAGGGCCGCCGGGTACAGCTCACGATCGACGCCGACGTCCAGCGGGCGACGGCGGAAGGGTTCCAGCACTTCGGCTACAACGGCGCGGCCGTGATCCTCGACCCCCGCTCCGGCGAGATCCTGGCGCTCGTGAGCCTGCCCGCCTACGACCCGAACCAGTTCGCCGTCGGCATCGACCTGGCGACCTGGCGCGCGCTCAACGTCGACAAGCTGCGGCCGCTGCAGAACCGTGCGCTGCAGGGCCGGTACTCGCCAGGATCCACCTTCAAGATCGCGGTGGCAGTGGCGGCGCTCGAGGAGGGCGTGGTGAGCCCCGAGCACCGCGTCTTCTGCCCCGGCGGCGGCAACTTCTATGGCCGGTTCTTCAAGTGCCACCTGGCGGGCGGCCACGGGTCGGTGGACATGCGCACCGCGCTCGAGAAGTCGTGCAACACCTACTTCTACACGCTGGGCAACATGCTCGGCGTGGACCGGATTCACAAGTGGTCCGCCGCGCTCGGGCTCGGCGAGCGTTCCGGCATCGACCTGCCGAACGAGGTGCGCGGGCTCGTGCCGTCGACCGAGTGGAAGAAGCAGGCGACCGGCGAGAAGTGGTACGCCGGCGAGACGATCTCGGTGTCGATCGGGCAGGGGCAGGTGAGCGTGACGCCGCTCTCGCTGGCGATCATGATGATGACGGTCGCCAACGGCGGCACGCGCCACACGCCGCACGTGCTGAAGGCGGTGGACGAGGGGGACGGCTGGAAGCCCGTACCCGCGCCGGCCCCGCAGTCGGTGGCCAGAATGAAGGACTCGACGGTGCTGGCGCTTCACGAGGGGCTCTGGCGCGTCGTGAACGGGGCGGGCACGGGCGTGCGCGGCCGGATCCCGGGCTACAACGTGGCCGGCAAGACCGGCACGGCCCAGGTGATCTCGAATCAGGGACGGGCGGCCGCCCGGGGTACCGATCGCGACCTGCGGGACCACGGCTGGTTCGTGTTCTTCGCGCCGCACGACAAGCCCGAGATCGCCGGCGTGATCTTCGCCGAACACTCCGAGCACGGATACCTGGGCGCCCCCATCGCGAAGTACGCGATGGAGACCTATTTCGCGAAGAAGGAAGGGCGTCCGCTGCCGAAGCTCGAGCAGGCGCCGCCACCGCCGGTCGCGATCGCAACGGTGGCCTCGGCCGGCGCGGGGCAGTGACCGTGGCCGGACGTCAACCGAGTCCGGCAATCGCCGCCCCGCGCGGGCGGGGGCTGGAAGCGCCAGGGTCCGGGTCCCGGCGCATGTGAAGTCATGTTCGAGCGGCGCCTGATCTTCCACGTCGACTGGCTGCTCATCGCGGCACTGCTGCTCATCGCGGGCATCGGGGTCGCGATGATCTACAGCACCACGTACGTGGTCACGGTCGACGGCGGCCACGCCGGACCCCAGGTGCGTACCCAGCTCTACGCGCTGGTGCTGGGCCTGCTGGCCTTCACCATCTTCCTGGCCATCGACTACCGGGTGCTGGCCGAGCACTCGCTCATCCCGTACGCGGGCCTCCTCGCGCTGCTCCTGTTCGTCCTCTTCAAGGGGTCCACACAGTTCAACGCCACGCGCTGGATCGAAATCGGGCCGTTCAACCTGCAGCCGTCCGAGTTCGCGCGGATGGTCGTCGCGCTCGTGCTGGCGATGTACTTCGGCGAGAACCGTCGCGGCGCGCGCAACGTCGGCGACCTGGCGATCGGCGGCGTGTTCACCGCCATTCCGCTGCTGCTCATCGCCAGGCAGCCGGACCTCGGCACGGCGGTCACGCTCATCCCGGTGTTCTTCGGCGTCACCTACCTGGCCGGGCTGCGGCTCCGGCTCATCGGGGTCATGGCGCTCCTCGCGCTCCTGCTGGCCTATCCGGCGTGGAAGTTCGGCCTGAAGGACTACCAGCGCACGCGCATCACCACCTTCCTCGACCCCGAGCAGGACCCGCGCGGCGACGGGTACCAGCAGATTCAGGCACGGATTACGGTCGGGTCGGGCGGGCTGACCGGCAAGGGATTCCGCGGCGGCACCCAGGGCCAGTACAAGTTCCTGCCGGTCGCCCACAACGATTTCATCTTCTCGGTCCTGGCGGAGGAGCAGGGTTTCCTGGGCGTGCTGGGAGCGCTCGGGCTCTATCTCTTCGTCATTCTCCGATCGCTCGAGGCGGCGCGCCTGTCCAAGGACCGGCTCGGCGCGTACCTCGTCAGCGGCATCGTCGCGGGGTTCTCGTTCCAGGTCCTGTACAACATCGCCATGTCCGCGGGGCTCGCGCCGGTGAAGGGGATCACCCTGCCGCTCATGAGCTACGGCGGGTCGTCGCTGATCGCGACGCTGGCGGCCTTCGGCCTCATCCTGAACGTGAGGATGCGGCGATTCACGAACTAGGAGTCAGGGTCCGGCTGCGGCCGGACGCATCGGACATCCGGCCACGACGCAGCGCTTCGACCATGGAGATTCTCCTCGCCGTCCTCGCCACGTCCCTCGCCGCTCTCGCGGCCAGCCGCGACGTGCGGGCCGGCGCCGGGTCCGCCGCCGTGTCCGCACCACAGTGGAGCTTCCCGCATGAACAAGGAGATGATCATCTCCTCCAGCGACCACGACACACGGGTCGCGATTCTCGAAGACGATCAGGTCGTCGAGGTCTTCATCGAGCGCGAACGCCAGCGCGGCGTGGTCGGCAATATCTACAAGGGCCGGGTCTCGAAGGTGCTCCCCGGCATGCAGTCCTCCTTCGTTGACATCGGACTCGAGCGCGACGCGTTCCTGTACGTCAGCGAGGTCGTCGACACCGTCGAGCAGTTCGAGCGGCTCGAGTCCGGTGAGGACGACGAGGAGGAGCCGGCTCCGGTCCTGGCGGCCGTCGCCGCCGAGCCGGCGGACGTCCGCGAGGGGGAGGAGGCTGCGGCGCCGCCTGCCAACGGCCGGCCGGAGCGCCGGGGCCGCGACCGCGAACGGGATCGCGAGCGCGAGCGGGCCCAGCCGAAGATCGAAGATCTCCTGAAGGAAGGCCAGGAGGTGCTGGTCCAGGTCGTCAAGGAGCCCCTCGGCACCAAGGGCGCCCGCCTGACCTCGCACGTCACGATGCCCGGGCGCTTCCTGGTGTTCATGCCCACGGTCGATCACGTCGGCGTCTCCCGGAAGATCGAGTCGCGCGAGGAGCGCGCCCGGCTGCGCGGCATCGTCCGCGAGTTCCGCGAGCAGCACGGCTTCACCGGGGGCGTGATCATCCGCACGGCGGCGGGCGGCCGATCGAAGGAGGACATCATCAGCGACCTGGCCTATTTCCACCAGGTCTGGACGGAGATCCGCTCCAGGATGGATCAGCGGCGTGCGCCCGCCGTCCTGTTCCAGGAACAGAGCCTGGTCGTCAAGCTGCTCCGCGACCTCCTGACCGAGGACTACACCGCCATCCGCATCGACAACGAGCAGGAACACCGCCGCGTGGTCGCGCTCGTCGAGCGGATCATGCCGAACCTGCTGCCGCGCGTGAAGCTCTACACGAAGGACTATCCCATCTTCGAGGAGTACGGCGTCCAGGCCGAGATCGACAAGGCGCTTCGGCCGAAGGTGTGGCTGAAGTCCGGTGGCTACCTCGTCATCAACCAGACCGAGGCGCTGGTGGCCATCGACGTCAACACCGGACGCTACGTGGGGAAGAAGTCGAGCGGCCGGCTCGAGGACACCATCCTCAAGACCAACCTGGAGGCGGTGAAAGAGATCGTCCGGCAGCTCCGCCTGCGCGATCTCGGCGGGATCATCGTGCTCGATCTGATCGACATGGAGGAGAAGAAGAACCGCCAGCGCGTGTTCCAGGAGGTCGAGAAGGAGCTGCGGAAGGACCGGTCGCCTTCCAAGGCGCTCCAGGTCGCCGACTTCGGGCTGGTCATCGTGACCCGCAAGCGCGTCAAACAGAGCCTCGAGCGACAGCTCACCGAGCCGTGTCCGTACTGCTCGGGGTCGGGCTCGATCAAGTCGAGCTCGACGATCTGCTATGAAATCCTCTCGGAGTTGAAGAAGATCGGGCCCGAGCTGGACGGCCATGGGGTCGTGCTGCGGGTCAACCCGGACATCGCGCGGGCGCTGAAGGAGGAGGAGAGCGCCCTCCTGCGCGAACTGCGCGAGATCCTCGGCAAGCCGGTGACCATCAAGCCCGACATGCACCTGCACCACGAGCAGTTCGACGTCATGGCGGTTTAGGTGCCTGGGGTGCCTTGGGTGCCCTGGGTGCGAGCGTGCCTGGGTGCCTCGGGTGCGAGAGGCGTCAGCTCGACCGGGCAAGAGCCGAGGGCGGGACGCCGCCCCCGGCTTCAGATCCAGCTATGGCGCCGCGGCCGGGGCGGCGACGGGGAGGTGGATCAGGAAGTGATTGCCTCCGCGGTTGATCCAGACACGCAGGTAGTCGTTTCCCCGCAGCATCTGGACCTTCGACGCGCCGGACGCGGGAGGCGCGTCCTTGACCACCATCTTGACTTCGGCCTGCGGGACGATGCTGACGACCTCCCGGCCGCGCACGGTCTTGCCCTGCACGAACTCGACCCAGCGCGCGAGTGCCTCGCTCGTGCCGACCGCCTCCGGTTTGGCGGTCTGCGCCGTCAGACGCACCTGGTAGGTGCCGGCGGGCAGCGGCTTGCCGTCGGCGGTGACCGCACGCGGAATCCGCACCGACCCCAGAGCCATCTCGCCCGTGGGCGCGGCCGGCTCTTCGGCGCGAACCGGCTGATCGTTCGGCGCCTGGTGCTGGGCCAGCGCATCACCCGCGGCCAGCGCCGAGGCCAGAACTCCGATCAGAATCCACAGCCTTTTCATTGCGCACTCTCCTGCGAACGCAGATGTCCCGTCATTATATCGGGATCTCGGCGACCGGACTTCACGGTAGCAAGAGGGTTGCCAGGCAACCAGGAATCCGGGCCCGCCGAACCCGGGAACCCGGCAAGGCACCCCGGGACCTGACCGGTCACCGTTTCCCGATCGAGATATTCCCCGAAAACGTCGTGAGGTCGAGCGTGGCGCTGCCGTCGCCGTAGGTGCCGCGCAGCGAGCGCTGGCCGCGGCGGCCTTCGCGGTCGGTCGTCTGGCTGGTGAGCGGCAGGTCCGTGCGCACCGATCCGCTGAACGAGCTGGCCTCCAGGTCGAAGCCGACGTCGCCCCCGACGAGCACCCGCACCTGGCCCGAGTGCGAGCTGAGGTCGTACCGGCTGCCCCGCTGCAGCGCGCCGGCGAGCTGCACCTCGCCGCTGATGGACTGCGCGCGCACGCGCGGGCTCTGCACGTCCTGGATGACGACGTCGCCGCTGACCGACCCGAGGTCGAGCCGCGCCGCCTGCACCTTGCGCAGCGTGAGCGTGCCGCTGATGGTGGCCGCGTCGAGTGCACCCTGGAGGGTGGTGTCGGCGATCTCGACGTCGCCGGAGACCGTCTTGGCCTTCGGCACCTGCCCGGCGTTGGCGATGCGGAGGCTGCCGCTGATCGTCTCGAGCGCCAGCTCCCCCTTGATGTCGCGCACGCTGATGCTCCCCGAGATGCTGTTCACGGTGAGGCGGGTCTGCTCGGGCGCCGTCAGCGTAAAGTCGACCGACACGTTGACGTTCCGCCGGTTGCGCCGATTCTCGTCGCGCGGATAGCGCACGCGGACCTCCGAGCGGCCGCCCCGCTCGCTGACGTCCACCTGCACGAGCGACAGCATCTCGCGTGCCTCCTCCACCGTCCGGCCGCGCGCCGTCTTGACGACCTCGAGCGTCGCCTCGTTGCCGCCGCCGCGCGTGACGACGATGTCCCCGGCGATGTTACCGAGATCGATTTCGCCGCCGCTGTCGACGCGGAGCGTGCGCGTGAACCGCTCGGTCTGCTCCTCGCGCGCGCCGCCGCGCTGGTACCGCTCGACGGCGACCCGCTCGGCCCGACCGCGCGTCACCGACGGCATCCGCTCCGGATACACCTGCGCCTGCAGCGGAGGAGCGGCCAGCCCGGCGACCAGAATCGACAACGCGATCACTCGATGCATGTTTCCCATTTCCCACGCGGGCCGGCATGGTT
>DASPFV010000026.1:0-2764 GCA_035620975.1 Vicinamibacterales bacterium
TGCTCCGTCCGCTGGTCGCGATCGAGCGGATTCAGAACCGTCTGGACGCGGTGGAAGAGCTCGCGTTTCGATCGACAGAGCGCGCGAAATTGCGGGAAGCCCTGAAGGGTATCCATGACGTCGAGCGGCTGGTCGCGCGCGCCGCCCTGGGCACGGCCGGACCGCGCGACCTGGTGTCGCTTCGCCAGTCGATCCTGGCCATTCCGCGGGTGCGAATGCTGCTCCAGGATCTGCAGGCCCCGCTCATTCGCAGTCTCCGGGCCGAGCTCGATGACCTGACGGATCTGCGGGCGGAGCTGGAGACGACGCTGCTCGACGAGCCCCCGGCTGTGGCGCGCGACGGCGGCATCATTCGCGACGGGGTGGATCCCGAGCTGGATGACCTGCGCAGCATCAGCCGGTCCGGCAAGCAGCGCATCGCCGAGATGGAAGAGGCCGAGCGCGCGCGGACAGGCATCACCTCGCTCAAGATTCGCTACAACCGCGTGTTCGGCTACTACATCGAGGTCTCGAAGTCGAACCTGGCTAGCGTTCCCGCGGAGTACCACCGGAAGCAGACCATCGCCGGCGGCGAGCGTTTCATTACCCCCGGGCTGAAGGAGTACGAGGAGAAGGTGCTCGGCGCCGACGAACGGATCCTCGAACACGAGATCGAGATCTTCGAGCGCCTGCGGCACAGGGTTGCGGGGGAGGCGTCGCGCGTGCAGGAGACGGCGCGAGGTCTGGCAACACTCGACGTGCTGGCGTCGCTTGCCGAGACCGCCGCCCTGCACAACTACACGAAGCCGCTGATACACGACGGCGACGAGCTCGTCGCGACCGATGCCCGTCATCCGGTCGTGGAGCGCCACGTGCCGGATGCCTTCGTGCCCAACGACGTCACGCTCGACGGCGGCTGCCACCAGCTCATCATCCTGACCGGGCCGAACATGGGCGGCAAGTCGACGTATCTCCGGCAAGCGGCCCTGCTCTGCCTGATGGCGCAGACAGGATCCTTCGTGCCCGCCCGCAGCGCCAAGCTGCCGATCGTCGATCGGCTCTTCGCGCGCGTGGGCGCGTCAGACAACATCGCGCGCGGACAGTCCACCTTCATGATCGAGATGCAGGAGACCGCCAACATCCTGCACAGCGCGACCTCGCGCAGCCTGGTCATCCTCGACGAGATCGGGCGCGGGACGGCCACGTTCGACGGCTTGAGCCTCGCGTGGGCCGTCGCCGAGCATCTGGCGTCGCACAGCAAGGCCAGGCCCAAGACGATCTTCGCCACTCACTATCACGAGCTGACCGATCTGGCCGACGCGCTGCCGTCGGTGGCGAACTTCCATGTCGTCGTCCGCGAGTGGAAGGACGACATCGTGTTCCTGCGGAAGGTCGTGCCGGGGCGTTCCGATCGCAGCTACGGAATCCAGGTGGCGCGCCTGGCCGGCCTGCCGCCAGCCGTCGTGGGGCGCGCGCGCGAGATTCTCAATGGGTTGGAGCGGGACGAGCTGTCGCGGGGCGGCCGGCCCTCGCTCAACGCGGCCGCCGCCAGCGACACGCGGCAACTCGGGCTGTTCCAGGTGCCGCCGGCCGAGCAGGATCCGATCAAGGTCCGCCTCCGAGAGATCGACGTGAACACCGTCACGCCTCTCCAGGCGCTGTCGATCCTCGAGGAGCTCAAACGCGAGGCCGGGGGGTGATGCGCCGCCTCGCGTTGGCGCTCGGCCTGGTCGCCTCGGTCGTCCTGCTGGGTCCCGGGTGCCGACAGACGCGTCCCGAAGGGGACGTCGTGGCCGTGACGAACTCGCCGCTGAACCTCGATCCGGGTGTGGGGGCGGACGAGGCCTCGCAGAAGGCGCACCAGCTCCTGTTCAGCACGCTCGTCCGCATCGACGATGATTTGCGCATCGTTCCAGAGCTGGCCGAGTCGATCGAGCAGCCCGATTCGCGCGGCGTGACGGATCCCGACATGCTGCGGCGGGTCTTTCATTCACGCCAGGCGCCGCCCGCGGGGCTCAATCGCGTGTACTACAGCAACCCCCACGTCGATGAGCCGATCGATGCCGCGACACGAGCGGTGGCAGACGACGAGCGGCGCGTCTTGTATGCGAGCGCCAAGCGGTTGATGGCGGAGGACATCCCGTACATCGGCCTCTGGTACAAGACGAACGTGGCCGTCTTCCAGCCCGACATCACGGGCATGCGGTGGTCACCCATCGCGGACGTCACGTTTCTGAAGGACCTACGCGAGGGTCCGGTCCGATGACGTTCGCACGGGCGCTCGCGCTCGTCCTGATCGCCGCCGCCCTGACGCCGCCGGCCGGGATGGCCTCCACTCGCTACGATCCACGGTTGCGGTTCCGCACTATTTCGACCCCGCGATTTGACATCCACTTCCACCAGGGGGAAGAAGTGCAGGCACGCCGCCTCGCGGTCGTGGCCGAGGACGTCGCGCGCACGCTCGATCGGACGCTTGGGCCTCCCACAGGTCGCGTGCACGTGATCCTCGTCAACCAGACGGACCTGCCGAACGGATGGGCGACGCCGCTCCCGAACAACGTGATCGAGATCACGGCCGCGGCTCCAGGCGGTGAGAGCCTCATCGGCTACACGGACGACTGGTTGCGGCTCGCATTCACGCACGAGTACACACACGCGGTCCACATGAGCCGGGCAACCGGCTGGATCGGCGGCCTTCGCCGGGTGTTCGGCCGGATGCCGCTGCTCTTCCCCAATGTGTTCACGCCCGTGTGGCAGATCGAGGGTATTGCCACGTACGAGGAGA
>DASPFV010000027.1:0-15755 GCA_035620975.1 Vicinamibacterales bacterium
GTGGGCCCTCAGCAGGCGCGGAAGCAGCCATCGCAGCGCAGGCGCCACGTGGGAGCCGTAAGTGCCGAAATGGCCGACCAGGGTCGACGCGCGGCCGTCCAGCCAGGCTCCACGCGCGGCGGGCACTGCCGGATCGGCGGATGCGTCGGGGAGTGTCGCCGGGATCGGCAACGTCACGGGCGTGAATCGGGAGCTGGCGTAAGGACGCAGATAGCGTTCCCAGCTCCGGGTGGACATGTAGACGTGCGAGGCCGCCCGGAGCAGCATGACGGCCATCGTCCGTTGGGACACGGCCAGCACCGCGCGATCGGGCCGATTCCATTCGAAGTAGAAGTAAGGCTCGTGGAACATGACACGGACGTCATCGCGCTGCTCCCGCGCCCGCTGCAGGAGCCACCGGCACCACGACAGGTTCGTGCCGCGTACACCGAACGCGTTGGGAACGTACTGCACCAGGAGCCGGGCCGCGCCGGCATCGAGCGTCCGGGCCAGCACTTCGCGCGCCCGGGGCCCGAAGCGATCGGGCAGCTCCAGGACGTCCACGCCGGTGATGCGGTCCAGCGTTCCACCGTCCCGCCGCGCCGGCACACACACCAGAACGCGATCCCCGCAGGACGCGAGCGCGGCGCCGAGGCGCGCCGTGTAGTCGCCCACGCCCCCACAGTCCGGCGGATACTCTCCCGTCAGGACGATCCAGGTCAGCATGTGCGCTCCGGAATAACCGACGCCTGGCTGGTGCCTGGGTGGGGACTCTTCACAGCCTCGCCGAGAACGTGCTCGAGCCGATCGACATGCGCGCCGGGCGAGAGGCGGGCCGCCACGCGCCGCGCGCCGTCGCCCAGCGCGCGAAGCCGGCCCGGATCGGCCATGAGCGCCGCGATGGCGGCGCCGAGGCCAACGCTGCCGTCCTCAGGGGCGACGAGCACGCCCGAACGCTCCGGCTCGAGCCACTCGCGGACGCCCCCGACATCGAAGGCCACGGCGGGAATGCCGAGCGACGCGGCCTCGAGCCCCACGAGGCCGAACGGCTCCGGCCAGAGGCTCGGAAGCGCGAGCAGGGCGGCCTGGCTGTAGACGGTCCCGCGGGCATCCGGTCCAAGCCAACCCGTGGACAGTGCGGGCACCCCCGCTGCCTGCGCCAGCCTCTGCCAGGACTCCCGCTGGGGACCGTCCCCGGCGAGGAGGAGGGGCACCGGTCGGCCGAGCCGCTTCGCGGCGTGGGCCAGCGCCGCGACGAGCACGTGCCCGCCCTTGAGCGGTGTCATCCTGCCGGCGAACAGCACGGCCGATCCGCACGGTGCGCGCGGGTCGACGGAGTCGAGCGTCGAGAAGAGCGGCAGCACGTGGAGCCGGGCGCCCTCGGCGCCATGTCGCTCGTATTCCCGGCGCATGTGCTCGCTCGCCACGACGATGGCACGGTACCTCTGGAAGAGCGCGCGTTGCCGGACCGACCACCGGTAGCCGCCGATCACTGCCGGGACGCTCAGCCCGCCGCACCGCCGTGCGACGTAGATCGGCAGGCACGCCGGTCCGAACGTACGGCAGCACGCGCTGGTCGTCGGCAGCGCATGCGTCTTCTGACCGCTGATGCAGGTCCCGAAGTACCCGTGCATCATCTTGACGACCGGCCACTCGTCGAGCAGCCGGCGTTCGGTCGCCAGCGCGCCCATGTTGTGCGAGTAGCAGACTTCCGGCTGCCAGCGTCGCAGCCCCTCGACGGCGCGGTCGAGCCCCAGCTGCTCGACACATGAGGACGGCAGGCCGGGTGCCCAGTGCGGTTTCTGCGCCGCCGCCGACTGGTGCAGCGTGCGCAGGTCGTGACCCCTTGCAGCCAGCTCGCGAACGATCGTGGCCAGGTAGGATTCCACGCCGCCGGCTGCGTGTGCCGAGTCGTGCGCAATGAGCACTCTCATCGCTGCTGTGCTCCGTCGCGCCGGCTCCGCGGCCGCAGTCGGACACATACCCCCTCGCGAACCGCTACCTCGCCGTCCGCGCCGTCGATCGCCGCGAACTCGAGCCCGAGCGCGTGGCACTGCCGCTCGAGTTCCGCCATCGACACGCGGGACGCGCGCAGGATGGCGGGGTGGAACTCGACGAAGATCGCGAGATCCGGGCCGCTGGCGGCGATCGTCTCCCGCGCTCCCCGCAGAATCTGCAGCTCGGCGCCTTCGGCGTCGATCTTGATCAGCGACGGCCGGATGCCGCGGCTCCCACAGAAGCTGTCGATCGATGTCATGGGGACATCGATCACGTTGTCCGCGGCGACATCGGCGCCGGTCATGCGGCTGGTGCCGGGGAACTCGCCGAGGGCGAACCGGATGTGCGGCCGCGGAGCCTCGCCGACGGCCTGGGCCAGCGGCTCGACGCAGCCGGCCATGTGATTGAGGGCGACGTGCGCGACGAGTCCCTCGAATGCGGCAGGATCCGGTTCGAAGGCGAAGACGCGGCCCCGCGGCCCCGCCCACCGCGCGAACAGGATGCTGTAGGCTCCCACGTTCGCCCCGATGTCGAGCACCGCCGCGCCTTGCGGGACGGCGCCGCGGAATGCTGCGTACTCCTCGGCATTCCAGGTCACGTGCCGATGGGTGGGTGCGACAACGAATGTCTCTCCGCCAGGCAGGACGGCTTTCATAGGCACGCCCCGAGCGCTCAGCAGACGGCCGAATGCCGGTTTCAGTCGCTCGCGCAGCCGGCCCGGCACGGCCCGCGCCGGTACCAGCCGTGCGAGCCGCTCGAGCCACCGCGGCTCGCGGTAGCTGCGCCCCACGGACACGTCAGCGGACACCGAGCCCTCGCGCGAGCGCCGCACGCGCAGCCTGTCGCCCGGTGTTGAGCCAGCCGCCCGCGGTCGGTCGGCGGCGCCACGTCCGACGTGTTCTCGCATGATCGCGGGCAATTGCGCCGTCCCAGCGTTCGTGGAACAGGCGGCCGTTGCGCAACACACCGGCCTTGTACGCTTCTGTGAGTGCCCCCAGCGTGCTGGACCCGAGGTGCGTGTAGCCCTCGAGCCGCTCGTACCCGCAGGTGGCCACCTTCCAGCCGGCCGCGCGGATGCGGCAGGCCAGGTCGGCCTCGTCCCACTCCGTCGGCACGAACGCCTCGTCGAGCGGGCCTACGTGCTGGAGGCATTGCCGCCGGACCACCCACGGGCGAATCACGCCGTCGACTTCCTGCAACCGCAGCCAGTTGTACAGGGACGGCCCGATGGTGCTGCGCAGCCGCCGCTCGTCCACGAGGTCATCCCAGCTGCGGATCTCGCCGGTAGAGGGATGGTGATCGAGGCCGCGGCTCAGGCTGAGCAACCCGATCTCGGCATAGGCGCGGAACGTGCGGAGCAGCTCAGGGACGAGCCAGCGGCTGCGCAGGAACATGTCGTCCTGCCATGCCGCCAGCAGGGGCGCCCGTGCGGCCGCGAATCCCGCGTTCGTGCACCGCAGCTCGTGCACGTCGTCGGTGTGCAGCCATCGCAGGTGTCGCGCGCCCCATGGCGTCGCGGATTCCTCGTCGAGGAAGCGTCGGGTCCCGTCGCCGCAGCCGTCCTCCACGACGATCACCTCGACGTCGTGCGCGTCCGCCGCCTCTCGCCAGCTCCCCACCGCACGGCGCAGGATGGCTTCGTTGTTGAAAGTCGGGATCACCACGGAAAGCGACGGAACGCAGGCGCCCTTCACAGGGCACCTTCCTCCCGCGGCCGTCGCGCGCAGGCCTGCAGGTTGAAGGCGAGCGGCGATCCCAGCGGCAGCGTGCGGGCAGTCCAGTACGCGGCGAGCCGTACCGCACTGGACCATCTGTGCCCTCCCGGGAGTTCGGGCAGTGCGACCTCGAGGTGCACGGAATCGAAGCCGGCGCGCTCCAGCGCGGTGCGGAGCGAGCGTGGTGAGAAGTGATTCACGTGCACGAGATTGTCTGCAAGCCTCGGCGAATACCGCCGGCTGGTGGCCGCCCGCAGCCGTTCCTTCACGAGCTGCGCAGGGCCGCTCGGCACCTTGACGGCGACCCAGCCGTCCGGCCGGAGCAGCCGTCGGACGCGGGTCAGAAGCGACAGCGGGCCAGGCACGTGCTCGAGGACGTCGATGAGCGTGACCGCGTCGCAAGCCACGTCCGGCAGCTCCAGTTCCGCGGCGGCGCCGCAATGGACGCGGGCTCCTGTGCGCGACGCAGCGAAGGCGGCCGTTCGGGGGTTCACCTCGATCCCCTCCACCGACCAGCCGGCCTCGCTGGCGAGACGGAGGAAACGCCCGGCGTGCGCGCCGACGTCCAGGAGCCGCCGCCGGCCCGCGGGCAGCCGCGACTCGAGCAGCGTGAGCACGCGATGGAAGATGCGGTCCTTGCAGCCGGCCTCGAACTCGGCGGCCACCCATTCGGCCGACCAGTGCTGGTCGTACATCCGCTCGAAGAAGCGCGGGAGGGACGGAAGCCGCTCCGGCTGCGCAAAACCGCAGGCGCGGCAGCGGCGCAACGCCACCGTGGCACCCGTATACGCCGCCAGCTCGGGATCCTGTGCGACATAGGCCGACAGATCGAAGCGCGCATGGTGGAACGGCAGGGAATCCCGGCCTCCGCAGACCCAGCACGGTCCGGCGTCGGCAAAGCCGGCCGTCACGCGGCCCGTTCCCGGTCGACGCATTCCACGATCTCGCGGCCCATCTGATCCCACGTCGACGATCGAAGCGCAGCAGCCAGCGGGGCGAAGCGGCTGGCCGCGCACGAGTCCGAGCGCCAGTCCAGCAGGTGCTTCGAGAGCGCCGCGGCGCTCTCCGGCTCCTCGATCAGGAAGTCCCCGAGCTCCGCCGAGTATCGCTCGGCGACTCCCGCTGCCGCGGACACGATCGCGGGCAGACCGCGGCACAGGGCTTCGTGCACCAACAGCCCGTATGCCTCGTAGCGCGCGGGGTGGACCACCACGTCGCACGCGGCCAGCACGAGGTGCATGTCGGATCGAAACCCGAGAAACCGGATGCGACCGGGAAGCGCACTGGCAGCCCGTTCCTGCCAGGCCGGCAGCTCCGCGCCTCGGCCGGCCACCAGCAGATCGACATCCCACGACGGCCGTGCGCAGAGCTCCCGCCAGGCCGCGAACACCGTGTCGAAGTTCTTCCGGCGATCGCCCAGGGCGCCGGCGAACAGCGCGAGCGGACGGTCAGCGTCGAGCCCGAGGAGGCGCCGCGCGGCCCCGCGCTCGACCGCTGTGACCGGGCCGAACCGGGCCGCATCGCTGCCGTAGTAAACAACGCGCAGCCGGTCAGCCGGGACGCCGAGCAGGGTACGGACGTCCGCAGCGGTGCGGCGGCTGTTGCAGAGCACGAGCCGCGCGCATGCGAGGGCGGCGGCCTCCTCTCTGAGGTACCGGCGATGACACGCCCTCACCCACCGCCCGTGAATGGCACTTGTCGCCCACGGCGTGTATGCGGCATGGACGTAGTGCACCCACGCCACGTCGCCGGCGTCGAGGTTCCCGCCGTTGGCGACGACGCGTCCGCCGCGCGCGGACAGGCGGCGGGCCCACAGCCGGCCGGCCGCCCGGAGAAGCGGGTTGCCGAGCCTGTGGCTGCCGAACGGCCGCGGAGCGAGATGGGCGTGAACGCGTGACGCGAGCGCCGGCGCGATTGCATGCGCCACGAGGTGCACCTCGGCGGCGTGCGAGGCCAGATAGCTCGCGAGCCCGTGGTTGGCGGCATCCATCCCGCCGTGCGTCGAGAAGTCCCCGGAGACGATGAGCCAGGGCGTCATGCCGGAACGCGGGCGCGGCTGGCCACGCCGTGGAGGGCGCCTGCGAGAAACCAGAACTGCAGCCCGATCTGCGTGACGAACGGCGTGAAGCTGAAGATGAGCGCGGCCGTTCCGAGATTGGCGGCCAGGATCACCGCGGCACAGGCGCGCACCCTGGGCTGCGGATCGCGCAGCGCCACCCGGGCGTTCGCCAGGAGCGTGATCGCGAGCGCTCCGAGGGCCAGGGTGAGCAGCGGGATGCCGCCGTCGATCGCCCAGCCGGTCACCTGGATCTCCGCCCAGAGCGATGGCACATGGGCGTTGCCGGGCCCCCCGAAGTACCCGGCGATCATGCCCCACCGCCCGAGCCCGGCACCGAGCGGATAGCTCTCCAGCAGTTCCTCGAAGGTGTAGACGAGCTGCCCGCCTCTCGAGGCCGAGTAGAGGCTGATCGGGTTCCGCTCGAAGAGCGTCAGCGTCCGCTCGGCGATGCTCTCGCCGCCCAGCACGAGCGCAAACGAGAACGTGGTCGCCACCAGCAGGCCCGCGGTCGCTCCGAATCTCACCGCCCGCCCGCCGCGATCCTGGACGCTCAGAATTCCCGCGTAGGCCGCGAGCATGAGGACGGCAATGACCAGCGAGACACGCACCTGGCTCAGATAAATCGCGGCAACGCCGGCAAACGATGCCGCCAGGGCGAGCAGCCGCTTCCAGGATGCGATCGCGCTGACGCCGAACACGAGTCCCAGCAGCGCCGCATACATGCCGGGCCCGGCAACTGCCCCGGGGTTGTCGAAAAGACCGGGCGGCCGCACGATCAACCCGTTCGGCCCCATGTAGGTCACCGCGCCGAGGCCGAACGCCGATTCCGTGACGAGCCGGGAGAACTCCATCGGCATCCAGCGCTCAGGGTCGTACACCTGCAGGACGCCTACGCTTGCGTTGACGCCGTTGCAGACGAGCAGGAGCGCCATCAGCCGGGCGAGGTGATCGGGACCTCGCACGACGGATGGAGCCCAGAACAGCGGCGCCGCGACGGCGAGATACAACATCAGCTGCGCGGCTCCGGCGAGCGCGGAACTGGTGAACGGGTGGAACACCATCCCCCCGACGTAGACCAGCATCGCGAGGACCCACGTGCGCGCGGGATGGGGACGGCCCGCGCGCGCGGATCCCGTCAGCCACCAGGCGAGCAGCGCGAGGGAGATCGCGAACGAGGCCACGCGCAGGGGTAACCGGTAGGGCTGGGTGCCAGGCAGGAACAGCAGCGCCGGAAGCGCCGTCTGGCTGATGACGAAGAACTCGGCGACACCCGGCGCGGGATCGTGGCGCGGAGGCGCCGAGTGCGGCACGCGGAGAGCGGGTGGGTGTGCCACGGCGGCCCTCGTACTCATGACGCGGTCCGTGCCGGGTGGGTCCGGTCACGAACGGACCGCTCCCCCGCAATGCCCTCGTAAGCCTCGACGAGCGACCGCGCGAAGCCACCCGGATCGAACCGCGCCCGCGCTGCCTCCTGCGCGCGCCGGCCGAGCGCTGCGCGCAGGGAGGGATCCCGCACGAGCCGCTCGAGCACCGCAGCCAGCGAGGCAGCGTCGCCGGCCTCGTGCGTGAGCGCATCCTGCCCGGGCACGATCAGCTCGGACGCGCCGCCCAGGCCGCTCGTCACCACGGCACGGCCGCACGCCATCGCCTCGGCGATCACCAGCCCGAACGGCTCCGGCTGGGTGCTGGCGTGCACCATCACGTCGAGCGCCCGCATGGCTTCCGGAGCTGCGACGTAGCCGGTCAGCCCCACGCGGCCGGCGAGCCCGATTTGACGGACGAGCTCCTGCAGCTCCGTGGGCGACCGCTGACTGCCCGCCGTGTCGTAGAGTGGCGAGCCGATGAGATATCCGCGCACCGGCAGGTGTGGAGGCAGCATGGCGAGAGCGCGGAGGAACACGTCGTGCCCCTTCCATCGCCCGAAGGATGCAACGAGCCCGATGCGCACTGGAGGCGGAGAGCCTGGCGCGATCCCGGCCAGGGTGTCGAGGTCGGCCACGGGCCCGCTCGAGTCCAGTGCGCCGAGGTCGACGGCGTTGTGCAGCACGCGGATCGACACCCCTTCACCCACCACGCTCCGCACATCGTCCGCAACGCTGCGCGAATTGGTCAGGATCAGCGAACAACCCCTCGCCTGCCGGCGCAGCAGCCGGCGCGTGATCGGCCGGTGCCGGATGTACTCGTGCAGATGCCAGACGATCGGGATGCCGGCAGCCGCGCGCGTGCCGAGCACGTGCGCTTTAAGGCCGTTGGTGTGGAGCAGGTGGGGCTGGCGCGACCGCAGCAGACGCGTGAGCTGGCGGAGATAGCGCGGAAGAGACCCGGCCACGCCGGCGAGCCTCAACCCGAAGCCGATCCGAGCCCGGAGCCGAGCCCGAGCGCCCATCATCGCAGATTCGCCGATGCGGACGAGCGGGGCGGGCATGGCCAGCACGATGCCCTCTCCGCCGGCGCGCTCCACTTCGGCGAGCAGCGGACCCCGGCCCGGCAGGACGACCAGCGGCGTCCAGGACGGCCGCTCCCGACGTACCCCGCGGATCATCTGCAGGAGCGCGACCTCTGACCCTCCGAGTTGATCGGAGACGCTCAGGAATGCCACCCGCATCAGGCGGGCACCTCCTGACCCGGGGCGAGCCAGAGCTGGTGAGGCCACCGCGCCGGCGGCTCCGCGGCAGGATGGTACGGCGCGAGCATGGCGGCCGGCGGCTGTGCACCCGCCGCTGCGCGGCGATGCATGCCGGGGGTGTGATCGATGTGCCACCCCCGGTATCCGTGATCGAGCAGCAGGCGCGCGCAGACGTCCACCGAACCGCCTGGTCCGGCCGTCCCCGGATGACACTCGAGCAGGACGACGCGATAACGTCTTCGACCGAGACCATCCGCCATCCCGCGCAGCACCTGGAGCTCCGCGCCTTCCACGTCGATCTTGACCAGGTGCACGGCGTCGAGCGCCGCGCGGTCGGCGACAGCGTCGATAGTCTGCACCGGGCTTTGGAAGTCCACGCGCTCGCCGGAAGAGGCGAGCCGGGACAGCCCGGAGTTGCCGCCGTGCTGCGCGAAGGCGCAGAACCCGGCGGCTCCTTCCACGTCAGCAGCCCCGAGCCTCAGGCAGGAGACCTGCGTCAGCCCGTTCCGGCGGACGTTCGCCGAGAGCGCCGCATGCAGTGCGGGATGCGGCTCGAGCGCCAGGACCCGGCCGGTCGGGCCGACGAGATGGGCCGCAACGAGCGAGAAATATCCCCAGTTCGCGCCGGCATCGATCACCTGCATGCCCGGTTCGAGCAGGTGCACTGCGAGCTGCGTCTCCTGGGGCTCGTAGCGTCCGGTGAAGCAGACCTCGCGCGCGATGCTGTCGCTCAGGTCGCACACGAAGCTGGCGCCTCCCAGCTCCGGAGGCAACGCCGACAGGAACGGCCGGCGCGAGAAGCGGGCCAGCGCATTCGCAGCCCGGTAGCGCCCGAACGGCAGGCATCGAATGGCCGTCGCGGAGACGGTGACCCAGCGCGGCTGGCGGTCAGGCGGGCTTCCGGGCCAGGAGCAGCACATGATCGGAAAGCGCGCACGGGAACAGCCGCGAGAGGGCACGCGGAAAGTGGCGGCCGGTGAGGGGCACGCGCGCCCTGAGCGTCCACTGGAGCTCGACGGCCTCGAGGCTGCACTCGCGAGCCAGGCGCTCGAGATCCGACGGAACGAGCGCCGTGAGGTGGGCCGGATAGCAGCCGTCCTGGAACTCCGCGAAATGTCCCCGCGTGACGAGGGAGAGCACGGCGCGCGCGCTGCGCTGGTTGGGCGTGCTGACCACGAGCAGCCCGCCGGGCCGCAGCACCCGCGCGAGCTCGCGCATCAGGGCGCGCGGGTTCTCGACGTGCTCGATCACCTCCAGGGCCGCCACGACCCCGGCCCGGCCGGACTCGACTGGCACCGCCTCACGATCGAGATCGACCCGGGCAAACGGCGCGTCGCGCGGCAGTCCGACGTGCCGGACGACGTCCACACCCAGGTAGTCGGAGACGCCCCCCCGGGTGAGCTCGCGCAGCCGCCCGGTGCCGCACCCGACGTCCACCAGAAGCCCCGAGGCCCCGCGGCGCCGAAGCGCGACCGCAGCGGTCCGGTAGATGACCTCCGCGCCCGTGCCCCCGGTGGAGAGGGCCCGCTCCGATACCGAGTGGCTCGTCACGCTGCCGCGGTGTTCTGGTATTCCCTGAGCAGGTCGCCCAGTCGCCGAAGCACGGGCCCAGGGGCGCAGCGTGCGGCGGCATGAGCCGGACCGGCCGCGCCGAGCCGCGCCCGAAGCGCCGGGTCCGCGACGAGCTCCGCCAGCGTCCCGCCAAGCGCCTCGAGATCGCCGGCCGTGACGAGCCTGCCGCACGAGTGATCCACGATTTCCGGCGCCCCGCCCGTATCGGTGGTCACCACGGGCCTGCCGGCCAGCAGCGCCTCCGCGAACAGCACGCCGAACGGCTCCGGTCGCTCGTTCGCCTGTACCACGACATCGGCAGCCGCCAGGATGGCCGCAATATCGCGACGTTCGCCGAGGAACCGCACGCGGGACGCGATCCCGAGATCCCTGGCGGCGGTCTGGAGCCTGGCCAGGTACCTGGCGTCCCGGGGGCGCTGCACGCCACCGGCAATCCACAGCACCCACGACGGATCGGGAGCAATCAGTCTCAGGGCGCGCAGCAGGCTCAGATGGCCTTTCCACGGGTCGAGCCGGCTGGCGGCGAGGAGCACGACGTGCCGGTGCGCCGCGCCGAGCGCCGTCCGGATCGCGCCCCGCGCGGCCGCGGCGGATGCGACCGCCGCGACCGGGCAGTACAGGACCTCGACGCGCGCGCGCGGCTGCACGAGCTGCGCCGTGCGCGCCGTCCAGCGGCTGTTGCTGATCACGAGGTCACAGGGGAGCGTCCGTGCCCAGCGCTCGACGGCGGAGCGGCCGGTGGCGCGGTCGTGCTGCCACCACACCACCGGCCGGCGCTCCTGGCGGCCGATGCCTGCAAACAGCGCGTACGACCATGGCGCGTGGCAGACGACCACGTCGGGCCGGCTCGTGCGCAGGACCGACCGCAACACGGCGCGACCCGCGAGCACCGAGCCCGGATGCCGGAGCCGGACGTCCCCGAGCACGTGCACCGGCGCGCCCGCCTCGCGCAGCTCCTCGACCAGGCGCCCGGGCGAGGCGACCGCGAACGCGCTCTCGAGCGACGGCACGGCGCCGGCCGCGCGCGCGATCGTCACGAGCATCCGCTCGATTCCGCCGTAGAGGCGGCCGCTCGCCACGTGCAGCACCCTCACACGCCGGCCTCAGTCAGAAGAACCGCGGCGGAACGTCGATCGCGTCGCCGGGCTTGACGAGCTCGTCCATCCGCACGCCCTTGAGGACGACTTGCTTGCCGTCCACCAGCCGCGTGATCTTGACCCGGCCCCTCGCCCCTCGATCGGTGATGCCCCCCGCCATCGAGATCGCCTGCGCCACCGTCAGTCCGTCGTCGATGAGGTACGGACCCGGGTTGCGCACGTGACCGGTCACGAAGAAAGTCTCCGCCTTCGGCACGAATATCGTGTCGCCGTCGGAGAGCACGACATCACGCGCACGGCCTCTCCTCACGTCGGCCATGCTGATGCGCTCGGGCGCGGGAGGCGGGGCCGTCCCGGTCGACCCTCCCACCGGGCGGCGATTGATCTCGACGTAGGCGCCGGCGTCCGGCGTCGGTGAACCCGCCTTTGCGAGCACGTCCATCAACGTCATGTCCCCGGTCAGGGCGACAGCGCCCGGCAGCCGCACCTGACCGCTGACGTAGACGACCTGGCTGCGGTAGGTCTCGACCTCCAGCGTCACCTGCGGGTTGACGATGTAGCTCTTGCGGAGGCGCGCGGCGACGTCCTCGGCGATGCTCCGGAGCGTCAGCCCGCCCGCTTTGACACGTCCGATGAGGGGGAAGTCGAAGGTGCCGTCGATGTCGACGGTGACAGTCCGCGTGAGGTCCGGTTCCCCGTAAACGACCACGGCCAGCCGGTCCTGCGATCCGACGACGTATTCGGGCGTACCGGAGACGCGCTGCGCCGCAGGGCCGACTCCGGCGAGCACGGCGACGAGAAGAAGCACAGTCATGTGAGCACCGTCAGATCCCGTAGCTGAAGGAGGCCACGATACGGTGGCGATCGTACCGGCGGTCCTGCCGATCGCTGTCCCGCGTGGCCGCTTCCCACGACACGCCGACCCGGACATCGTCCCGGAACCTGTACCCGACGCCGGCGCTGACGACGTCGGCTGTATCGGTGCGGTTCACGCGCCCGGTGACCAGCTGGCGGTAGCCCAGCCGCTCGCGTCCGACGCCGCCCTGCACGTCGAACGGACCGGCCAGGTGGTGAATCACGTCCAGCCTCGCGCCGGTCGTGAGGTAGTACGGCTGATCGAGCTCGAACGAGTAGTGCACGTCCCGGGTGAGGCGCAGATCGAACCGGGTCCGCTCGAGCAGCGTGTAGCCGAGCGATCCCTGGGCGACGAGCCCCGCGTAGTCGGCCAGCACCGGGGCGATCGGGTCGAACCGCCGGTAGCCGACCCCGAGGGTGCCCTGGATGAGAGCGGTCGGGTCGAACTGCACGAACGGCATGACTCGAAATGAGTCCGCGTCGCGCTCCGGCGCGTGCTCGAAGCGGTCGCGCTGCCAGCCGGTCGTGACGCCCACGGTAGTCATCGGCGTCAGGGTCACCAGCAGGCTGCTCTCGTAGGTATCGACGCGATCGTTCAACGTCCGGCTCAGCGCCACACCCTCGAACGTCGCGCCGTCGTCGAAGGTGAGATGCGACCGCCGCGCTTCCAGCCTGAGAGCTGTACGTGAGGCGAGCGCCAGCCGCGCTCCGGCAATGGCGGTCGTCTGTTGTCGCGGGGCCCGGATATCGAGCTCGGCGTTCAGCCGCTCGCGCGTCTCGATCATGCTGCCCGAGATGTAGGGCTGCAGCCGGGCGGAGGTGAGCTCCGCGCGCGCTTCCCAGGTGTAGCTCACGTTACGCTCGTCGGCGAACTCGTGGAAGTACACGAATCCCGCCGCGTTCGACGCCGACAGGAGCAGCGGCCCAGCCCTCAGCCGCGCCTGCACGCGCGGCACGATCGTCGCCGTGAAGTCCTCCTTCGGATTCTGCGCGTCGTTGAAGACGTTCGAGTCCACCCCGACGTCCCTGATGAGCAGCGACGGGCTGAGTCCGAGAGGCCCGAAGCGGATTGGCATCGAATCCAGTGGATCCGGCTCGGGCGGCTGCGCGGCCGCCGGAGCCGCGAGAGCCCCGACGAGGACGAGCGCGACGATCGTGCGGTGTGGGAGGCTCATGACACGCGCGAGGGCTTGGCCCGCGTGATCCCGAGTTGACGCGTCTTGCGGTAAAGATTCGCGCGCTCGATTCCGAGCGCCCTGGCGGCATCGCTCATCTTCCAGCCGTGCTGCTGGAGCACCGCGGCGATGTACTCGCGCTCGAACGCCAGCCGGGCTTCCCGGAGGGTGCCGCTGACGGCAAAGGTCGGCGGGGGCGGCGGCGCCGGCCTGAGATCGGCCAGCACGTCTTCCTGCCGGATCGTCTCGCCCTCGACAGCCTCCGCCAGCCGCTCCAGCGCGAGGCGCAACTCGTCGAGGTTCCCCGGCCACGGCAGCGCCGCCAGTGCGGTCAGGGCGGCGGGCGCCAGGCGCCGGGCGATGCCCCGATCGCGGCAGACCTCGCCGAGGACGGCCTGGATGATGTCGGGGAGGTCGCCGCGCCGCTCCCGCAGCGGCGGGACGTCGATGCGCATACGTGCCAGCCGCTCGTAGAGATCGCGGCGGAAGCGGTGCTCCACCACTTCGTGCGCGAGTCCCGGCTGCGCCCCGGCAATCACCCGGAGGTCGAGCGGCTGAGTGGTCGCGCCGATCCGGATCTCGCCATCACGGAGCACCCGCCAGAGACGGAGCTGCGCCGCCGCCGGGAGCTGCGCGACGTTCGCGAGCAGGAGCGTGCCTCCACGGGCGCGCGCCAGCAGACTGTCCGCGTCGAGAGTCTCGACGTCCGTGCGACGGCCGGGCGCGCGGCCGAACAGATCGCGGAGCAGCGAGTCCGCCGTGCCCTGCTCGCAGTCCACCACGTGAAACGGATCCGGGTCGCGTCCCGCCACGGCCCGTCCGATTCGCTCCACGCTGAAGCCGGGTTCGACCACGATCAGCACGGGATTCCGCCCGGAGGCGGCCGCACGCACGGCTGCCGCGGCAGCCAGCACGGCCGGCGACGAGCCGAGCAGCTCGGGGGGCATCTCGCTCGAGGAACGTGCATGCATGGGATGGATGCTCGCAGACAGCTCCGCCCTCCCGGTCACAGAGGGGCTGACACTTTCCCTTCGCGCCCTGTGCCGCTCGGGCCGACCGCGCCGGCGTAACAAGCTCGTCTATGGTCGCAGGTTCAGGGGTGTTGTGTCAATGAAGATACATGCAGTGTGGCCGATTAGATACTTCACGCGTCGTCTATAAACACTTCTGGATCAGTGAGTTACGTCCCGGCGAGCCCGCGCGTGAGCCGGGCGAATGTCCCGCGCCGGCCAGCCAGCGACTCCCAGGTCCCCTCATCGACGACCCGGCCGGCATCGAGAACCACGATGTGGTCGGAGTCGCGGATCGTGGAGAGCCGGTGGGCGATGACGAGCGTGGTGCGGCCGCGCGCGGCATTCCGCAGCGCGGACTGCACGAGCTGCTCCGAAACGGCGTCGAGGTGCGAGGTGGCTTCGTCGAGGATCAGCACGGTGGGGTTGCGGACGATCGCGCGGGCAATCGCGATCCGCTGCCGCTGGCCGCCTGACACCATGACCCCGCGTTCGCCCACGAGCGTGTCCAGGCCGTCGGGCAGGCCGGCCACCACATCAGAGAGGTTGGCGATCTCGATGGCGCGCGCGAGCGCCCCGGGGTCCGCTGTCTCGACGCCGTAGAGAATGTTCTCGCGCAGCGTGCCGTGGAAGAGAAACGCTTCCTGCTCGACGAGCGCGACGGCGCGATGCCAGCTGTCGGCGGTGTAGTCCCAGTAGTCGAGGCCGTTGACGACGATGCGGCCCGAGGTCGGGGCGCGAAGCCGGAGCAGGAGCGCGGCGAGCGTGGACTTCCCGGATCCCGACGGCCCGACGATGGCCGTGGTGCGCCCGGCCGCCACCGCGAGGTCGACCTCCTTGAGTGCCAGCGTTCCGCCCGGATACCTGTACGTGACGCGCTCGAAGCGGAGATCCCCGCGGACGTCGGCCAGCTCGATCCGCCCGAACGGCCGTGGCGGGAAGATGGGTGTCTGCATCCAGGTCTGCACCTCGCGGATGCCGCCGGCCAGGTACAGCAGGTGCCCCTGCAACCCGTACAGCTGGTTCAGGAGCGGGAGCAGCCGCAGCAGGATGAACCCGTAGGCGAGCAGGTAGCTGCCGAGCATCCGGCCGGGGCTCACGAGAAAGAGGTACGCGAGACCCACGATGAGCATGGCGCCGATCACGGCGAGCGTCTCTGTCAGGGGGAACAGCAGGGACGAGGCGTGCGCGCTGCGCTCCTCTGCCCCGGCCTGGCCGACGTTCAACGCGTGAAAACGCTCGGCCTCGCGGGCCTGCGCGTTGGCGGCGCGGACGACCCGAATCCCGCCGAACGTCTGGCCCAGCGCGGCGGCCATCCGGTGATTGAAGTCGGCGAGGTCGGTGCCGGCCTGCGCGAGCCGCGCGTGAACGAACGCAATGGTTCCGCCGAGGGCTGCCGTGAGCCCGAGCACCAGCAGCGTCAGCGGCCACGACAGCACGAACAGCGCCGCCACGTAGAAGAGCGCGATGGAGCCGCGCTGCAGCATGCCGAGAAGCGCATCGATCGCCAGCGTCGATCGGTAGGTCTCGACGAGGAACACGTTGGCCAGCTCCCCGCCCGGCGACCGATCGAACACATCCAGATCCGCCTGCTGCATCCGTCCGAACAGCGCGTCGCGCAGGTGGACGGCCGTGCGGCGCTTGAGGCCCGCGACAAGCACCTGCGACA
>DASPFV010000028.1:0-94949 GCA_035620975.1 Vicinamibacterales bacterium
ATAGAATACCGGTCCGATGCATACCGTGCGCGCAGGCGCCCTCCGGGTGTCTCTGGCTATTGCCCTCCTCCACCTGCCGGTTGCGGCGCAGACTCACTGGACGGACGAATACCGTGAGACCGCCGCCAGGCTCATTGGCGAGTCGCTCGGCTCCCCCTTCGCCTGGGAGCGTCTCGCGCTCCTGACCGATACCTTCGGCCCCCGCTTGAGCGGGTCCGAGAACCTGACGGACGCGATCACCTGGGCGCTCGAGCAGATGAAGGCCGACGGCCTCGAGAACGTGCGCGCGGAGCCGGTGAAGGTGCCGCACTGGGTTCGCGGCCGCGAGAGCGCCGAAATCGTCGCGCCCCGCCGGTATCCGCTCGTCATGCTGGGCCTTGGCAACAGCGTCGGGACGCCGCCGGAAGGTGTCGAGGCCGAGGTCCTCGTCGTCCGCTCGTTCCACGAGCTCGACTCCATGCGCAGCCGTGCGCACGGGCGCATCGTCGTCTTCAATGTGCCGTTCACCGTCTACAGCGAGACCGTGCAATACCGGACGGCCGGGCCATCGCGCGCGGCTGCCGTCGGCGCCGTGGCCGTGCTCGTGCGCTCCGTCGGGCCGGCGGGGCTGCGGACGCCCCACACCGGCGGGCTGCGGTATCTCGACGGCCAGCCGCGGATCCCGGCCGCCGCCATCACGGTCGAGGATGCCGAGCGCCTCCAGCGCATGCAGGACCGGGGCACGGCCGTGCGCGTCAGGCTGTCCATGGAAGCGCGCTTTCTCCCCGACGCCGACTCGGCGAACGTCGTCGCCGAGATCGCCGGGCGCGAGCGGCCGGAGGAAGTCGTGGTCGTCGGCGGGCACTTCGATTCATGGGACGTCGGCACGGGCGCCACCGACGACGGGGGCGGGTGCATCGTGACGTGGGAGGCGCTTCGGCTGATGAAGAAGCTGAACCTGCGCCCGAGGAGGACCGTGCGGGTGGTCCTCTGGACCAACGAGGAAAACGGGCTCCGCGGCGCGCAGGCGTACCTCGAGCGCTACCGCACGGAGCTGCATCGCCACGTGCTCATGCTCGAGTCCGACAGCGGCGTGTTCGATCCCACCGGCTTCGGGTTCACGGGCAGCGACGCCGCCCGGACGAAGGTGGAGGAGATCGCGCGTCTGCTTCGTGGCATTCGAGCCGATCGCATCGGGCCGAGCGGCGGCGGCGCCGACATCGGGCCGAGCGTCGAGGCCGGCCGCATTCCGGCGATGTCGCTGGAAGTGGACGGGGACTATTTCCGGATCCACCACACGCCGGCGGACACCGTCGATCGGATCGATCCGCTGCACATGTCGCGCGCGGCCGCAGCCATTGCCGTCATGGCGTACGTAGTCGCCGACATGCCGGAGCGGCTCCGGTAATCGTCACTTGACGGTGTAGACGAGGTAGTCGGCCCTCGCCAGATCCTCCTCGCCGGGCGACAGGGTGTCGATGTCCTGGACCGGCAGGATGGAGAGGGTCGCGACGCGGCGGCCTGGAAGCCGCCGCCGGACCCGATCGGTCGTGCCCGCCACGAAATCGCTGTGGAACGCGCCGGTGAAGTGCACCACCACGTTGGGCCGGCGTTCCTGCCTGTCGAACGCCGCGACGATCGACTCCGCCATCGTCTCGTCCTTGAGGCACTGCGAGTAGTAGTAGCGCTCTGTCCTTGCCTCTGCGCCGTTCGCTGCCGGCTTGCCGCCAGGGACGGCGTGGGACCCCATCGTGTCGGCGAAACGCTGGAAGTAGCCGTCGAGCGGACACTCCAGCTCGCGCGCGACGAGCAACCGATCGGGCGGCGTCAGATCTTCGATCGCGGTGAGGCCGGACCTGGCGACGTCGGCCGCAAACCGGCGGGGCACATTCGAAGCGACCACAGGCCACCCGTGAGCGCGGGCCATCTCGACGAGCGGCCGGTAATCCGTCGCGTACCGCGGCCACGGCCGGGCGTTCTTCAGCAGCTCGTCTTCACCGACCCGACCGGCGAGGTAATCGTCGAGGACGCCCTGCACATCGCGCTCGAACATCTCGAGGGACACGGTGACGGCCGCCCCGCGCCTGAGCAGCCCCTGCAGGAGGGCGGCCTGCAGACGGTGGGTGTTCGGATCGTCGTGCTGTTCGCCGACCATGACGACGTCGGCGCGTGAGAGATCGGCCAGCATCACCTCGAAGTCCGAGAACGTCTTCCGGCGCGTGTCGTACACGCGCTCGGGCACGTAGGGGACGACGACCGGGTGCCCCGGCGGGACCGCGCCCTGCGCCTGCCGGGCGACGCCGGCGTGGAGCGAGCTCACGACCAGCGCGAACACCACGAAGATCGCCATTTCGCGACTATGTGCCGGGCGCCTGAGCTTGTCAATGGCACTTCTCTTGCTCAACGCGACTCCGTCGTGGCGCGCGGGTGCGCCACGCGAGGGTGCGAGGGGTTATGTGGACGTACTTTGACCGCGGCGGACCCGTCATGTGGCCGCTCCTGGCGCTGTCGATCCTCGGCGTGACCGTGATCTTCTGGCGCTGGTGGGCGCTCCGGCAGGCCACGGCCGGCGTGACGCCGTTCCTGAAGGAGCTGCGTGCGAAGCTCATCAGCCGGGACGTACCCGGGGCCATCGCCGTCTGCGAGCGGCATCGCGGGCCCGTGGCCTCAATCGTCAAGGCGGGGCTTCTGCGATTCGGTCGTCCGAAGGACGAAGTGGAGATGGCGCTGCAGGACGCCTCCGCGCACGAATTGTCGACGCTCGAGCGCGGCCTGCCGATCCTGGCGACGGTCGCGATGATCGCGCCGCTGCTCGGGTTCCTCGGCACCGTCACCGGGATGATCAACTCGTTCGAGGCGCTCGCCGCGGTCGGGTTGAACAACCCTGCCGCGGTCGCCCGCGGGATCTCCCAGGCGCTCATCACGACGGCGGCGGGCCTCATGATCGCGATCCCCGTGCAGATGGCCTACAACTACTTCGTGACCAGCGTGAACGCGCTGGTCCGCAACATGGAGTCGGCCGCGCACGTGGTGCTCGAGGCGCTCGGGGACGGCGACGGCGGCGGCCGTGTGGACGTCACGCCGACGGCATCGCCGGGCCTCAATCCAGCGCCCGCCGGAGCCCGTTGATGCGTCTCGCCCGCTCGCGCCCGGTCCTGACCGCCACCATCCCGACGGCGTCGATGGCGGACATCGCCTTCCTCCTCATCATCTTCTTCATGGTGACGACGGCGTACAGTCTGGATCGCACGCCGATGGAGCTGCCCGAGACGACGGAGCAGGAGCAGATTCAGAAGGGGGCGGCGATCGTATCCATCACCGAGGACGAGACGTTCCGCTTCTCCCGCGGCGAGGAGGACACGACAGTCGTGGACGGCATCGGCGGGCTGGCGGAGGCCGTCCGGGGCGTGACCGCGGCCAACCGCCTGCACCCGTTCGTGATCAAGGCGGACCGCCGTGTGAAATACCGGGTGATCGACCAGGTGCTGGAGCAGCTGCGGTCGGCCGGGGCCGAGAACGTGACCCTCCTCTCTGTGGCGGAGGCCGGATCGTGAAGATCGCGCGTCGCGTCGTGCCGGCGGAGATCCCGACGGCCTCGATGGCCGACGTCGCGTTCCTGCTCATCATCTTCTTTCTCGTCGCGTCGTTCTACAGCGTGACCCGCGGGATCCAGTTCTCGCTGCCGAAGCACGACGAAGCGGCGCTCACGGCGGAGCCCGAGGCGGCGACGCTGATCGAGATCGCCTCGTCCGGCCAGCTGACGGTGGACG
Organism: Vicinamibacterales bacterium; assembly: GCA_035620975.1. Lineage (GTDB taxonomy): Bacteria > Acidobacteriota > Vicinamibacteria > Vicinamibacterales > 2-12-FULL-66-21 > DASPFV01. The sequence goes on from DASPFV010000028.1 coordinate 3,750, forward strand.
GCCGGCCCATGCCCCTGCAAGACCTGCGCGGCTACCTGGCGCCGAAGCTCGAACGCAATCCCACGAAGTCCGTCATCCTGCAGACCTCGCTGGACGCACAGTACGAGGCCATGACGGACGTGTTCGACGAGCTCCGGCAGGTTGGCGTGCAGAACCTCGTGATCCCGACCAGCACGGAGCTGCAGCTGTACGGGCTGCAGCAGCTCAGATGATGGCGGACGAGCGCGCCCCGGCGACCGGCGGCAACGGCCCGCGGCCGGAGAAGGCTCCGCCGGACGCGCGCGCGCGGCGCGCCGAACAGGAGTTCGACCAGGCGGCGAGCTGGCTCGGCGCCGACGCCGCGCAGCGGCGGCTGATCACCCGCGCGCTGATCGCGGCCGTCGTGCTGCACGCCACCGTGCTCGTGGCCCGGATGCCCGACTGGGGCCGCGATCCCGTCCGAGTGGATGCGCCGGCCGAGCAGCAGATGAAGGTACAGTTCCTCAAGCCGCCCCCGCCGCCGCCGAAGACCCCGCCCAGGCCGCCGGAACCGGTGAAGAAGAAGGTACCGCGGCCCGATCCGACGCCAGACGAGCCCGAACCGATCAGGGAACCGCCACCGCCGCCGCCGGCGCCGGAGGTGACCGCGCCGCCGACCGCGGCCCCGGCGCAGGACATGGGGCCGATCCGCGTGTCACCGGGGCAGGGCCCCGGGCTCATCAGGAAGGTCGAGCCGCAGTACCCGCCGATCGCGCGGGCCAGCCGCACGGAAGGCAGCGTTGTCGTCGACGCAGTGATCCGCAGCGACGGCACGGTGAGCGACGTGAAGGTGGTGAAGTCGTCGAGCCCGATGTTCGAGCAGGCCTGCCTCGACGCCGTGAAACAGTGGCGGTTCACGCCCGGTCCCCAGGACGTGATCCTGACCGTCACAGTGAAGTTCACGCTGCAGTGACGGCAGTCAGCTCTCCGAGTACGGCGCCTTGAGCTGCACGGGCGCGCTCCCCCGGATGCGCAAATTGATCATCTCCACGAAGACGCTGAAGCCCATCGCGAAGTAGATGTAGCCCTTCGGGATGTGCTGGTCGAACCCCTCGAGCAGCAGCGAGAGCCCGATGAGGAGCAGGAAGCTCAGGGCCAGCATCTTCACCGTCGGATGGCGGTGGACGAAGGCGCTGATGGGTTCCGCCGAGACCATCATGATCGCGACCGCCACGACCACGGCGGCGACCATGACCCACAGCTCGTCGACCATCCCGACCGCCGTGATCACGGAGTCGAGCGAGAACACGATATCGAGCAGCATGATCTGGAGGATGACGCTCCCGAACGAGGCGGCTACCCGCTTCGTGCCGTGCCCCTCCTCGCCTTCCAGCTTGTCGTGTATCTCGTAGGTGGACTTCGCCAGCAGGAACAGCCCGCCCAGGATGAGGATCAGGTCCCGCCCCGAGATCTCCTGGCCCAGAATCGTGAACCAGGGCCGGGTCAGGCGGATGATCCAGGCGAGGGAGAAGAGGAGAGCCACGCGCATGAACATGGCGGCGAGCAGGCCGAGCCTGCGCGCGCGGGGCTGCTGGGCCTCCGGCAGCTTACCCGAGAGAATCGAGATGAAGATGATGTTGTCGACGCCGAGCACGATCTCGAGGAACGTCAGCGTCGCGAACGCGATCCAGATCCGGGGGTCCGTCAGCCAGTCCATGCGCTTCCTCTGCTCCCGTTGGCAGCCTGCCCGAACGCAACCACGGACGTGCGCGGTGCGGCCGCCACGCCCGGCTCCCCTGCACGATTCACACCCCGAACGTCTCGGCGTCCCACACGAGGCCCAGCTCGTCGGGCGGTGCCATGTAGCCGGCGAGCGCGGAGGCGGCGACCACGGCCGGACTGGCGAGATAGCCTTCGCCGCCGAGCCCCATCCGATTCTGCCAGTTGCGATTGAACGACGTGATCGCCCGCTGGCCCTTCGTCAGGGCGTCGGGCCCCTGCCCGAAGCAGGGGCCGCACCACGACTGACGGATCTGCCCGCCCACCGATCGCAACACGCCGGCGATGGACTCCCCTCCGAGCCGTGGATCCGGCCCCTCGATCCGGCGCCTCACACCGGCCGAGCCCGGGAAGATCATGAAGTCGCGCTCGACGCGCCGCGCGCCGCGCGCGCGGGCCGCGCGGAGCACGAGCGCCGCCTGCAGCAGGTCGTCGTAGCTGCCGTTGGTGCACGAGCCGATCATGGCCTTGTCGAACGTGATGCGCTCGCGGGCGACCTCGCCGGCGGGATACGCGTTGCCTGGACTGAACGGCTTGGCGATCATGGGCTGCACGCTCGAGAGGTCGAGGCTCTCGTCGATCGCGTAGACGGCGTTCGGACCGGATGCGACCAGCGGATATGGCAGGTCGATCCACCCCTGGCCGCGGAACCAGGCCGTGGTGAGGGCATCGGGCGCGAAGATGCCGTTGAGCGCCTCGGCTTCGGCCATCATGTTGGCGATCGTGTTGCGGTAGGCTATCGGGAGCTGCAGGGATTCGTCCACGAGCTCCACCGACATGCCTTCCGACTGCGCCGCTCCCCACCGCCGCAGCAGCTCCAGCACGATGTCCTTGCCGCTCACCCAGGGCTGGAGCGTGCCGCGGAACACTACCCGACGCTGCCGGGCCATCGTGAAGTAAATGTACCCCGTCGACCACCCGAAGCCCAGGGTGGTCGAGCCCACGCCGATCCCGACCGCACCGTACGCGCCGTAGGCGCGGCTGTGCGAATCGGCGCCGGGGATGAACATGCCCGGGAACACCAGCCCCTGCTCGGGAAAATAGAAGTGGAAGATGCCGTCGCCCGGCGTCGCGTAGTACGGCGTCTCGATCCCGTGCAGGCGCGCGAACGCCCGCCCGATGGCCGTCTGCCGATCGTCGGTCTCCGCGCCGGTGAACACGAAGTGATCGTTGGCGATGGCCGCCTGGCGCGGGTGGATCGTATCCCCGCCGGTGATCTGGTTGAACGTGTGGATCGCGAACGGGGCCGTGCCGTCGGAGGCCGGCAGCAGGTCGGCGTAGACCCGCAGCGTCGTCCCCGGCCGGATGTCCGACGGCCGGAGGTCGCGGTCCACGCGGTGCGCGAACACGATCTGCTCGGTCGTGGTCAGGCCCTCCGCCCGCGCGGGGTCCAGGAACTCGACCAGCGGCCGCGTCAAAACCGACTTGCGGAACTCGCGGCGGCCGACCGCGAAGATGCCGCCGCTGCGACGAATCTCCTCTTCCTTCTCCGAAAGCGGCACGGGATCGTACGTCTTCTGCTGCGTTTCGTTTCGCAGCCGCCGGGTCGCGGGGTCGAAGCTGAACTCGTCGCCGTCGCGCGCATCGGCCACCGCCTCGTGGCTCTGTACCACGTGCAGCCCGAGATTGAAGCTGTTGCGGCGGAAGATGTCCCCCATGTTCCGGCCGCAGACCACGACCAGCTCCAGGCCCGCCTCCTCCGCCACGCCCTTCAGCCCCGCGGGGCTCATCTCGCGCGACGATCCGATGGCGAATCGGTCGCCGGCGATGACGAAGGTCTCGCCCCTGTGAACGCGGGCGCGGAAGTCGGGCATGAGGTAACGGAATGAACCCGCCTTCCAGCGCTCGTCCAGCGTCTCGAGACTCTCCGAGACGCAGTCGGCGGCCGGAGTAATCTGGTCGGTGTCGATCGCGTCGAGCTTTCTCGCGTACTTCGTGCCGGGCAGGCTGGCCGGGTCCCAGAAGATGAGCGCGCGGCCCCGGACGAGCGAGCCGTCCTGGAGGGTCGATTCCGCCTCCGGCTCCGCCGGCAGCGACTGAACCGTCACACCGGGCTTCAGCCGGGCGGGCTGAATCAGAGGCATACGATCCTCCATCGTACCAGCTTCCGCCTTCCGGCTTCCAGCGTGCGGCCATCAGGTCACGACGGGACCCGGCCGCGGCTGATCCAGTGCCAGGTCCCTCAGGTGTCGGCCGGCACCTCGCCTCCCTCCGGTCCGGCGGGCTCGCGCGGCTCGAACCCGGGGCATGTCAGCACCGGCAGTTGCGGGTATTTGGGGTATCGGATATCCGAGACGGACCGAAGGCAGAGATAGAACGTGCTCTCCCGGCTGCTGCGAACCACCCGCGCGTGGGCGCAGTCGCCGCACAGACCTGGCGCGACTTGCCGCCCGATGCGGGAATCGTTCATGATGACGGGATGTTCACGTCGGAGGCGATGACCCGCGGCATCCGGGTCCACGTCGTTTCACAGTATGCGCCCGGCAGCTCCCAGCCCTCGAACAACCACTGGCGGTTCTTCTACACGGTCACGATCACGAACGAAGGCGACGAAACCGTTCAGCTGCTGACCCGGCACTGGATGATCACCGACGGCGGCGGCCACGTGGAAGAGGTTCGCGGGCCGGGTGTCGTCGGGAAGCAGCCCACGCTTCGACCCGGCGAAACCTTCGAATACACATCGAGCTGTCCTCTGACGACCTCCTTCGGCATCATGGAGGGAACGTACCAGATGATCACCGAAGGCGGCGAGCGGTTCGACGCGCGGATCGCTCCCTTCACCCTCAGCGAGGCGTACACCGTCCATTGACGGCCATCAGCGGCGAATTCACTCGAGTCCGGGCACCGGAGCGGATGGCTCGCGCGGGAAGCCCGCCCGCGGGCGGCAGGCGCCACTGTCGTGACACGTGCTGCTGGGCGCCGGGAACCGGGTTCCCGCGTGTCGTACGTGCTGGAGTGGCCGCGGGTGGGCCGGTCGCGCGACCAGGATTTCGTGACCACCTCGACGTCCGCCGACGCCGATCGTGAGCCCCGCGGACCGCGGCAGCGACCCGCGATCTCACGTGAACGAGCACTGGGCCCGGATCGCCGCGTCCAGCCGCCCGAGATAGTCGGTCCGCGATATCTCGACCGCACCGAACTGCTCGAGGTGCGGCGTCACCCACTGGGTGTCGAGGAGCGTGTATCCTCGCGAGTGGAGGCGCTCGACGAGCGCCACGAGCGCCACTTTCGACGCGCCGCTCTCGCGGTGGAACATCGACTCGCCGAAGAACGCGCCCCCGAGCGCAACCCCGTAGAGCCCGCCGGCCAGGCGGTTGCCCGCCCAGGCTTCGACGGAGTGGGCCACGCCGATCTCGTGCAGCGCGATGTAGCTCTCGATGATCTCCTCGCTGATCCAGCTGCCCGGGTCCTCCTCGTCGCGGGCCGTCGCCGCACAGGCCCGGATGACGGCCGGGAAGTCGCGATTGACCTCGAGCCGGAACACGCCCCGCCGGTACAGGCGCGCAACCCGACGGGGCACGTGGAACCGCTCGAGCGGGATGATGCCCCTCGGATCCGGCGAGAACCAGCGGATCTGGCCGCCGTCGACCGCCATGGGAAACCAGCCGCTCGCATAAGCGGTCAGCAGCAGCTCGCTCGGGATTGCCATCTGGGTGGACGAGTCCTGCCGGGCCGGACTCGAGTTCATTCGGTCCGGAGCGCCGTCATCGGGTCCACGCGCATGGCGCGCCGCGCGGGAACGAACAAACCGACGACGGCCGCGGCGAGCAGCATCAGCGGGACGACTACGTACGTGGCTGGATCGTACGCCGAAACGCCGACGAGCAGCCCCTGAATCGACCGCGTCCCCACCAGCGCCACCGTCAGGCCCACCGCCAGGCCGATGGCGACGAGCCGAACGCCTTCGAGGATCACGAGCCGCAGCAGCCCGGCCGGGCTCGCACCCAGTGCCAGGCGAACGCCCATCTCGCGCGTCCGCTGAGCCACGGAGTGCGAGACTACGGCATACAGCCCCACCAGGGACAGCATCAGGGCGAGCAGCGCGAAGACGGCCACGAGGGACGTCGTGAACCGGCGCCCGGCCACTGAAGACGACACGATCTCCGACATGGTCACAATGCGCCCCACTGGCTGCGCGGGATCCTGTTCCTGCACCGCCGCTCGCACGATCGCCGCATACGAGGCGGGATCACCGGCCGTACGCAGCACCACGACCATCTGCGGAACCGCCTCGAGATGATGATGCACGTACACCTGCGGCCTGAACGCCGAATCGAGCGCCGTGTGCCTGGCGGCGCCGACGACGCCGACGATGGTGTACCAGGGGCTCTCCTGATCGTAGGCCGTAAGCTTCAGGCGACGGCCCAGCGGGCGCTCGCCGGGGAAGAAGGTGCGGGCGAGCGTGGAGTTCACGACGACTTGCGGGGCCGGCCCGGGGCCGGCCCGCCCCGCAAGCGGCTCGCCGGCGATCTGCGGGATGCCCATGGCGGCGAAATACGCGCGCGAGACCACACGAAAGTCGGCAATCAGCTCCTGGCCGGCCGGCGGCCGAGGCCGCCCCTCGACGGTGACTTGACGCAGGTTCTCGGTTCCGGTCAGGGGCAGGCTCGACGTGGCGCCCGCGGCGTGGACGCCGGGGACGCCCGCCAGCCGCGCGAGCACGCTGTCGAAGAACTCCGCGGGCCGGTTGTCGGGGTACGCGTTCCGCGGCAGCGCAATCTCGGCCGTCAGCACGCCGTCGGGCACGAACCCAGGGTCCACGTGGAGGAGGTGCACGATCGTCCGCGCGAGCAGCACGGCCCCCACCAGCAGAATGACCGCCATGGCGACCTCGACCACCACGAGCGTGCTGCGCATGCGGTGGGCGCGCCGCTGGCCGATGGCGCCGCGTCCGCCGTCACGCAATCCATCCGTCACCCCGAGGCGGACCGCCTGCAGCGCCGGAACGCAGCCGAAGACGAGCCCGGTGAGCGTGGAGATCCCGCACGTGAAGAGGACGATCCGCCAGTCGAGGGTCGCCGTCGACAGGAGCGGTAGCGTTGGCGGCACCATCACGAGCAGGAACTTCAGCCCCCAGTAGGCGACCGCCAGGCCGGCGAGGCCCGCAACGAGCGAGAGGACCACGCTCTCGAGCAGCATCTCGCGCAAGAGCCGGGCGCGGTCGGCGCCGAGGGCCTGCCGGATCGAAACCTCGTGATGCCGCGTGGACGCCCGCACCAGCAGGAGGTTGGCCACGTTGGCACACGCGATGAGCAGCAGGACGCCCACCGCCGTCAGTACCAGCAGCAGCGCCGGGCGCAGAGTGCCCACCAGCTGCTCGCGGAGCGGCCAGACGCGAATCGTCCATCCTGCGTTCGACGCCGGCGACTCGCGCGCGATGTCGGCAGCAATCGCCGCCAGATCTTCCTGCGCCTCATACGCGGTCACGCCGTCGCGCAGCCGGCCGATCATCGAGAAGCTCTTGGCCGATCGGAGGTGCTGCACGTCGGGCTGGAGCACGTCGAGGCTCCAGATGTCGGTGCTGGGGGCATAGCCCAGGCCGGCCGGCAGCGCCCCGGCCGACGGGAAACCGAACCAGCGCGGCAGCACGCCCACCACGATGACAGGCTCGCCGTTGATCGTCAGGGCCCTCCCGAGCACGCCCGGGTCGGAGCCGAACCGCCGCCTCCACAGGCCCTCGGCGATCACCGCCACCTTGGGCCCGGCGAGGTCGGCGTCCACGAACGTCCGCCCGTGGAGCGCCTGCACGCCGAAAATGTCGAAGAAAGGCCGGCTGACCCGCACGCCGGCGATCCGTTCGGGCTCGCCGCCGCCGGTCAGGTTCAGGACGCGATCGGCCCGCATCCACGCGAGCGAGGCGAACGTGGTGTTCCGGCTCACGAAATCGGTGACGTCGCCAGGTGAGGAGGGCAGACGATCGAAGCCGGTCCGCAGCTGCACGTCTTCGCTGAACGCCCACGGCATCATCAGGCGATCGGGGTCCGGATACGGCAGCGCGCGCAGCAGCGCCGCGTCGACGACGCTGAAGATGGCCGCGTTGGCCCCGATGCCGAGCGCCAGCGTCAGAATGGCCATCGCCGTGAAAGACGGGCGAAGCCGGAGCGCGCGCAACGCGAAACGCAGACCGTCCATGTGAGGTGCTGGATCGAGTATAGGCCGGCGGCCCGGCCGGCAGGTTAGGTATGATCAACGCACCCTAAGGCTGAGGCGAACGTGTGCGGATCCGACGCACACCTCGTGCCTGGACTCGTGCCCGCAAACTCCGGCGCCCGCGGTCGGCGGTACACGCGAAGGCAAGGAGCACGCCTCGCCGCAGCTTCCGGCGAAGAAGCCGGAGGCGTGTGACGCGTCCGGGACGCTCCCCGCGACATGTCGGAGAACAGGAATGCCGAAGCTGACCGTAGAAGGCTATGCACCCGTGGAGGTCGAGTCGGGCAAGCGGCTCGTGCTGGCGATCGAAGAGGACGCGGGCGTGGACGTGCTCCATGCCTGCGGCGGGAATGCACGGTGCACGACGTGCCGGGTGGAGTTCATCGAGGGGGAACCGGCGACGACCACAGTCGCCGAGCAGCAGGTCCTGGCAGCGCGCGGCGTGACGGGCGTGCGGCTCTCCTGCCAGATCGTGTGCGATCACGACATGTCGGTGCGCGCCATCTCCCGACTGACCGGCAGCGGCCGCCCCGATGCGGGCCCCACGCCGGCGCCGCAGGTCACGCCGCCGCCCGAGTGGATTCAGCGCCCAGCCTGACGTGCGGCCGGCCCGGCTGCGTACCGGGCGCGGATCTGCGGAATCAGGTAGGCGCTGAACGCCGTCTCGAAGTCGAACCGCGGCGCGAACCCCCAGTCCCGCCTGGCAGCGTTGTCGTCGACGTCGGCCGGCCACGAGTCCACGATCCCCTGGCGTTTCCGGTCGTTCTCCCAGGTAATCTCCGCGTCGGGGAACGCGTCGGCGACGACGGCCCGGATCTCTTCGGCGGAGGGATTGAACGCGGCCACGTTGTAGGCCGTCCGCGTGAGCCTGCCGCGCGGGGCGGCCGCGAGCGTCAGCAGGGCGTCCACGCCGTCGGGCATGGCCATGAACGGGATCCGGGTATCCGGCCGCACGAAGCACGCGTAGGGCTCGCCCTGGGCGGCGGCATGGATCATCTCGGAGGCGTAGTCCGACGTGCCGCCCGCGGGCAGCGTCGCCGCCGAGATCAGGCCGGGGAACCGGACGGCCCGGAAATCCACCTTGCCGCTGGCGGGCTCCGCCGCCAGCTGCTTGTAGTGCCGCGCGTAGTAGTTGCCGAGCTGCTCGCAGTAGATCTTGTTGCACCCGTACATCGTGGTGGGATGCGTCCAGTCGTCCTCGCGCACGCGGCCGGCCCGCGCTTTCGTCTGTTGATCCGGCAGACCGTATACCGCGACGGACGACGGGTACATGAACACGACGGGGCGGCCGTGCGACTCCGCCTCCTGCTGCGCGAACTCCAGCAGGTTCAGCGTCCCCTCGACGTTGACCTGGTGCGCGGTTCTCGGCGTGAACTCGGAGCGCGTGGACAGCAGCGCCGCGAGGTGGAACACCAGCTGCACCTCGAACTCGGCGAGCACGCGCTCGAGCACGGCGCGATCGAGAATCGAACCCGTGATCTCCCGGTCCACCAGGCCGGCCAGCTCCGCGTCGAGCCGCGCGATGTCGAGCGTGACAATCGCCCGCTCCTTCGTCTGCGACAGGCGCGCGATGAGGCCGTGGCCGATCTCACCCCCGGCGCCGGTGATGAGCACGACGGGTTTGCGCACTGCAGGAATTATACTGAAGCGCGATGCTCCTCTGGCTGCTCACGTCGCTGGTGTTTGCTGCGTTCGCGCAGGAGCCGTCGCCGTTCGACTTCGATCGGACGATGCGCGTCGACTACTTCCATAATGGCGGGCCGACGGCCGGCGAGACCCTCGCGCTCGATCGGATCGTGAACGACGGCCCCTGGCCCGGCAGCCGCACCCGGCTCGTGGACGGCACGAACCTGGGCAAGTACCTGTTCGAGGTTCACGACGCCTCGGGCGGCCGGCTGCTGTACTCGCGCGGTTTCGCGTCCGTCTTCGGCGAATGGGAGACGACGGCGGAGAGCCGGAAAGTCCACCGCACCTTCCACGAATCGCTGCGCTTCCCGTGGCCCCGGCGGCCGGTTCGCGTGACGCTGCTCAAACGGCAGGATGATCAACGTTTCGCCGCGATCTGGTCCACCGACGTCGACCCGGCGTCGCGGTTCGTCAACCCCGCAACCCTGCCGGCCCGGGCCCCGATCTGGACGGTGTTCGAGAGCGGGCCGGCGGCGCAGAAGGTGGACCTCCTGATCATCAGCGAGGGCTACACGCCGGAGCAGATGGGCAAATTCCGCCAGGACGCCACGCGGCTGCTCGACGCGCTCTTCGCGGAGGAGCCGTTCCGGAGCCGACGCAGCGACTTCAACGTCCGCGCGCTCGAGCTGCCCTCGAGCACGGCCGGCGTGAACCGCCCGAATGCCGGCGTGTTCCGGCGCACCCCGGTTTCCGCCGAGTACAACATCTTCGATTCGGAACGCTACATCCTGACGCTCGACAACCGGGCGCTGCGCGATGCCGCCGCGGCCGCGCCCTACGAGTTCATCGAGATTCTCGTCAACGACGCCACCTACGGCGGCGGGGGCATCTTCAACGATCATGCGACCGCGGCCGTCGACAGCGCGTTCGCCGCCTACGTCTTCGTGCACGAGTTCGGCCACCACTTCGCCGCGCTCGCCGACGAGTACTACACGTCGGACGTCGCCTACGAGACAGGGAACATCGCGAAGAAGCCGGAGCCGTGGGAGCCCAACGTCACGGCCCTCCTCGATCCCGCGGTGCTGAAGTGGCGCGACCTGGTGACGCCGGGCACGCCGCTGCCCACCCCGTGGCCCAAGGACGCCTTCGAGCGCCACAGCCGGGCGATCCAGGCGCGGCGGCGGGCGATCCGCGAGCGGCAGGCGCCCGAGCACGAGATGGATGCCCTGTTTCGCGAGCAACGAGCGTTCGAGCAGGAGCTGCTGTCGGGATCGCCGTACGCCGGAGCCGTGGGCGCGTTCGAGGGCGCCTCGTACGAGGTGCAGGGCCTCTACCGGCCCCAGGTCGACTGCATCATGTTCACGAGGAACCCGGTCGGCTTCTGCCGGGTCTGCCAGCGCGCCATCGGGACGATCATCGACCTGTATTCGAAGTAGCCGCCCCTCGGACCACTCGACCGGCTCACGGTGCGATCGCTGCGTCCGGGAGTCAGGGCGTCATCGATAGGCGATCAGCATCGAGCCGAACCGCACGAGTGACGCGAGGATCGCCAGGGCCGTGGCCGCAAGGCAGCCAGTGGCCCACACGAGGTGATCCATCCGCTCGCGCTTCAGGGGATCCAGCCACATTCCGGCGAGATAGCCGCCCAGGAACCCGCCGCCGTGCGCGTAGTTGTCCACGCCCGGCATGATCAACCCGAAGACGAAGAGTACGATGGCGAACTGCAGCGCCTGCCCGCCCACGATGCTGCTGCCACCCCGGCGGCCATAATAGACGAGCGCGCCCAGCAGGCCGAAGATGGGCGCCGAGGCGCCCAGGGTCAGATGCGCGCCCCGCAGGATCGGGATCGGCAGCCCGCCGAGCAGTTCGCCCGCCAGGCTGCTGGCCGTGAACCCGGCAGCGCCCGCGAGGGTGTAGATGATGATCATCCGGCCCGGCCCGTAGATGTCCGCCGTCGCCGGACCGAGCTGGCGCACCCACATCATGTTGAAGAAAATGTGCAGAATCCCCCCGTGCAACCAGCCGGCGCTGAGAACCGTCCACCACATCCCGTAGTAGAAGACCGGCACCGCACCGCTCGCACCGAACGCGACCGCGACCTGCGAATCCGGCGACAGCAGGCCCAGAGGATTGCCGCCGCCCACCACGTCGCCTCCGATGAGGAGGGTCCCGAAGAGGGTGGCCACGAACAGACCGGAGCACCCGTAGATGACCAGCGTCACGAAGCCCAGATCGTTGCCGAAGCGCCGCAGCGCCGGCGCGAAACCCCACAAGCCCGGATTTCGTCGTCCACAGGAGTAGCATTGCTCGTCGTTGACGCCGACGAGCGACCCGCAGGACGAGCACACGACCGATCCGGTTGTCTGCCGCCTGAACATTCGTGACAGCATATCAAACCGCTGATCGACCTCCCGGCCCGCAAACGGCGCATAGAACCGAACTTGAACCTGGAACCTGGAACCTGGAACCTTGAACCTCGAACCTGGAACCGTGAACCTGGAACCGTGAACCCGAAGTCATGCACATCCTGGTGACGGGCGGGACGGGGTACCTGGGCAGCGCCATCGTGCACGCGCTCGCGCGCCGCGGCCATCACGCCGTCGTGTTCGCGCGTCGCGCCTCGACGTCGGGGCTGCCGGGACGCGCGGTGGACGGCGACGTCCGCGACGCCGCGGCCGTTGTCGACGCCGCACGCGGCGTGGACGCTGTCTGCCACACGGCAGCGCTCGTCAGCGTCTGGCGCCGCCCGGCAGCCGAATTCGACGCCGTGAACGTCGGCGGCCTGCGGAGCGTGCTCGAAGCCCGCGCCCGCCTCGACATTCCGAGGCTGGTGTACACGTCGTCGTTCCTCGCCCTGCCGCCGGCGGGCGGGATGTCGCCGCTCGCGGCCAACGACTACCAGCGGACGAAGGCCGCGGCGCTCGAGGTTGCGCGTGAGGCCACGCGAAACGGCGAGCCGATCGTCTCGCTCTTTCCCGGCGTCGTCTACGGACCCGGTGTGAGCACGGAGGGCAATCTGGTGGGGCGGCTCGTCCGCGATCACCTCGCCGGACGGCTGCCGGGGCTCATAGGCGCGGATCGCGTCTGGTCCTACGCGTATGTGGACGACGTGGCGGACGCGCATGTCGCCGCGCTGACCCACCCGGAACCGGAGCACGAATACGTCATCGGTGGAGAGAACGCGCCGCAGATGCATCTGTTCGAGATCCTGCGGGCGATCACGGGCGGCAGCCTCCCACGCCGGATCCCGTTCCCCGTGGCTGAGGTGGCCGCATGGATTGACGAGGCGCGTACAAAAGTGACCGGGCGTCCGCCCCTCCTGACGCGCGGGATCGTCGAGATCTTCCGCCACGACTGGCCTCTGGACAGTGCGCGTAGTATTCGCGACCTCGGGCTTCGCGTCCGTCCGCTCGAAGAAGGCCTCCGCGCGCTTCTCGCGGGCATGAGGGCTCGACGGGCGTGACGTGGTGCCGTTCTTGCATCGTGGTCCAAGATTCGGCAATGCTCGGTTGACGGCCATTGATCATGTCAGCTCCCCAGGCGCATGCATGCCCGTTCTGCGGCATCGTGACGGACACCCCTCACGAAAAACAGGAGGGCTGTATCCTCGCGTTGAACCAGGAGATCGCCCGTGCCCGTGAGCTCCTGGAACAGGTTCGGGATCCGTGGACCGAGGACTGCCCCGAGAAAGCCGACTCGCGCTGACGCGCGCTCCCGACAACTTCCTCCAGACGATCGCCTGTAGTACCTACACGGTGAGCCTCGCCTAACCAGAACCGCCAACTCCCGTCTAAGCAATCGGATGCCGCAAACGGACGCCGCCACCGTTGCGCTGGCACGCGACGGCGATAGCGAAGCATTCCAGGCGCTCGTGGAGTGTCACAGCCGCGCCGTCTACCGGGTGGCGGTGCGGATGACCGGAAATTCGAGCGATGCCGAAGACGTGGTGCAGGAGACGTTCCTCCGCGCCTACCGGCAACTCGGCCGCTTCGAGGCCCGCTCGAACTTCGGGACCTGGCTTCACCGCATAGCGGTGAACTGCTCGATTGACCTGATTCGATCGCGTCCGCACCGGGAGGCGGGAGCCGATGCCGATGATCTGGAGCAGTTCGGAGCGGCGGCCGCGGCCAGTCCCGGACGGCCTTCGCCGGAGCGGCTGATGTTGAGCACCGAAGTCCAGGAACGCGTCACGCGGGCAATGTCGGCGTTGAGCCGGATGGAGCGGGCTGCGTTCGTCTTAAGGCACTTCGAAGGCCAGTCCATCGAGGACATCAGCCGCGCCCTCGGATTGAAGACGAACGCGACCAAGCACAGCATTTTCCGGGCCGTGCGGAAGATGCGGCTGGCGCTGGAACCTCTCGTAACGACCGGTTCACACGACCCCCGGGTCGGAACGGATTGATCATGGCCGCCCATCTGACCGACGACGACCTCGTGCTCCATTACTACGGCGAGATGCCGTCCGGCGAGGAGCGGCAGGCGCATGCGCACCTGGTCGAATGCTCCGCGTGCCATGAGAGCTACAGGCGGCTGCAGCGCGTGCTCGCCATTGTGGACGAGGCCGCGGTGGCAATCGGCGAGCCCGATGCGGCGTTCGAGCGCACGACGTGGGCCCGCCTGCAGCCCGAGTTGCCTGCGCGACAGGGACCGCTCTCCTGGTTCGTGGGGTCGCCGGCCCGGCTCGCCTGGGCCGCCGCGATCGTCCTCCTCGTGACCGGCGCATTCTTCGCCGGCCGGATGATGCCGGCCGAGCCCGCGGCAGGCCCGGAGCAGGCTGCGACGGCAGGGCAGATCCGCGAGCGCATCCTGCTCATCGACTTGAGCGACCACCTGGATCGGTCGCAGATGGTGCTGGTGGAGCTCGCGAGCGCCGGCGGTTCCGACGGCGGCGCCGACATCTCGGTCGAGCGCGCCCGTGCGGAACAGCTGGTCGCGGCCGGCCGGATCTATCGGGCCACGGCGAGCGCGACCGGCGACACAGCCATCATGCAGCTGCTCGAGGAGCTGGAACGGCTGCTGGTCGACGTAGCGGCGGGCCCCGAACACCTGTCGGCCGAAGACCTGATGGAGGTGCAGCAGCGGATCGAATCGCAAAGCCTCCTGTTCAAGGTGCGCGTGCTCGCGTCGAAGGTCCGCGAGCGCCAGCAGGATGTGATGCACGAGCGGGCGGGCCAGCGCTCGGCTCTCTGACGAACGCCCCTCATCAGACGACCGACTTTGATACAGAGGACAGATCACTCATGAAACATCTACTCATCGTCGCGCTCCCGGTCATGATGACGGCCCCCGTCCTGGCCCAGGGAGTCGTTACCGGCCCGACGGCCTCGCCGGTCCTCGGTGTGGAACCGGTGATCTCGGGCCCGGTCGGCCCCATGGGGCCCGGGCCGATCGCGATCGGGCCGCCCGGCCCGGGTCCGATCGGGATCGGTCCGCTCGGCCCGGGTCCGATCGCCGGGCCGCTCGGCCCGGGTCCGATCGGGATCGGGTTGCTCGGCCCGGCTCACATCGCCGGGCCGCTCGGCCCGGGTCCGATCGTTGGGCCGGTCCTGGCCCTGGCTCCCGGGGAGCAGGACCGGGAGCAGGAACGGCAGGACCGGGAGCGGGAACGCCAGGAGCGGGAGACTCAACGCCGGCAGATGGAGCGGGAACGCGAGATTCAGCTGTACGACCAGGGCACGAACGCGCTGGACGAAGGACGCTGGGACCGGGCTGTGTCGTACTTCACGCGCGTCATCGATCAGAAGGGCGGGCGCGCCGACGCCGCCATGTACTGGAAGGCCTACGCGCTGCACAAGCAGGGCCTGCGTGCGGAAGCGCTGACGACGCTCGAGGAGCTGACCAGGACGCATCCGGGCAGCCGCTATCTGAAGCAGGCGCGGGCGCTCGAGGTGGAGGTACGCAATGCCTCGGGGCAGCCGGTCCGGCCCGAGGACCAGGCCGACGAGGAGCTGAAGCTCATCGCCCTGACGACGCTCCAGCACAGCGACCCGGAACAGGCCATCCCGATGATCGAGAAGCTGCTCGACGGTACGGCGTCGCCGCGCCTGAAGTCGCGTGCGCTGTTCGTCCTGGCCCAGAGCGGCTCGCCCCGCGCGCGCGAGGTGCTCAAGAACATTGCGCGCGGCAGCTCGACGCCGGAGCTGCAGGTGCGCGCGATTCAGTACCTGGGCGTCCACGGCGGCCGCGAGAGCCGCGAGGCCCTGGCCGAGATCTATGCGTCGACGACTGACGTCGACGTGAAGCGCCGGATTCTGCGGGCCTATATGGTTTCGGGGGAGCGGGGCCGGGTACTGACGGCGGCCCAGAGCGAGAAGGAGCCCGATTTGAGGCGTGAAGCGGTCAACCTGCTCGGGGCGATGGGCGCACGCGACGAGCTGTGGCAGCTCTACCAGAAGGAACCCGCAGTGGAGGTCAGGAAACAGATCCTCCAGGCCATGTTCGTCAGCGGCAACTCGGCGCGCCTGCTGGAGGTCGCCCGGACCGAGCAGAACGTGGAGCTCCGTCGCGCGGCTGTCCGCAGCCTCGGGCAGATGGGCGCGAAGGACACCGGTGACGCGCTGGTACAGCTCTATGCGGGCGAGAAGGACGAATCGGTCCGGCGCGCGGTCATCAACGCCCTGGCCATGCAGGACAACGCCGAGGCGCTGGTGGCGATCGCGCGAAAGGAGCAGGACATCGACAGGAAGAAGGCCATCGTCGAGCGTCTGTCGCACATGCGCAGCAAGATTGCGACCGACTACCTGCTCGAGATCCTGAACAAGTGAAGGAGCCGATCATGTCGAAGCCCTTTGCGCTCCTCGCGGCAACGCTGGCGGCGGCGGTGGCGGCAGCCGCAGGCCTGGCGGCGCAGCAGCCGCGCATCACGAATGCACGGGTGACGCCGCAGGCCGCCGGTCCCGGGCTGAGCCAGACGTTCCGCGGGCTGGTGGCGTCCCGGTCCGAGGTTGCATGGATCGGCTACCGCGTGCCGGTCGTGGACAGCGACCGCATCATGTGCTGCTTCGATTCCCGCACGACCTGGACCGGCGGCTCGGTCGTCACGTCCGACAGCCGGGGCTGCTGCGGAGTCTGCCGCATCGAGCCGGCCGGTGACGGGTCCGCGATGGCCACCAGGAGCGAGTCCGGCACGAATCAAGTGCGCCTGTCGTCCTCGGACCGCATGATCGTCCTGTTCCGGATTGCGGACAGGATGGTCGACCGCATCCGGGTGTTCTCCGAGGACTGCGAGCTCGACGCGGGCGGGCGGCCCGTGACCTGGCTCGAGGACGTGCAACCGGCCGAGAGCGTCGCGCTGCTGGAATCACTGGCGTCTGGTGCCGAACCCGCCCGGCGCGACCGGGTCGCGGAGGGGGCCGTTTCCGCCATCGCGCTGCACGGAGACACTGCGGCCGACGGGGCGCTCGCGCGCCTCGTGGCGCCGGGTCTGCCGTCGACGCTCCGGCGCAAGGTCACGTTCTGGCTCGGGAACGCGCGGGGCGCGTCGGGGCTGGCGCTGCTGCAGCGTCTCCTCCGCGACGATCCCGATCCGGACGTTCAGAAAGGCGCCGTCTTCGGTGTATCGCAGAGCCGCGAGCCGGGCGCGTTCGACGTCCTCGCCGGCCTCGCCCGGCAGCACGCGAGCGCGCGCGTCCGCAGCGAGGCCGTCTTCTGGATCGCCCAGACCAGAGACGAGCGGGCCGCGCCCATCATCCTGCAGGCGCTCGAGGAGGACGCCTCGGCCGAGGTGAGGAAGAAGGCGGTGTTCGCGCTGAGCCAGCTCCCCGGCGACGCCGGCACGGAGGCGCTTCTCCGGACGGCGCGCGCCAGCCCCGATCCGGCGACTCGCGGCGAGGCGATCTTCTGGCTGGGACAGAAGGCGGGAGCCAGGGCTGCCGCGGCGTTGACCGAGCGCATCGAGCAGGATCCAGCCACGGACGTGAAGAAGAAGGCCGTGTTCGCCCTCAGCCAGCTTCCCCCTGAAGAGGGGATTCCGCTGCTGATTCAGGTGGCCCGCACGAACACGAACCCCGCCGTCCGGAAGCAGGCGATGTTCTGGCTCGGACAGTCGAAGGACCCGCGCGCGATAGAATTTTTTGCCGAGGTCCTGGCGAAGTAGGCGGGGAAGCGTGAAGCGGTCCGGGGCGCGGTTACGGCGGCCCCGGACCACTGTATGGATCGGCTGCCCGCGTGACGCGGGCGCATACAACGTCAGGCCCTGACGGCGTCGACGTTGATCAGCTCCTCAGCCAGCTCGGTGAGCAGCTTGTCTGTCTTGCCTTCCTCGTCGAGCGTCTGCTGCAGCAGCCTGGCCACCTTGTTCATCCCCAGCTGGCTGGCATGCGCGCGCGCGGTGCCGTACGCCGCGATCTCGTAGTGCTCGACCTTCTGCGCCGCGCCGATCAGCCCCGCGTCGAGCGCCGGATCCTCGAGATCCTCCTGCATGATTTCCTTGCCCTCGTCGATGAGCCCTTCCATCCCCACGCACTTCTTTCCGGTGAGCTTGATGTCGAGCGCTTCCCCGATCGTGTCGAGCCGTTCCACCTGGCGGCGGGTTTCCTCCAGGTGTTTCTCGAACGCGCGCTTCAGATCCGTGGAGCTGGCGGCCTTGGTCATCTTCGGCAGCGCCTTGATGATCTGGTTCTCCGCGCTGTAGAGGTCCCGCAGTTCCTCGATGAGCAGTTCTTCCAGGGGGGTGTTCACGTCGGCCATTCGCGTCCTCCAGTGTTCGTCGTTGCGTCAAACCCGCGAGGAGGCTGCAAGGCCAGGGCCAACCGGGCGCCTCAGTGCACGCCGTGGCTCGTCTGCAGCGCGGAAGGATCGGCGCCGAGACGCCGGATGGCGGTCTCCCACATGCGCGCCGGTTCGACGTCGAACACCAGATCGAGATCCACATCGCCGATCAGCCATGCGGACTGGGCCAGCTCCTGGTCGAGCTGGCCGGGGCCCCAGCCCGCATACCCGGCGAGGACGCGCGCGCGCGGCGCCGGCGAGGCGGAGAGCACCCGACGAAGCAGCACGGGCGACGTCGAGAGGTAGAGGCCCTCCCGGATCGTGCGGTAGTCGAGATCGTCGGGCTCCTCCCCGAGAAGGATCCAGCCGCGCTCGGGCTCGACGGGTCCGCCGATGCACAGCGGGAGCGTGTTGCCTCCGACGACCGGGGGTTCCAGCTTCACCATCTCGCTCGCCGGCATGTCGGTCGGCCGGTTGAGGACGAGGCCGAACGCGCCATCCGGCACGAAGTCGCACAGGAGCACGACGGTGCGGGTGAAGTTCGGATCCTGCAGCTGCGGCATCGAGAGCAGCAGCGTCGGGCGGAACGGCTCGCTCATTGGGCACTCCCGCGGCTACCGCGCCCTTCACGCGCGAGGTCGGCCGCAATCTTCTTCAGGTCCTCCACGAACCGCCGCATCTCGGTCCTGCGCGTCTCGTCATCGCGCGCGCGGAGGATCGAGGAGGGGTGGACCGTCGCCATGACCCGCGGCGCCAGCGGCGAGTCGACGAAACGGCCACGCTCCTCGGAGACGCGGAACGCCTTGCCGAGCAGCGCCTGCGCGGCGGTGGCCCCGAGGCACACCAGGACGCGCGGCCTCACGAGCGCGAGCTCGGTCTCGAGCCAGGGGCGGCACGCCGCGATCTCGGAGGCGTTCGGCTTCGCATGGATCCGCCGCTTGCCACGTGGCTCCCACTTGAAGTGTTTCACCACGTTGGTCACGTACACAACCCGGCGATCGATCCCGGCCTCGTCCAGGGCCTTGTCGAGCAGGCGACCGGCGGGCCCGACGAACGGGCGCCCGGCCAGGTCCTCCGCGTCGCCGGGCTGTTCGCCGACGAACATGACCTCGGCCTTCGCCGGGCCGCCACCGAACACGGTCTGCGTGCCGCGGAGGTAAAGATCGCAGGCCTGACAGCCGGCCGCCGCATCGCGCACGGAGTCGAGCGTCAGGTGCCCGGGCAGCAGCTCCGACACCGGTCGCCCCGGCGCGGGCCGGCGCCGCTCACGCGCTTTCTTGATTGCCGCGGTCACGGCTCAGCTTCGCGACGGCCCAGCGGACATGCTCGGCCACCAGCGGATCGCCGCACGTGGGCTCCTGGTGCTCCCGGAGCGCATCGGCATCGCCCGGCTCTCCGGTGTTCCCGATCGCGACGGCCAGGTTTCTCCGCAAACGCCGGACCCCCGCGCGCTTCATGGCGCTGCCCTTCAGGAGCGCCCGCAGCTCGTCGTCGGCGAGCCGCCACAGGTCGACGAGCCGGGGGACGTCGAGTCCGGGCCGCGGCGTCCAGGCCCGATCCTGCGATACGGCCGGGTAGAAGTTCCAGGGGCAGACCTCCTGGCAGATATCGCAGCCATATGCGTGGGCTCCGAGGCCGTCGCGCTGGGCCGCCGGGATCTCCCCTTTCAGCTCGATCGTCAGGTACGACAGGCATCGTGTCGAATCGAGCACGTAGGGTTCGACGAGCGCACCTGTCGGGCAGGCGTCGAGGCAGCGCGTGCAGGAGCCGCACTGATCCAGTGCGGGAGTATCCGGCGTCAGGTCCAGGTTGCAGATGATCTCGGACAGGAAGAACCACGATCCGCGATCGGGGTTGATGAGGCAGGTGTTCTTGCCAATCCAGCCGAGGCCTGCGTGGCGCGCGTAGACGCGCTCCTGGACCGGACCGGTGTCGACGTAGCCTCGCGCCTCGAACCCCTGGCCCGCCTCGGCGCCGAGCCACGCGATCAGCCCGTCCAGGCGATGCCCGATCACGATGTGGTAGTCGTCGCCCCACGCGTAGCGCGCGATGTCGGCCTTCCCAGCGTCCGACCGCTCGATCGAGTAGGAACGATCGACATTGTAGAGCGTGGCGAGCACGATGACGGCGCGGGCCGAGGGCAGGACGTGACGGACGTCGCGGCGCCGGTCGGCCGAACGGTGCAGATACGCCATCTCCCCCGCGCAGCCACGCGCGAGCCATTCGGCGAGGAAGCGGAGCTCCGGCAGATCGACAGCCGGAGCGATACCGCAGAGATCGAAGCCCAGCGCGCGAGCCCGGGCCTTGATCTCGCCTGCCGTCACGGTCCGCACGGCCTCGGCCATCTCGCGTCAGGTGCGCGCGAGCTGTCGCAGCACGTACGGCAGGATTCCCCCGTGCCGGAACGCGACGAGCTCCTCCGGCGTGTCGATCCGGACGGTCGTGATGAACTCCCTGACGGCGCCGTCGTCTCCGCGGGCCCGCACCGCCAGGGTCGCCCGCGGGCGCAGCGCGTCGCCCAGCCCAGCAATCTCGCAGGTCTCGCGCCCCGTGAGCATCAGCGTGGCGGCGTTCTCGTTCTCCTCGAACTGCAGCGGCAGCACACCCATGTTGACCAGGTTGCTGCGGTGGATGCGCTCGAAGCTCTCCGCGATCACGGCGCGGACGCCCAGCAGCATGGTGCCCTTCGCCGCCCAGTCCCGCGATGACCCGGACCCGTACTCCTTTCCCGCGATCACGATGAGGGGCACGCCGCGGTCCCGGTATGCCATCGACGCATCGTAGATCGTCATGACCTCGTTGTCGGGGAGAAGAACGGTCCAGCCCCCTTCGGTCCCGGGCGCGAGCTGATTCCGGAGGCGGATGTTCGCGAAGGTCCCGCGCATCATCACCTCGTGGTTCCCGCGCCGCGCGCCGTAGGAGTTGAACTCGGCCGGCTTGACCCCTCTGGCGATCAGATATTTCCCCGCCGGGCTGTCCGCCGGGATCGACCCTGCGGGCGAGATGTGATCGGTCGTGACGCTGTCGCCCAGCAGGGCGAGCACCCGCGCGCCGCGGATGTCCGCCAGCGGCGCAGGCTCGCGGGTCAACTCCTCGAAGAAGGGGGGATTGCGGATGTAGGTCGAATCGTCCGACCACTCGAACCGCTCGCCCGGCAACACCGTCAGCGAGCGCCACCGCTCGTCCCCCTCGAAGACGTGGGAGTACTTCTCGCGGAACATCTCGGTGCTGACGGCGCGGAGCATCGTCTCCTGGATCTCGCGCTCGGTCGGCCAGATGTCCTTCAGGTAGACGGGCAGGCCGCTCGCGTCGCGTCCCAGCGGCTCCGTCGTGAGATCGATCTGCATGCGGCCGGCCAGCGCGTACGCGACGACGAGCGGCGGCGACGCGAGGTAGTTGGCGCGCACCTGCGACTGGATCCGCCCCTCGAAGTTGCGGTTCCCGCTCAGCACCGAAGCCACGATGAGATTGCGATCCTTCACGAGCCGCGAGACGGGCTCCGGCAGCGGACCGCTGTTGCCGATGCACGTCGTGCATCCGTAGCCCACGATGTTGAACCCCAGCTCGGCGAGGTATTCGAGCAGCCCGGCCGCCTTGTAGTACTCAGTGACGATGAGCGAGCCGGGCGCGAGGCTCGTCTTCACCCACGGCTTCACCCTCAACCCGCGTTTCACTGCGTTCCGCGCCAGCAGCCCTGCTCCAATCATCACGCTCGGATTGGACGTGTTGGTGCAGCTCGTGATGGCGGCAACCACGACGGCGCCGTGGTCGAGCCCCTCGAAGCCCGGGGGAACAGACTCGGAGACCGCCACCGCGACCGGCGCCCGGCCGGCCGCGGCGGCCGGCCCGGCGGATTCCGAAGGGCCCGCAGAACGGGCCTTGCGCTCCGTCAGCATGACCTCGAGCGCCTGCTCGAACTTCTGTCGCGCCTGCCGCAGCGCGACCCGATCCTGCGGCCGCTTCGGGCCGGCCAGGCTCGGCTCCACGGTCGACAGATCGAGCTCGATGGTGCTCGTGTAGATCGGCTCCGGAGAGCTGGCGCTCCGGAAGAGGCCCTGCTCCTTCGCATACGCCTCGACGAGCCGGACGGTCGCTTCGTCGCGGCTCGTCAGTCGCAGGTAGTCGAGCGTCATCTCGTCGATCGGGCAGATCGCGATCGTCGCGCCGTACTCCGGCGACATGTTGCCGAGCGTGGCCCGATCGGCGATCGTGAGGAACTCGAGGCCCGGGCCGAAGAACTCCACGAACTTGCCGACGACGCCCAGCTTCCGGAGCCGCTCCGTGATCGTCAGCACCAGATCCGTGGCGGTCGCCCCTTCCGGCAGCCGCTCGACGAGCCGGAACCCGATGACTTCCGGAATCAGCATCGAGATCGGCTGGCCCAGCATCGCCGCCTCCGCCTCGATGCCGCCTACCCCCCAGCCGACCACGCCGAGGCCGTTGACCATCGTCGTGTGCGAATCGGTGCCCACCAGCGTGTCCGGATAGGCCAGGGTGTGCCCGTCGACCTCGTCCCTGAACACCACCCGGGCGAGGTACTCCAGGTTCACCTGGTGGACGATGCCCGTGTCGGGCGGGACGACGCGGAAGTTCCGGAAGGCCTGCTGGCCCCAGCGCAGGAAGGTGTAGCGCTCGCGGTTGCGGGCGAATTCGAGCGCGGCGTTCAGGTCGGCCGCGTTGCGCTCGACGTAGTGATCGACCTGGACGGAATGATCGATGACGAGCTCCACCGGCTGCAGCGGATTGACTTTCCGGGGGTCGCCTCCGAGCTTGACAATGCCGTCGCGCATCGCCGCGAGATCGACGACGGCCGGCACGCCGGTGAAGTCCTGCAGCAGGACCCGCGCGGGCGTGAAGGCAATCTCGCGCTGGGCCTTCGACGTCACGTCCCAGCGGGCCAGCGCCTGGATGTCATCGGCCTCGACGAATCGTCCGTCCTCGCGGCGCAGCAGGTTCTCGAGCAGGATCTTGAGCGAATACGGCAGCCGCGCGATACCGCCGTAGCCGTCCCGCTCCAGCGCCGGGAGGCTGAACATGTGAAGGGTGTCGCCGCCGACGGTCAGCGACGTGCGCGTGTTGAAGGAGTTGCTCGAAGCCATCCGCTAATGATCTCCGATCGCGAGGCCGGGGTTCAACACCGGACGCTCGCGGCAGCCGCCGGGGGGCAAGGTGTGGCTGAGAAGGCGCCGCTCACCGCGGCGCAAGGCCGAGTCGGCCGGCGAACTCCCGCGCCACGTCGGCCGCGTCCCGGCGCGCCGCGTCGACGGCGTGGTTCATCCGCCGCATCTCGGCGATGGAGATGCGGCCGCTGAGCGAGTCGAGGACGGGCTTGAGCCGGGGGTGCGCCAGCAGGGCGCTGCGGCGTGCCACGATCGTCGCATCGTACGGCGGGAAATAGTGCCGATCGTCGACGAGCATCGTGAGGTCGTAGGCGTCGATCAGGCCGCTCGTCGCGTCGCCGGCGGCGAGGTCGATCTGCTTCTGTGCCAGCGCCCGATAGACGAGCGAGAGATCCATGGCGCGCGGCGGCGCCGCCAGGCGGAGCCCGTAGGTCCGCGCGAGTCCAGGGTAGCCGTCCGCCCGCTGCAGGAACTCGTAACCGAAGCCCGCCCGCCACTGCCCGGCGTGCGGAACAACGTCCGAGATCGTGCGAAGGTGCAGACGGCGCGCGTCCTCGCCACGCACCAGGATGGCGAAGGTGTTCTCGAATCCCAGCGGCGCGAGCACCGCGAGCCCCGCGTCGCCATAGGCGCGACGGACCGATTCGAGCACCCGGCGGGAATCCGTCTCCGGCGCCTGCTTCAGGACGGCCGTGTAGGCGGTGCCCGAATACTCCACGTAGACGTCGATCTCCCCCGCGCGCAGCGCGCGATCCGCGATGAACGTGCCGCCGAGGTTGAGCCGGCGCTCGACCCGAAGCCCCGCCGATTCGACCGCCTGCGCCACGATCTCCCCGAGGATGATCTGCTCGGTGAAGTTCTTCGAGCCGACGCGGACGACGGACGGCCGGATCGCCGCGATCGCCGCGGCGGCGGCTGCGAGAATGGCGACCAGCGCGACCGCGGCGACCACCACCCGCCGGTCCGGCACGGCCGCCCGTCCGGTGAGCACCAGCCGCACGTGCCGCTCGACGAGCGTCAGGCCGCCGTCGATCGCCAGCGCGAGGACGGCGGAGGGAATCGCGCCCGCGAGGATCATCGTCGAGTCCACCATCGCGAGCCCGCGGAAGATGTACTCGCCGAGCCCGCCGGCGCCCACCGCCGCTGCAATCGTCGCGGTCCCCACGCCGACGACCGCGGCCACGCGGATTCCGGCGACGATCGCGGGCAGCGCGAGCGGCAGCTCCACCTGCCGCAGGACCTGCACGGGCGTCATGCCCAGCGCGGTGCCCGCCTCGACGAGCGCGGGGTCCACCGACCGGATGCCTGCCACCGTCGTCCGCAGCACCGGCAGGAGCGCGTACACGATGAGCACGGTGATCGCGACCCGCGCGCCGAGACCGCCGATCAGCGGCAGCGGCAGCAGGAAGCCGAACATGGCGAGGCTCGGCACCGTCTGCGCGACGTTGGCGAGCCACACAGACGGCGCGCCGAGCCGCGGCCGACGCGCGGCCAGCACCCCGAGCGGAACGCCGGCGGCAATCGCCGCGGCGGTCGACACGGACACGAGGAACAGATGCTGCACGAGGAGCGCGCCGAACTCCGCGGCGTGCCCGTGCCAGAACTCCAGGAGCCTCACCGCGAGGCTCCGAGGGCGGCGGTTGCATCGCGCAGAGGCTGCAGCAGCGCCCTGACGTGCGGGTCGGAGTGCGCTGCAATCCGATCCGGCGCATCGCACGCGATCAGGCGGCCTTCCGCGAGCACGCCGACGCGCGTGCCGAGCGTGAGCGCCTCGCCCATGTCATGGGTGACCAGCAGGACGGCTTTGCGCAGGCGGGCCTGAATCCGGCGGAACTCGCCCTGGATTTCGCCGCGCGTAATCGGATCGAGCGCTCCGAACGGCTCGTCCATGAGGAGAATTGGAGGATCCCCCGCCAGCGCGCGCGCCACGCCGACCCGCTGGCGCTGCCCGCCAGAGAGCTCGGCGGGGGTGCGGGCCGCAAACGTCCCCGGCGGAAGCCCCACCAGATCGAGCAGGTCGTCGGTCCGCCGTGCGATGCGCGTCGGATCCCAGTTGAGCAGTCTCGGCACGATCCCCACGTTCTGGCCGATCGTCAGGTGGGGGAAGAGGGCGACCTCCTGGAGCACGTACCCGAGCCGTCGCCGCAGATCGTAGGGATTCCACTCGTCGACGGACTTCCCGTGGATCCGCACGGACCCGCTATCCGGCCTCAGAAGCCCGTTGATGACCTTCAGGAGCGAGCTCTTGCCCGTTCCGCTGCGGCCGACGAGCGCGACCGTTTCCCCGCTGCGAATCTCCAGGTCGACGCCGTCGAGCACCGGCACGCCACCCCGCCTCAGGCACACACCCCTCAGCTCGATCTCCACCCCGTCCGTCACAGCCGGACTGTATCCCATGGGCATTCACTTTGCCACGGACCACGGCGGAGGTCGGCAATGGCATCGAACGAGAAGCGTGAGCAGCAGGAGTGGTCGTCGGATCCCGACACCGTCGAGCGGCGCGACCGCGAGGGGGCGTCAGGCGGCGAGCAGACCGGGCAGGAGAGCGCCGGCATCACGAACCGGCCGCTCGACGAGGAAGAAGGCAACCAGGACGCCGTCCCGCCGAGGGGCGAGCGCCGCGAGGGAGCGCACGCCGGGCACGGCGATCGCGATCGGACCGGCGGCTGACCCTGCCCCCGAACGGTGAGACGAGCTCAGAACGCGAAGACGATCGACGCGCCCGCAGTGGGTACTGGTCTGAGCTCTTCCTCGAAGTCGAAGCCGCCGTCCCTGAACGAGACGCCGGCATCGCCCCGCACGCCCACTCTGCGGGACGCGCCGAACCAGTACTTGAGTCCTCCGCCCACGTGGTAGGTCGTGCCCGTCTCCACGAGCTCGTCCCCTTCGTGGAGCTCACGGAGATATCCGGCGCCGCCCGTGAGGAACGGCACGCCGCGGCCGCCTGCGAAGGCGAGCGGAAGGATGTGCCACACGGCCGAACCCTCGACGACGTACTGGCTCAGGGTCTCCTCGGCCGACGTATCGGGCGCATTCTCGGTATCGCCGGTCAGCCGGATTCGAAGCACGGGCCGGAGGAAGCGGAATCCGCCCTCGATCACCAGGCCGTCCGTCAGGTAGTAGCCGAGACGTGCCTGCAGGCCGGGCACGGCGGTGATGCGGCTGTCCGAGCTGAACTGCTCGAACGACCCCACAGACGTGGAGGTGGAGTTCCTCGTCAGCTCGGCGGCCCGCTCTCCGAGATCGTACCCGGCGAGATATACGACGCCGCCCCCGACCTCCCAGACGCCGCGATGCTGGCCAGCCTGCGGCGCGGGACGCGGCTGCGCGCCAGCGACCCCGGCCGTGAGCCACGAGAGCGACAGAGCGGCAGCCGCCATCAGGATCGGCCGGGGCGTCACTTGGGCATCACCCGCAGCTCGACGCCGTTCGCGTCGCCGCCACGCGGCACGGTCACCACACGATCGTGGAATCGCGCACCGAAGTCGAGGTCGACCGTCATGGAGCTGTCGAAGAAGCTCTCGACATCGCCGTCGTCCAGGGGCTCGACGCGGAGGACGTGCGGGCCCGGATCCAGGGACGCGATCACGAAGTTGCCGTCGGCGCTCTGCGTGAACCCGCCGATCAGCCTGCCGGTTCGGGGGTTGAAGGCGATGATGTGTGCGCCCTGCACGCCGCTCCCGTTCTTCGTCACCCGGCCGCTGATGCTGCCGGACGCGCGCGAGAAGGCGCTCGTGCCGTAGACGTCCGAGATTCCCGCGATGTCATCGGCCTTCAGCGCGCGATCGGAAATGTTGCCGGGCGAGAACGCAATCGGGAACATCACGGCTTCGGCGGCAATCACGCGGCGGCCGCTCCCCACCAGCTCGGTCTCGCCGAGCGCGGAGTGCGAGAGCCCCAGCAGGTGACCGATCTCGTGCAGGGCGATGGACTCGACGTCGTAGCGCCCCGTTACGCCGCTCTCGGCGGTAGACCAGGGGAACGACGTGTTGAAGAAGATGTCGGACTCGACGATCTCGCCGCTGACCGTATCGATGAGAAAGGTCGTGGCCGCGAGCGTCCGGTTCTGGCCCGGCCGGTCCAGATACCCGATCACGCTCATGTCATCGTCGTCGAACGGAGGCGCCGGCGTGAAGCCGACGAACTCGGACGAGGTTTGCGCCGTCTCGACCGCGTGCCAGGTGTTGAACGCGCGGTTGACGGCGCTCTGGAACTGGGCTGCCGTGACCCCGTCGACGCCGCGATTGGTCACGAAGTAGCGGATCGGAAAGTCCCGCCACCGCAGGTTCACGGTCCGGGTGCCGACGCGCGTGCCGATCTTCAGATACGCCGCGAGCGGCTCGACACAAACCCACGCAATCAGGCCAGCCAGGCTGACTGCTACCAGTCGCCTCACTGCCGGACCGCCTGCGCCTGCGCGACGAGCGTCCGGACCTGCGTCCCGAACTCCTCCAGCGCGAGCGCCCGCCGCGCTGCACTCCCGCGCGTCACCCGTTCAGGCCCATCACTGGTCGAGAGGAGCACGGGCGAGACGACCATCCTCCGTCCGCTCACGGGATCCGGACGCACCCGGAAGACGCCCTGGTTGAGACCGAAAATCTGAAACGGTGCGCCGGCGCCGGCGTTCAGGAACAGCACGGCTTCGTCACCGGGACTGAACACGGGTGCGCCAATCATGATGCTGCGATAGCGCCCGAGCTCACCGCCTGGAACCTGGAAGGTGATCGTGCCGGCCGGCTGGCCGCCCTTGAGATACGACACGACGACAGCGGTGACGAGACTGTCGATCCGCCGGCGGCCTTGTGCCCACTCGGGCCGCACGTCGGCGATCTGCACGTGTGCGATGACGTCGGATCCGGCAACCACCTCGCGGAACTCTGCCGGAAGGATGACCGTGGCGCGCACGAGGCCGGTGAAGCCGGTCAGAACGAGAAGAATCGGGACGGACGCGAGTACTCGGCGCATTCGAGCAGTCTATCCCAAGCGCACCCCGGCGACTTCGAGGACCGCCTTCGCCGCGCGACGGCTCGCGCCAGGCTGCCCCAGCATCCCGCGGACCGCACGCAGATCGGCGCGCATCGCTGCGGCCGCGTCCGGCCGTTCGAGCAGTTCGACGGCGTGGGCGGTCACGGCCGTCGGCGTGAACTCGTCCTGGATCAGCTCCGGCACGATGCGGCGTCCGGCGACGAGGTTCACCATCGCGAACGTATCCACGCGGACGAACGGTCTGCCCAGCCGGTACGTGACCGGCGACAGCCTGTACACGACGACCATCGGGCACTCGTGGAGCGCGGCCTGCACGGTGACCGTGCCCGACGCGAGCAGGGCCACATCGGCCGCCGAGAGCACGGCGTCGGCGCCGTCGTCGACCTGCACGATCGCGGGGGCGCCGGCCATCTCGAGCGGCGCGAACACTTCCCGGGGCAGGTGCGGCGCCCGGGCGAGCAGGAACTGCACCCCGGGAACCCGCGCCTGCACGAGGCCGGCCGCCGCCACGAGCCCCGGCAGGATCGCGTGCAGCTCGTTGCGGCGGCTCCCGGGCAGCAGCGCCACGACAGGCCGCGCCGGGTCCAGCCCGTGCGCCCGGAGGAACGCCGCCCGAGGCGCGGTGGGTGGCAACACGTCGAGCATGGGATGCCCGACCCACTCCACGGGAACCCCCGCGCGGCGGTAGATCGCCTCCTCGAAGGGGAAGATGACGAGGACGCGATCCGCAATGCGCCGCATCGTCTTCATCCGGCCCGCGCGCCATGCCCACAACTGCGGGCTGATGTAGTAGACGACGGGAATCCCCAGCCGCCGCACCGCGGAGGCCAGGCGGAAGTTGAAATCGGGGAAATCGATGGCGACGAAGACGTCGGGACGGCTGGCGGCGGCCTCGGCGGCCAGGCGGCGGAGCATGGCGTAGGTCCGTGGCAGCACGCGCGCGACTTCGAGGAGCCCGGTCACTGACAGGCCGCGGAAGTCGCCGCTGAGCGAGGCACCCGCCTCGCGCAGCCGATCGCCGCCGAACCCGGTCACCTCGACGTGCGGATCGATCGCGCGCAGCTCGCGCGTCAGGGCCCCGGCATACAGGTCCCCTGACGGCTCGCCGCACGAGATCATCACGCGCACGGGCGGCGGCTCAGCTGGGCCTGGTGAAGAGCGCGGAATCGAGCGGGATGTTGTACTCGAACGTCCGGATCGTGCGCTCGATGACCGGAGCGCCGGGACGGCGGACGATCGCCTTGAACGCGACCTGCAGGCCCTCGATGGAGCGGTAATCGGAAAAGGTCTCCTCGGCCGTGGCGGCGCCCGATGGTGTCGAGACGGGATACTGCTGGCGCGCAATGAGGCCGGTCTCGGGATCGAACGCAATCGTCATCGGCGCCATGCCCGACGACTGGACCTCCAGGGCCGGCAGCGGACGCCCGCCCGCATCGTACGAGGTGCGTCGAGCCTGCAGGCGGCCCTCGGCGAGCGCGATGAGCAGGGGGATGGTGTCGCGCTGGACGCTGGCCTTCATCTCGGCGGCCGCGGGGGCCGACGCCTGCCGGGCCCCGCGGGAGTCGACCACGAAGTAGTCTCCGGCGAGGAAGAGCTGAGCGACGCCCTCGAGCTCCACGCGATAGGCGCCCGGATATCGGATCCAGGTCGTCGTAATGGCTTCGGCGCGTCCGCGATCGCTCTGCATGGCCGTCGTGGAGCTCACGCGGATGGTACGGACCGCGCGCAGCTTCTCGAGCCCGCCCTTCGCCTGGACCGCCCGATCGATGAGCTCGCGGGCGGAGCCGCCGGCCTCCCGAGGCGCGGCGGGCCGTGCCTGGGGCGCCGGCTCGACGAGGCTGTGGGGAGCCGCCGGTTCGAGGCCGGTCGAGGCATCCGACGAATCGGATTCCGGCTCGCGGCGATTCGCCGGCACCGAGCCAGGGCGCCGGAGATCGGTGGCAATGAGGTCCAGATCGGTGAGCGGAATGCGTTCGAACTCATCGAAGCCGGCGCCGGTCAGCTGCTTGGAGAAGACCGACGCATCGCCGACCAGCACGATCGAGAGCCGATCGGGACGCAGGTAAGCCCGCGCGACGCGCTGGATGTCGTCGGGAGTGACGGAATTGACGCGCTCGCGGAAGGTCTCGAGCTCCTCGAGGTCGAGTCCGTAGAACACGGCGTTGAGCACCTGGAGCGCGATGGCGCTGGGTGTCTCGATCGTCAGCGGGAAACTGCCGGTGAGATAGGCCTGGGCGTCGGCCAGCTCACGCTCCTGCACGCGCTGCCGCTGCAGACGCCACATCTCGTCGACGATCAGCCGGAGCGCCTCGGCGGTGCTCTCCGAACGCGTGTCGGTCTCGGCCACGAGATCGCCGGACTCCTTGAGCGCGTGGACGTCGGCGGACGCGCCGTAGGTCAGGCCACGCTCGGACCGCAGCACGCGATGGAGGCGGTTGCCGCCTTCGCCGCCGAGAATCTTCAACGCAAGGTCGAGCGCGAGGTAATCGGGATGCTTCCGCGGCAGGGCGAGATTGCCGGCCCGGATCTCGGTCTGGACGGCGCCGGGCCGGTCGATCACGATCAGGCGCCGGGTCGCCGGCGGGGGGTCGATCGGCTTGATCACCTCCGTCTCGACCCGGCTCCAGTTTCCGAACGCCCGCGCTGCCCCTGCGAACGCCACGTCCGGCTGCACGTCGCCGACGATGGCCAGAATGGCGTTGTTGGCGCCGAACCACCGCCGGTGGTGCGCCAGCAGGTCCTCGCGCGTGATGGACGCGATCGTCGCCGGCGTCCCGGAGTCGGGACGCCCGTAGGGATGCACCCCGTACACGAGCCGGTCGAACACGACGCCCGCGAGGTAGTCGGGATCCTCGTAGCTGACCTTGAGCCCGGAGAGGATCTGCTGCCTCTGCCGATCGATCTCGTCCGGCGCGAAGGCGGGGTTGCGGGCGAGATCGGCGACCATGTCGAGCGCGAGATCCAGGCTGTCCTTCATGACGACGGCGTTGATGAAGGTCAGATCGCTGCCCGCGCCGGTGCCAATCAGCCCGCCAATCGATTCGATCGCCGAGGCGATCTGCTCCGCGCTCCTGGTCGTCGTGCCCTGATCGAGGAGCGCCGCCGCCAGGCTCGCCACGCCCGGCTTGTCCATGGGATCCTGCGCGCCGCCGGCCCGGACGATGAGACGCAGGCTGACCGCCGGCTGCTCGTGGTGGGAGACGGCGATCACCTGCAGCCCGTTGGGCAGCGTTCTGATCTGGTACGGCGGGAACTTGACCTCGCGCGCCGGCAGCGGCCGGGGTGGTCGCTCCGTCGGCCAGTCTGCCACCTGCGCGGCCGCGATCGAGGTCCAAGCGAGCAGGCACGCGCCGAGTGCCGCAACCCGGACAGCCGGGCCGAGCCGCAGCCTCATCGCGACGACCCCGAGCCGCGCGGCAGGATGGTGACCACCAGCCGGTTCTCGCTCGTGAAATAGGTGCGCGCCACCCGCTGGACATCCGCGGCGGTGGTCTTCATGAAAATGTCGAACTCCCCGTCCGCCGTGGTGATGTCGTCGTGAATGACGGCCGCATGGCCGAGCTGCGAGGCCTTGTCCTTGTTGGACTCCCGGCTCAGGATGTAGTCGCGCGCGAACTGGTTCTTCGCCTGCTGCAGCTCCGCTTCGCTGATCGGCTCCTTCTTCAGCCTCTCGAGCTCCGCGGTGAGCGCGGCCGTGCCCTCCTCGGGCGATCGGCCGGGCTGCATGATCGCCACCGCGAAGAACAGGTTCGGGTGCTCGATGATGTTGCCGCCTCCGAAGGCGGCCAGCGCGAGCTGCTTCTCGTAGACCAGCCGCCGGTAGATCCGCGAGCTCTGGCCGTCCGAGAGCACCTTCGACGCGATGTGCAGCGGGTACGAATCCGGGTGCCCGTCGTACGTGATGTGATGGGCGACCACCACCGCGGGGAGCGGCCAGCTCTCCTCGAGCTGGACGCGGCGCTCCTGCGTTTTCGCCGGCTCCTGCGGGATGTCGCGCGGCACGGGGCCGTCGGACTTCGGCACGCGGCCCAGATACCGGGTCACCAGCGAGAGCGCTTCCTTGGTGTCGAAGTCCCCGACCAGCACGAGGGTGGCGTTGTTCGGGACGTAGTACGTGCGGAAGAAGTCGCGGACGTCCTCGATCGACGCCGCTTCGAGATCCGCCATGCTGCCGATCGTCGGGTGCTTGTAGGGATGGACGGTGAACGCCTGGTCGTAGATGATCTCGTTCAGCCGGCCGTACGGCTGGTTTTCGATCCGCATCCGCCGCTCTTCCTTCACGACCTCCCGCTCGGTGGCGAACACCTTCTCGTCGATCCGCAGCGAGGCCATGCGATCGGCCTCGAGCCACAGCACGAGCGGCAGGTACTGGGCCGGAAAGGTCTGCCAGAAGACCGTCACGTCCTCGTTCGTGTAGGCGTTGCTCTGCCCGCCGACGCTCGAGATGTGGGACGGGTGCCCCTCTGGCTCCACGTTCCGCGAGCCCTTGAACATCATGTGCTCGAAGAGGTGCGCGAAGCCCGTGCGGCCCTTCTTCTCGTTCTTCGACCCGACGTGGTACCAGACCTCGGCGTGCACGATCGGCGTCGAGTGGTCCTCCAGCAGCACCACCTTCAGCCCGTTCGGCAGGGTCGTCATCGTGTAGTCGAGCCGAGGCGGCCGGACGGCCGCGTCGGCCGCCGGATCGAGCACCAGCAGGCCGGCCAGCGCCAGCAGCACGCCGGCCGCACTCCGCGGCCAGCGCGACGATGCGAGGGATGCCACAGTCATTACAACCGATTATGGCACAGCAGGATGGCGAATTGCCGATTGCCGATTGCAGTATGAGATACTTCGCGCGCCGATGAAACTGCGTGAACTCGCGGGCAGGCTCGAGTGCCGGCTCGAGGGCGATGCCGAGGTCGAGATCACGGGCGTGGCGGGCATCGAGGCGGCCGGGCCCGGCGACCTCACGTTCTTCGCCAACCCGAAGTACGCGCCCGCGTTGCGCGGAACCCGGGCCTCGGCGGTGATCCTCGGCGAGTCGGCGGAGGCGGCGCCGTGCGCGATGCTGCGCGCGCGCGACGCCTATCTGGCGTTCGCGGAGGCCGTCGCCCTCTTCGCCGATCCGTGGCGCCCCGCGCCCGGCGTCCACCCCAGTGCAGTGCTCGGCGACGAGGTCGAGATCGCGCCGGATGCGTCCATCGGACCGTTCGCGGCGATCGGCGACCGCGCCCGTATCGGCGCGGGCACGATCGTCTTTCCGCACGCCACCATCGGACGCGAGGCCGTGCTCGGACACGGCTGCCTCGTGCACGCGCGTGTCTCGATCCGCGAGCGCGTTCGCATCGGGGACCGCGTGGTCGTCCAGGACGGCGCCGTCATCGGCAGCGACGGCTTCGGATTCGCCCGGCGTCCCGACGGCAGCCATCGGAAGATCCCGCAGATCGGCACGGTCGTCATCGAGGACGACGTGGAGATCGGCGCCAACGCCACGATCGACAGGCCCGCCGTCGGCGAAACACGCATCGGCGCGGGGTCCAAGATCGACAACCTCGTACAGATCGCTCACGGGGTCCGGCTCGGGCGCAACGTGCTGCTGGCCGCGCAGGTGGGAATCGCGGGGAGCACCACCCTCGAGGACGCCGTGACACTGGCGGGCCAGGTCGGCGTCGCCGGTCACCTGACGATCGGCCGGGGCGTCGTCGCGACGGCACAGACGGGGATTCCGAACTCGGTCGAAGCGGGCGCATTCATTTCCGGGTATCCGGCCATCCCGAACCGCGAATGGCTGAAATCGGCCGCCGTATTCCGGAAGCTGCCCGAGATCCGCCGTGCCCTGGCCGAGATCGAACGGCGCCTGGAGGAGCTCGAAGGCCGCCAGGGCCGGGAACCCTGAGAACGGCGCCAGGCCGCGACCGTCGCCACCTGCGAATCTCAGCGGGCAGCGGCGAATCCGACGGCGAGCGCAGATGCGAGCGCGAGCCCAGAGTCCGGGCCACGCGCGCCGGCCGCGGCCCGATCCCTTGAATCCGGTTACGGGCTGGTCGTCGCCGTCCGCTCGAAAAAGCTGACCAGGTGCTCGAGCCGAAGGCGCTCCGCGACATCCTCCACCTGGCGCACCCGTACCGCCGGCTCGAGCTGCA
Organism: Vicinamibacterales bacterium; assembly: GCA_035620975.1. GTDB lineage: Bacteria > Acidobacteriota > Vicinamibacteria > Vicinamibacterales > 2-12-FULL-66-21 > DASPFV01. The sequence continues at coordinate 38,203 of DASPFV010000028.1, forward strand.
GCGCCCGGCGCAGTTCCGAGAGCGGCGCGCTGGGCTGCGCGGACCACCGCACGCCGGTGAGCCCCTGCCGCGCGCCGCGGAGGGACAGATAGTGGCCAACCAGCCGGAACGCGAAGTAGTAGGCGATGACGTTGGGACCGGGGACGAGCATCAGGGCGCCCGAGCCGATGAAACCGAGGCTGTCGATAATCAGCCAGAAGCGATGCTTGTCGAAGTCCTTGCCGAGCTGCGCGCGCAGCAGGCCCAGCGAGGCTTCCGCCTGGAGATCGTCAGGATAGTGGAGGCACGCCGCCGACTGGCGCCGGAGGTGCCAGAGCAGGCGCTGCTCGGCGATGCTCTCGGCCACCCAGCGCATGGTGCGCGTCCGGGCGCGCCCGAGCCAGCTCCTGTCCGCGTGCGCCGGAGCCGGACGCCGGCGCTCGCGCTCGGCCTCGGCGAGCATGTCCCGGAACCGCTGGCGCAGCCTCCGGAACACGCCGCGGGTGTCTGTCCCGTCGAGGCCGGCGTCCGGCGGCTCGTCCGGAACCTCACAGTAGGGCTCGTACCGGTTCGAGCCGACGGGCACCAGGTACACGTCCATGGACCGGTCTACGATAGCACCTGCAGCAGCGTTCCAGCCCGTGTGGCAGCGGCGATCGCGTCCGCGAGTCACGGTGATCGGCTGTTCCCCTGCTCCACTGCCCTGCCCCTTTTTCGCACGCAGATGCGGTTTCCACCTCCTGTAAGATGAACGCCATGAAACGGGCGGCCCCGCTGGCGGCCACGCTCATCGCCGGCTTCCTGCAGACGCAGCCCGGTCAGCCCGTCACGCTCGAGCTGCGGGTCTTCCATGGCTACGAGGAAGTCACGCGTCGCGTCCGGGCAACCGTGCACCGGGCCGGCGATCGAGGCGAGGCCGTGGCGCAGCGGGACCCGGCCGAGGGGAGCCTGGAGTTCGCGCTCCCCGAAGGCATCTACGACGCACAGGTCTTCGAGGAAATCGACGGCAAGGTGCTGAACATCAGGTGGGCCAACCGCCTCGTGGTGATGCGGTATCCCGACGAAGGGGGGCGTCATCTCGAGGTGGTCAACTTCGCCAACGGATACGGGGCACTGCAGGTACGGCCGGCATCCGGCACACCGATCGAGCTCACGCTATACCCTCCCGGCGGGCGCGAACGCCCGGCTGCTGCGGCCATCCAGGGCACCGACTACTCGCTCTTCGTGGTCCCGGCGGGCGTGTACGACCTGCTGGTGAAGGTGCGGGGCAAGAGCGTCTGGCACACCGGTGTCGAGGTCCCGCTGGATCGAACCCGGTTCTGGGTTCTCCCTGAACAGGGCTGACCGCGAGTGCAGCCGGCATGACGCCACCTCTCACCGACGCGGAGCTGATCAGGCGGCTGCTCCTGGCGGCCGTGCTCGGCGGCGTCCTGGGACTCGAGCGCGAGCTGCGGCAGAAGACGGCGGGGCTCCGCACCAACATCCTCATCGCGATTGGTTCCGCGCTCTTCACGCTCATGTCGTCCGAGCTGGCGGACGGAATCGGCGCCGATCCGGGCCGGGTTGCCGCGCAGATCGTCACCGGCATCGGATTTCTCGGCGCCGGCGCCATTCTGCGGACCGGCAGCGGGATTTACGGGCTGACGACGGCCGCCACGATCTGGGTCAACGCGGCAGTGGGCGTGGCCGCCGGCGGCGGCGAGTACAACCTCGCGATCATCGCGACCGTGATCACGCTCGCCGTGCTGCTCGTGCTGCACCCGATCGAGGCGGCGCTCGATCGCCGGGAGGAGAAACGGAAGCAGGCCGGGCCGTCTACTGACGCCTGACGCGCCGCGGGACGAGCGGGACGTCGAGCGGCACGGCCGGACGCCCCGCATCCGTCCAGGCGTCGGCGATGATCGACGCGACGCCGGTGATCGACTCCGACAGCCGCCGCGTGAGAATCGGCTCCACCTTCCCGAAGAGCCCGTCGAAGTACTGGTCGTCGTACAGCTCCCGGCCGGCCACCGCCGCGCGATCGGCATCGAGCACCGGCTGCACCAGCGGGAAGCTCTCGAGCAGCCGGGCGAACACGAAGTCGCGCGGCGACTCGGCTATCGGCGCGATCGGCCCGGGCTCGACGCGCAGCACGCGCCGGTACCGCTCGAAGAGCTCCGTCTCGAACCGGGCGTGGATGCCCCACTGGCCGGTCAGCTGGCCGTCGTAGTTGAGGGCGGCGTGGAACGGGACGTGCGCGTCGGCGACGTAGTGTGCGAGGACGGACGAGAAGAACTTGATGTTCTCGCGCGAGTAGGGCCCCTTCCCCGCGAACGCGTCGACGAGCCTCGCGTGGATCTCGGCAGTCCGCCACGGCAGCGTGCCGTTCTTCAGAACGAACTCACGGCCGTACCTCTCCACGGCTTCGTCGAACTCGCGGGGCAGCGCCACGAACGGATACGGGCCGTACGCGTCCATGTCGACGAAGTGCCGCGGCGGCTCCTCCTCCCACCCCGCGGTCCGCCACAGATCCGGATCGATCGAATGCTCGACGATCGCGACCCGATGCCGGTCGAAGAACGGCCGGATCTCCGGCGGGAGCAGCTCGATGGCCCGGTCGGTGACGAACCGGTGCACATCGAATCCCCACGCGCCGACGGATGCCGGCGTGACCAGCAGCCCGACGGCGAGGACGACGCTGACGCGCATGACTTCCAGAATCCTCCCGCTGGCGCGCGACCGCCAGGGCTCCATCATACTGTGCGCATGAGCCTGCGGAGCGTCCGCAGGTTGCGCGCGTCCCACGGATCGACGTCGCGCCGGCGTCTCGATTCCGGCGTGTCGAGCTTGGGCGTCTCGAGCAGCATGGGAAGCCCCGCGAAGCGCCGATCGTTCACGATCCGGCGGAAAACCTCGAGCCCCAGGAACCCCTTGCCGATGTGCTCGTGTCGATCGACGCGGCTGCCGCAGGGCCGACGCGAATCGTTCAGGTGGAACGCCCGCAGCCGGCCCAGCCCGACGAGGCGATCGAATCGCAGGAACGTGTCGGCGTAGCCGGTTTCGGACACGATGTCGTAGCCGGCGGCGAGCAGATGACAGGTGTCGAGGCAGACTCCGACGCGGGGAGTTCCGTCCAGTCGCTCGAGGATCTCGGCCAGGTGCTCGAAGCAGTGCCCCAGAGAGGTGCCCTGACCGGCCGTGTGCTCGAGCAGGATCGCGGTCCGGCCGCGGGGGCGCGCCTGCAGAACCTGCCGGAGTCCTTCGGCAACGAGCGTTAGACCCTCGGCTGCGGTGCCGCCCGTGTGCGCGCCCGGGTGCATGACCAGGAAGTCGAGGCCGAGACGCTCCGCGCGATCGAGCTCGGCGTCGAGCGCGGCGATCGACTGCGCGCGCAGCGCCGGCGAAGCCGCCGCGATGTTGATGAGATAACTGTCGTGGGCCAGGACGGGATGGATCCCCGTCTCCCTGACGCGGGCCCGGAACTGTGCGACCTCCCCGGGCGGAAGCGGCCGGGCACGCCACTGCCCTGCCGACTTCGTGAAGATCTGGAGGGTCTCGCAACGCGACGCGACGGCGCGGTCGACGGCGCGCGGCAGCCCTCCCGCAATCGACAGATGCGCCCCGAGCCGCGGAGCCTCAGCGCGCCGCGTCACCGAAAACCTGGGCCGTGAAGCGGTACACGGCCGCGTCCCGCCGCCACGCGCCGGCGGCAAGACCGGCCTTGAGGCAGGTCTGTTCGAGGAAGGTCTCCGACGTCCAGTTCCACTCCACCGCAACCTGGGGCAGGAGGAGGCCTCGCCGCCGGCCGTGCTCGACCAGCAGGCCGTGGAGACCCACTGTGATCGAGGCCGGCACGGGCGGGGCGCACGGCTCGAAGGGCCCGAGAACCGAGATCTCGACCGAGAGCTCGTCGAGCTCCTTCACCGACACCGGCGGGAACCGGGGATCCCGGCTGGCCGCATCACCGGCGCAGCGGGCCACGTCGATCGCCAGATCGTGGCGGCTCTCGAGCGTACCGAGACAGCCGCGGAGGTGGCGCCCGATCTTGAGGGTCACGAACACGCCGCTCGCCAGCGGCATCGTGAGCGTCGCGGATCGGGGAGGCGACTGCCCGGCCACCCGGGCCGCAATGGCCTGGCGCGCGATGAGCACGAGCGCCTCCTGATCGGAGAGCGTCAGCCGGCTACTCATCGGGACCCTGCGGGAACTCGCCGATCACGGCGGCCACGTACCCGACCACACCCTCATTGTCGCCCGAGATCTGACCGGAATGCGCATAGCAGAGCACGCGGCTCTGCGACGCGCCGAGGGCGCGGGCCGCCAGGAGCACGGAGACGGCTGGCCCGCCGCCGCAGGCGACATAGCGCCCGCGCTCCGCCTCGGGATACCGCTCCATCAGCTCGAGCAGGCCCGCCGGATCGAACGCCTCGATCCGATCGAGGACGCGGCCGTCGAGCGTGGCAGCCGTGGCCGCGTCGAAGAAGTGCGAGAGGTCGGTGCTGGCCACGAGCAGCACGCGCCGCCCGCGCAGGGCGTCCGCCAGCGCCCGGGCCAGAGCATGGATCGTCGCAGGGCGTTGAAAGCCCATGAGGAGAGGCACGATCGGCAGATCGGGAAACACGCGGCGCACGAACGGCAGCTGCATCTCCAGCGAGTGCTCGCGCATGTGCGCGGACGGCATCGACCGAACCACGTCGGCCGCGTTCAGCCGCGCCCCCAGATCCGCGTCGACCGGAACCGGCCCGAGCGGCGTCTCGAAGGCTCCGTCGGGGTAGAGTGCGACCCCCTCGAACGGGACGTAATGGGAGGGCCCGACCAGGACGGCCGCCTCGTAGGTGCCGCGTGCAGCCGCCTTGAAGGCGCACGCGCCCACCGCTCCGGAAAACATGAGCCCCGCATGCGGAACGATGATGGCCTGGACGTGCCCTGTCGGCGGCGCGGCCGCGCCGGTCAGACAGGCGTCGACCTCGCGGGTCAGGGCGCCCGCGGTCCGCGGATACCACGTGCCTGCAACGGCTGGCGGCCGGATTCCCACTGTCTGTCAAGCGACGGCTGCCGGGGAGAGCCGTCACCCCTCCCAGCGTTGGAAACCCGCGCGCGCGAGGCACGCGCCCGAACCTCCGCGGGCACGGGCTCCTGTAGAATCGTGGCGTGTCCGACGAATTCACCACCGACGAGCTCCGGCACCTCGCGCGTCTCGCGCGACTGGCGCTCACGCCCGGGGAGCTCACGCTCTTCTCCCGGCAGCTCGCCCAGTTCCTGACGTACGCGCGGCAGGTGCAGGCGATCGACACATCCGGGGTCCGGCCCACCTCGCACCCGCTCGCCGGAACGGGAGCCTTGCGGCCCGATCAGGAGCGGCCCTCGCTGTCGCGCGACGAGGTCCTGGCCCAGGCGCCGGAAGCCGATCCTGCCGCCGGTCTGTTCAAAGTACCACGAGTGCTGGGCTCATGAAGCTCGAGAGCGCCCGGGCCATCGCCCAGGCGATCCGCGACGGCCAGGCCTCGGCCGTCGAGATCTGCCGCGCGGCGCTGGGGCGGATCGACGACGCCGATCGCCGGTTGAACGCGTTCCGCAGCACGACGCCCGAGGCTGCGGTCCAGGCGGCGGCTGCGCTCGATGCGCGGCCCGAGGCCTGGGCGGATCTACCTCTCCTCGGCGTGCCGGTGGCGTTCAAGGACAACATCTGCACGCGAGGCGTCCCGACCACGGCCGGCTCCCGCATCCTCGAGGGCTACCTGCCCCCCTTCGACGCCACGGTCGTCGAGCGTCTCGCACGCGCTGGCGCCGTCTTCGTCGGCAAGACGAACTGCGACGAATTCGCGATGGGGTCGTCGAACGAGAACTCGGCGTTCGGGCCGACGCGCAATCCGTGGGACGCGGACCGGACCCCGGGCGGATCGAGCGGCGGATCGGCCGCGGCCGTGTCGGCTCGACTGGTTCCCCTCGCGCTCGGCTCCGATACCGGCGGGTCAATCCGGCAGCCGGCGGCCATGTGCGGCGTGGTCGGCATCAAGCCCAGTTACGGCCGCGTCTCGCGGTACGGGCTGCTGGCTTTCGGGTCGTCGCTCGATCAGATTGGCCCACTTGCGACGAGCGTCGCCGACGCGGCGCTCGCGCTGCAGATCATCGCCGGCCCGGACGGACGGGACGCCACCTGCCTCGATACCCCGGTCCCGGACCTCCTCGCCGCGCTCACCGGTGACGTCCGCGGTCTCCGGATCGGCGTTCCCCGCGATCACGTGGAAGGCGGCCTCGATACCGGCGTCGCCGAGGCCTTCGAGCAGGCGCTCGACGTCCTCCGCCGCGAAGGCGCCGAGGTGCACGACGTCTCGCTGCCGCACAGCGCCGCCGGCATCGCGGTCTACTACCTGATCTCGACCGCCGAGGCGAGCTCGAACCTGGCCCGCTACGACGGGGTCCGCTACGGCTACCGCACGCAGCGGGCGGAGAGTCTCGGCGAGATGTACGACCTCACCCGCGACGAGGGGTTCGGGGCGGAAGTCAAGCGCCGCATCATGCTCGGAACCTTCGTCCTCAGCTCGGGCTACTACGACGCGTATTACCTCAAGGCGCAGCAGGTGCGGACGCTGATCAGGCGAGACTACGAGGTGGCGTTCGAGCGGGTCGACCTCATCGCCGCTCCGACGAGCCCCGTTCCCGCGTTCCGTCTCGGCGAACGGCTCGACAATCCCCTGCACATGTACCTGGCGGACGTGTTCACCGTGGGCGCGAACCTCGCCGGGCTCCCGGCCGTGAGCGTCCCGTGCGGGCTCGCCGGGGGAACGCTGCCCGTCGGCTTCCAGCTCACAGGGCGGCCCCTCGAGGAAGCGACGATGCTGCGGGCGGCCGATGCCTACGAGCGGGCGTCGCGCTTCTCGCGGCTGTCTCCGCAGCTGTAGCTTCAGGGTTCCAAGATTCCAGGGTTCCAGGTTCGGGAGCGGTTCGGGCCGTCAGCTCGTGAGCGCCGGGCGGCCGGCGCGCACCACCAGATAGAGGACCGTGCCCAGGGCGAGCAGCGGCAGCAGCGGCACGGCAATCGCCGCGAGCAGCGCGAGGAGTCCGACCGCGACGGCGAGGGCGACGACCGGCGCCAGCACGAGCATCACGGCGCCGCCGATGACGAGCTTCAGGAGCAGCAGCGGAAGGAAGAGCAGCGCCGCCAGCAGGCGGAAGGGCAGGAGCACGAGCCAGAGCACGAACTTCAGCACGGCCACGACGGTCACGGCGGCCGCCAGCACTCCCAACACGACGAGACCGGTCAGCGCCAGCACAGCGAGCTCGATCATGGATCTCGTGGCTCCTGATCGGCTGTTACGATGAGCGGCGAAGCGAGGTTCCTTCGAGACGGCGGGACGCCCCGGCTGCAGCCCGGAGCCGTGAGCCGGAGGGAGGAGCTTATCTGGCCGACTAGTGCGAACGGGGGCCGTCCAGGCTCGTCGGCAGCGTGTATTCGATGAGACCCTTGCGCACTTCTTCCATGGCTACGCGTTCGAGCTTGTGCGGGCCCGCCGTCAGCGTCACACGCTCGACGCGGGGGCTGGCGCCGCGCCGCAGCTGCTTGGCGCGTTGCGCCGCGACGTCCACGAACAGAAAGCGGCTCGTAATGGGCGGCGCGGAGTCGATGTCCGCCGCGCCGCCCGTTTCTGTCTGCACGTCTGCGTCGTTGGGCATATGCAAGAGAGTAGCCGAAGTTACTCGGCTACTTCCACCTGGATCTGCCGCGGCCGCGCCTCCTCGCGCAGCGGCAGCACGACCGCGAGGACCCCGTCGCGGTACTCGGCCCGCACCTTCCCGCCATCAATCGTGTTGGGGAGCGTGAAGGAGCGCGAGAAGGCGCCATACGTCCGCTCGATCCGGTGGTAGCGATCCTCCTTGACGGAATCGTCGCGCCGCCGCTCGCCGCGAATGGTCAGCGTGTTGTTCTCGACGGACAGGTTGATGTCTTCGCGCCGCAGCCCGGGGAGCTCCGCTTTGAGCACGATCTCCCGGCTCTCCGTCTCGTAGATGTCGACGGGGGGCACCCATCCCCGATTGCTCACGTCTTCGTGCCCGCGTTCGAACGCGCTGCCCCAGATCCTGTTCATGCGCTCCTGCATGGTCGCCAGCTCGCGCATGACGTCCCAGGGATTGCTGGTCATTGGTCTGCCTCCTTGTCTCGCAGGTTTCGTGTCGTGATCCGCAGCTGAAGGACGTCAGGGCAGGACGCACGTCCTGCCCCGCCGATCCCGGCCGACACCGGCCTCAGCCGACCGAGACTTCGATCTGCTTCGGCTTGGCCTCATCGCGCTGGGGGAGCCGAACCGTGAGGACGCCGTCCTTGTAGGACGCGGAGATTTTCGCGGCATCCACGGTGGCCGGCAGCGTGAACGACCGGCTGAAGCTGCCATGTCGCCGCTCGCGCCGCTGATGCCGCTCCCGGGGCGTTTCCTGTTCGACCTTCCGCTCGCCCCTGATGGTCAGCACGCTGTTTTCGAAGCTGAGGTGGATGTCCTCCCGCTTCAGCTCCGGCAGCTCTGCCTTGATCACCACCTCGTGGTCGTCGGTCTCGTAGATGTCGACCGGCGGAATCCACCCTGGACCGAAGCCCTCATGGTAGAAGTCGGCGAACATCCGGTTGAGGCGGTCGATTTCCATACCTGCGAGCTCGCGTACCGGATCCCATCGAACCAGAGCCATGACTTACCCTCCTCGTTTCACGTCCACGGTCCGCAACCGGACCGAAATGAAATTACGAGGACAAGTATAGGCATGCATATTAGTGTCTGTCAAGCATATTACCTTAGCCTTAAACACTCATATAATCATTCCCCAGCCTTTCTCTTCCTCTTCTAATAGCTGCCCTCCGGGGCCCCCGTGCTCCCGGCTCCCCGCCCGCGGTTTGCTGCCTACCGGCCCTCCCCGGCCTTGCTAAGATACGGGGCTGTGGCGCGGATCTACATCGAGCGGTTCGGGTCGGGTGACGTCGCGCGGGACACCCTCGACTGGCTGCACGACGAGCCGGACCGTAGATCGGCGGGCGCCGAGTGGAGCCCACCCATGGACGTGTCCGAATCCGCGGCCAGCCTCGATCTGACCGTGGACCTGCCCGGCGTCGTCCCCGAGGACGTTCGCGTCACCTTGACGGGCGCGCTGCTCACGATCAGCGGAACCAAGCGGCCCGCCCGCTGTCAGCATCACGAGGCCGCCTTTCACCTCGTCGAGCGGAGTTTCGGGCGCTTCGCGCGCGCCGTCCGCCTCGCTGGCGCCTTCGATGCCGGGCGCGCGACCGCGCGCCTGATTGCGGGCGAGTTGCACGTGAGACTGCCGAAAATCGAGGAGCGCCGCGGCGGCGAGATTCAGATCGCAGTCCAGACCGCCTGACACGCTGGTGCTGTCTTTCATGAGGACGGCGACGCACCGAGGCGGCGAGGCGCCCGCCTCGCAAGGCACGATTGGCGCCGCCGCCGGCAGACCCGAGATCAGCCCCTGATGCGCATCCTCTTCATCGGCGATATCTTCGGCAGACCCGGACGCGAGATCGCGCGCCGCGCCATTCCCGTGCTGGTGGAACGCGAGAACGTGGACCTCGTCATCGCCAACGTGGAGAACTCCGCTGCCGGCTTCGGCGTGACCGGCGACGTGGCTGCCGCGATCCTCGACTACGGCGTCCACGTGATGACCAGCGGCAACCACGTGTGGGACAAGAAAGAGGTCCTGGAGTACATGCCGCGAGAGCCGCGGCTCCTGCGCCCGGCGAACTTCCCGGCCGGCGTCCCGGGCCGCGGCAGCTGTCTGGCCCGGACCCGGGCCGGCGAGCCGGTGGGCGTGCTGAATCTGATGGGCCGCATTTTCATGACGCCGCTCGACGACCCGTTTGCCGTCGGCCTGCGCGAAGCCGACGCGCTCCGCGCGAAGACCAGAGTGATCATCGTCGACTTCCACGCCGAGGCGACGTCGGAGAAGACCGCGATGGGCTGGCACCTCGATGGCCGGGTGACCGCCGTCATCGGCACCCACACACACGTGCAGACGGCCGACGAGCGAATCCTGCCGCGCGGGACGGCCTACCTGACCGATGCAGGGATGAGCGGCCCGCACGATTCGATCATCGGCGTCAGCGTGGAGGCGGCGCTCGGGCGGTTCACGAGCGGTATGCCGGCCAAGTTCGAAGCCGCCTCGGGCCCTGCCCGGCTGAACGCCGTGCTCATCACCGCTGACGCGTCGACCGGCCGGGCCACGGCCATCGAGCGCGTGAACCTGTCGTTGGAGGACGTGGAGCGGCTGGCCCACGAAGCCGGGCACACGGCCGGGACGCACAGCTGACCTCGACCATGCCGGACGACCTCTTTTCCGTCCCGTTCGAGCAGGACGACGATCGCCAGGCCGCGGCGCCGACGCGGGCGAGGCGGCAGGTGCTCACCGTGTCAGAGCTGACCGCGTCGATCCGCGGGCTCATCGAATCGGGCTTCGGCGACGTCTGGGTCGAGGGGGAGATCTCCAACTGCAAGCTGTGGAACACGGGGCATCTCTACTTCACTCTGAAGGACGGCCGCGCCCAGCTCAAGGTCGTGATGTTCCGCTCGGCGCTGCGCTACCTGCGATTCAAGACCGAAGACGGCCAGCATGTCGTCGCGCGGGGGCGCCTGGGCGTGTACGACGCGAAGGGTGAGTACCAGCTCGTCTGCGAGCACCTGGAGCCGCGCGGGCTCGGCGCGCTGCAGCTCGCGTTCGAGCAGCTGAAGAAGCGCCTGCAGGCCGAGGGGCTCTTCGACGCCAGCCGGAAGCGGCCGCTGCCGGCGCTGCCCGCGCGCATCGGCATCGTGACCTCGCTCGAGGGTGCTGCCCTGCGGGACATCATCAAGGTTCTGCGGCGGCGTTATCCCACCGCGCATCTGGTGATACGCCCCGCGCGCGTCCAGGGAGACGGCGCCGCCGAGGACGTCGCCCGCGCCCTGACGGCGGTGGCACGGGTGCGCGGCGTCGACGTGGTCATCGTGGGCCGCGGCGGCGGATCCGTGGAGGACCTCTGGACGTTCAACGAGGAGCGCGTCGCGCGCGCGATGGCGGCATGCCCGGTCCCGGTGATCGCCGCGGTGGGCCACGAGGTGGACGTCACGATTGCCGATTTCGTCGCCGACGTGCGGGCGCCAACGCCCTCGGCAGCGGCGGAGATGGTCGTCGCCGCCAAAGACGAGTTCGCCGCACGGATCGATCGGCTGTCGCACCGCCTGCTGGCCGCGGTCCGTGGAGGGCTGCAGCGTCGGCGCACGCTCGTGCACGTGCTCAGCAGCCGGCGGGGGCTGGCGGGCTGGCATGCGCGGCTGGCGTTCCGGGGCCGTCATGCGGCGGAGCTCTCGCACCAGCTCCGGGGCGCCATGGTCGCGGGCCTGGGGCGGCGCGAACGCGAGTTCCGCACCCTTCGCCTGCGGCTGGAGGCCCTCGACCTGCGCCGCCGCCTGGCCGCGATCCAGGGCCGGCTGCAGGCCTCGAACGCCAGGCTGGCTGCGGCGGGCCGCCGCCGCTACGCGCGCGCGGACGGCCGGCTCACCGAGCTCGCCGGCCGGCTGGAGTCGCTCAGCCCGCTGGCGGTTCTTGCGCGCGGCTACGCCGTGTGCTGGAATGCCGACCGCACGGCCATCATCAGATCGGCCCGCACGGCGGCGCCCGGGGACCACGTTACCGTAACGCTCCACGAAGGCGAGCTGTCGTGCGAGGTGCGCCGGACGACCGAGGGCTGACGCCAGTCATGGATCCCACCATCAAGGACTTCGAATCGGCCATTGCCGAGCTCGAAACCATCGTCCGGAAGCTCGAAGAGGGCGACCTGCCGCTGGAACAATCGCTGGAGCTCTTCGAGCGCGGCGTGCAGCTGTCGCGGTTCTGTCACTCCCGGCTCGAGGCGGCGGAGCGCCGCATCGAGATCCTGAACGAGCGCGGCGAACTGCGCCCGGCGCCCGCCGCCCTGGGCCTCGATCCTGACGATCAGCGGAAGTGACCACGACGACGACGGACCTGGAGAGCTGGCTCGCCGGGCAGCGGCGAACGGTGGACGCCGCACTCGAGCGGCTCCTGCCGCGCGAGCCCGAGTGTCCCCGCATCATCGTCGAGGCCGCCCGCTACAGCGTCATCGCGGGCGGCAAGCGGCTCCGCCCGATGCTCGCGCTCGCCTCCGCCGACGCGGTCGCGGGCCGGTTGTCGGTGGATCGCGACCCCGCGCTGGCGCTGGCGCTGCCCGCCGCCTGCGCGCTGGAGCTGATCCACACCTACTCCCTCGTTCACGACGATCTGCCGGCAATGGACGACGACACGCTGCGCCGGGGGCGGCCGACGGCGCACGTGGTGTTCGGCGAGGGGATGGCCATTCTTGCCGGCGATGCCCTCCTGACGGAGGCCTTCGTCATTCTCGCGCGCGAACCGGCGTCCCCGCCCAGGGGCGATCCCGTCCTCGACGCCCGGAAGCTGCGGACGCTCCGGCGAATCGCCGAGGCCGCCGGGGCAGCCGGCATGGTCGGCGGCCAGGCCCTCGACCTGCAGGCGGCGCAGGCGGGCGCCGCGCCGCTCGATGCCGACGCGCTGCGGCGCATGCATGCCAGCAAGACCGGCGCGCTCATCCGGGCCGCCGCGGCCGCTGGCGCCATCATGGCCGGCGCCGACGGCCCCATGCTCGACGCGCTCGACGAGTACGCCGCGCACCTGGGCCTGGCTTTCCAGATCGTCGACGACATCCTCGATGTCGAGGGTGCGTCGGTCGACCTGGGCAAGACGGCCGGCAAGGACGCCGCCGCAGGCAAGCCGACCTATCCCGCGTTCTTCGGGCTCGAGGCCTCGCGCGCGCTCGCGGCGAGGTCGGTCGAGTCAGCGCTGGCGGCGCTCGAACGCGAGCGGCTGGCCGGCCAGCTGCCCGCGATCGCCAGGTGGGTCGTGTCACGAACGCATTGAAGGGCTCGGTCCGCCTCGACGTGCTGATGGTCGAGCGGGGCCTCGCGGCCTCGCGCGAGCGCGCGCGCGCTCTCCTGCTCGCCGGCTCGGTGCTGGTCGACGGTCGGCCGGTCACCAAGGCCGGAGCGTCTGTCCCGCGCGATGCGGAGATCCTCCTGCGCACGCCCGATCATCCGTACGTCAGCCGGGGAGGGCTCAAGCTGGCACACGCGCTGGAGGTGTTCGGCATCACGGTGGCCGGCCGGCAGGCGCTCGACATCGGCGCCTCGACAGGCGGCTTCACCGACGTTCTGCTCCAGCGCGGCGCGGCGCGCGTCGTGGCGCTCGACGTGGGACACGGGCAGCTGGAGTGGAGGCTCCGCAACGACCCGCGTGTCGTCGTGCTCGAGCGGGTGAACGCGCGGCATCTGACACCCGATTTGCTGCCCGCCGACTCCCGCCGCTTCGACCTCGTCACTATCGACGTGTCGTTCATCTCGCTTCGCCACATCCTCCCGGCCGTTCCCCCGCTGCTCGCCCCTGACGCGGACGTGATCGCGCTGGTGAAGCCGCAGTTCGAGGCCGGGCGTCACGAGGTCGGCCGGGGCGGCATCGTTCGCGACGATCGGGTCCGTGAGCGGGTGCTCGAGGAGGTCTCGCAATTCGCCGATACGTTAGGATTGAGGCGCGCGGGAGTGGCGGAGTCGCCGATCGCCGGGATGGAGGGCAACCGGGAGATGCTGCTGCATCTATGTCAACGATAACGCGCGTCGGGCTGGTCGCGAAGCACAACCTCGAGGCCGCGGCCGGCATTCTCGCCGAGCTCGCGGGCTGGCTCGATGCGCGGGATCTCGAGCCGGTGTTCGAAACCGAGACGGCCGCGCTCGTCGGTCTCCCGCCGGGCCGGCCGACGAGCTCGCGCGACGAGCTTCCGGGGGCGTGCGACATCGTCGTCGTCCTCGGGGGAGACGGGACGCTGATCGGCATGGCCGGCCGCATCGCCCAGGCCGACGTCGACATCCCCATTCTCGGCGTGAACTTCGGCAGCCTGGGCTTCCTCACGGAGATCACGCTGCCCGAGCTGCAGGATTCGCTCGACTCCGTGCTCCGCGGCACGGCCGAGATCGATCTGCGGATGATGCTGCGGGCCCGCACGCTGCGAGGCGGCAGCGTCCACGCCGACCGCATCGTGCTCAACGACGTCGTCATCACCAAGGGCGCCGTGTCGCGCATCATCGACCTGTCGGTCGCCGTCGACCGCAATCCGGTGATGCGGGTGCGCGCCGACGGCCTCATCGTCGGGACGCCTACCGGATCGACCGCGTACAATCTGGCAGCGGGCGGGCCGATCGTGCACCCCGCCGTGGACGCCATCGTCCTCACGCCAATCGCCCCGCACATGCTCACGAACCGGCCCGTCGTGATCCCGTCCGCCTCGAACATCCGCGTCGAGCCGCTGATGGACGGAACGAACGAGGAGGTGTACGTGACGTTCGACGGACAGTCGGGCCACGACCTGCAGGCCGACGACGTTGTGGAGATCGTCAGGGCGGAGCGGCAGCTGCGCCTGGTGCGCGCCGCCAGGCGGACGTACTTCGACGTGCTCCGGCAGAAGCTGAAGTGGAGTGAATCCCCATCGGCCGGTAATCGCGAGCTTCGCTATTTCTGATTGCGAAAGTAGCGGATCTGCCATTCCTGGACGTTGCGGTTGTGCTCGGGAAGCGTGGCCGCGAAGGCGTGCGAGCCGTCGTTGCGGCTGACGAAATAGAGATACGGCACGTCGGCAGGATTCGCCGCCGCAGCGAGCGAGGCGGCGCCGGGCGCGGCGATTGGCCCCGGCGGAAGGCCGGCGTAACGGTAGGTGTTGTAGGGGGAATCGAACTGCAGGCTGGCGCGGGTGAGATTCCCGTCGTACTGGCCGGCCCGCTCCAGCGCGTAGATGACCGTGGGATCGCACTGCAGGCCCATGCCGATCCGCAGCCGGTTGGCATAGACCGCCGCCACGAGCGGGCGCTCGGGCGCTTTCGCCGTCTCCTTCTCGACCAGCGAGGCGAGCGTCACCAGCTCGCGGACGCTCAGGCCCCTCGCCCCCGCCTGATCGCGGATCTCCCGTGTCAGGGCCTGCTCGAACCGCGCCACCATACGGTCGACCAGCTGCGACGCGGTGATGCGGCGCGGCAGCGTGTAGGTGTCCGGGAACAGATAGCCTTCGAGATCGGGAGCGGCCGGGTCGAGATGGCGGATCCGCGCCGGATCGTCGGCGGCCTGCTCGAACTCGGCGCGGGTCCCGAAACCCCTCTCCTCGAAGAGCGCCGCCATCTGTCGAATCGTGAGGCCTTCGCGAAACGTGAGCGACCGGAGGTACACGTCGCCCCGCGCGAGCTTGTCGACGACTTCCGCCGGCGTCATGGGGCGGTCGAACCGGTATTCGCCCGCCTGGAGACGCCGACCCGCGCGGCGCAGCGACACGGCCACGCGAAACGCCGTCTGGTTCCGCACGACGCCCGCCTCCACGAGCCGGCGCGCCATCGTCGCCGGTCCGCTCCCGGGCACGATCTCCACGAACGCCTCCGGGGTGTCGTAGCCCTTGTACGGCCGGCTGAGCGAGAGATAGACCCACCCACCCACGGCCAGGCCCAGGCCGAGCACGATCAGAACGAGGACACCAATCGCCTTCTTCACTCAGGCCTCACGGGAAACAGCACTCCGGCACGGCCGCCTGCCACGGCGCGCTCGCACCCCACGGCACACTCGCACCCACGGCACGCTCGCACCCACGGCGCGCTCGGACCCACGACACGCTCGCACCCACGGCACGCTCGCACCGCGGGCACCCGGGGCACTCAGTGCACCCAGCCAATCACCTCGCATCGAGGTAGTCCTGCAACACGACGGCCGCCGCCATTGCGTCCACGAGCGGCTTGCGCGTGCGCCAGTCCTTGAATCGCCTGGCGAGCTGCTGCTCGGCTTCGCGGCTGCTGAGCCGCTCGTCCTGCAGTGACACGGGCACGGACACTCGGTGGCGGAGCGCCTCGGCGAGCGCTTCGACCGCGGCAGTCTGATCGTTGGCCTCTCCGCTCAGCCGCCGCGGCCATCCGATCACCACCGCGTCCAACCCGTCGTCTTCGGCGCGGAGCCTCGCGATCTCGGCCTCCAGCGCGTCGGCGGCCCGGCCGATGCTCGTGTGTCCGGCGATGGTCTTCCATGGCCGCGCGAGCAGGCCGGTCGGGTCTGACAGGGCCAGCCCGATTCGGCGCCGGCCGTAGTCGATCCCCAGCACGCGCACTCGCACAGGGTACCATGTGACTTCTTTCCAGGTTCCTGGTTCAGGGTTCCTGGTTCCTAACCATGAACCTGGAACCGGGAACCAGGAACCGAACGTTGAACCCTGAACTCTGAACCAGGAAACCGGAGAGCCGGCAGTTATAATTCCCCCACATGCTCGATCGTACGGCGGGCGCGCTCGCGCTCTCGATCTGCTTGCTGGCGGGGCTGCTGCCTTCCGGCGCGTGCGGCACGGCTCGGCCTTCACAGGGGACGCGTCCCAAGCTCGTCGTTCTCGGCTTCGATGGCCTCGATCCGGATCTGGTCGAGCGGTGGATGAAGGCCGGCCAGCTGCCGAACCTCGCCAGGGTTGCCAGCCGCGGGGGGCTCTACCCGCTGGCGACGACTCACTCCCCCGAGTCGCCGACCGCCTGGGCGTCGTTCGCCACGGGCGTGAACCCGGGCAAGCACAACATCTACGACTTTCTCGTCCGCGACACGGACACGTACCTGCCGGATCTCGGGATGGTGCGGCGCGAGCCCGCACGCTTCCTCTTCAACTACATCCCGATCGCGCGGCCGCGGGTGTACTCCACGCGCGGAGGCACTTCGTTCTGGGTCACGGCCGGGCGGGCCGGCATCCGCTCGACGATCCTGACGGTACCCGTGACCTTTCCGCCCGAGGACGTCCCGAACGGCGAACTGCTGTCGGGTCTGCCCCTGCCGGACATCCGCGGCACGATGGGGACCTTCTATTACTTCGCCACCGATCTCAGCCGGTACGAGGAGGGGAACACCGAGTTCGGCGGCATTCTCAGGCGGCTCGTCGTCGAGGGCGACGTGGCTCGCAGCGAGTTGATCGGTCCGCCCAACCCCATCGTCCGCCAGCAGATGCGCGCCATCCGGGAGAAAGGCGCGTTGACGGAGGCCGATCGCGCGCGGCTCACAGAGCTGGAGCCGCAGGAGGACGTGCGGATCCCGTTCACGATCCGATGGAATCGCCAGGCGAAGACGGCGACCGTCGAGATTCAGGGCCATTCGCTGCTCCTCGAGCCCGGGAAGATGAGCCGCTGGATCGATCTCGAGTTCCGCGTGAACGTCCTGGTCCGCATCCAGGGAATGACCCAGCTGCTGCTGATGAACGCGGACCGTGAGCTGCAGCTCTACATGGCGCCGGTGAACTGGAAGCCCGACGATCCGCCAGCCCCCATGTCGGCGCCGGCCGGGTTCGCCGCAGACATGTTCGAGCGCGTCGGCCACTACCGCACGCTCGGATGGGCAGAGGCGACCTGGCCCCTGAACGAGGGGCGCATGGACGAGGCGACGTTCATGGACGACCTGTACGTCGCGTTCGACGACCGGGCGCGCGTGATCCTGAACCGGATTGCGGCGCGCAACTGGGACGTGCTGGTGGGCGTCATCGAGTCGACCGACCGCGTGCAGCACATGATGTGGCGCCTCATCGACCCCGATCACCCCATGCACGACTCGGCGCTGGCCGCGCGCTTCGGCGATTCGATCCTGAGCGTCTATCGCCGTGCCGACCAGTTCGTCGCCGAGGTCCTCGAGCGGGTCGATCCGGACACCGGGATCCTGATCGTCTCCGATCACGGCTTCCATTCCTGGCGCAAGGCGGTGAACCTGAACACGTGGCTGGTGCAGGAGGGCTACATGGCCCTGCAGGGGCAGCAGCCGGGCGAGAAGAAGCTCGACGACCTGTTTGGGGGCGGGGAGTTCTGGGAAAACGTCGACTGGTCGCGCACGCGCGCCTACGCCATGGGGCTCGGGCAGATCTATTTCAACCTGCGGGGAAGGGAGTCGCGCGGCATCGTGAGCCCGGGCGCCGAAGCCTCGGCCCTGGCCGACGAGCTCGCGGCCCGGCTGCTGGCGATGACCGACCCTGATACCGGCGCGCGCATCGTGCGCAACGTCTACAAGCGCGACGACGTGTACTCGGGAGAGTTTCTGCAGCACGCCTCGGAGCTGCAGGTGGGCATGGAGGACGGATACCGCGTCTCGTGGCAGACGACGCTCGGAGGCTCCCCTCAGGGGATCGTGTATCCCAATATGAAGAAATGGAGCGGCGATCACGGCGGATTCGACTTCGAGATCACCGCTGGCGTACTGATCTCGAGCCGCCCGATTGCGGGCCGGACGCCCTCCATCCTCGATATCGCCCCTACCGTCCTCAACTTCTTCGGCATCCCGGTGCCCGGGGACATCGATGGCAAGCCGCTGTTCTGAGCTCACGGCCACCTTCGCCGCGTGCCTCGCGTTCGTCCTGCTCACCGCGCCGCCCTCCGCCCAGGATCGATCCGGAGCTTCACAGCGCGCAGGCGAGCGCATCAAGGCGCTCCAGCGCGAGTCCGAGGCGCTGGCGGCGCAGGAGAGCAAGCTGCTCGCCGAGCTGCGGACGCTCGAACTCGAACGTCAGGCCCGCGTCCGCGAGCTGGCGGAAATCGACGCGAGCCTCGCCGCCACGGAACAGAAGCTGAGGGACACGGCCGGCCGCGCCGCGGACCTGAAGCGGACGGCCGAAGCCGAGCGGCCGGATGCCGAAGCGCGGCTCGTGAAGATCTACAAGCTCGGGAGCGCCGGCTACTGGCGGCTGCTGCTCGACGTGGACGACCTCCGCTCGCTCGGCCGGGCTTACCGGACGGCGGCGGCGCTGCACCGGATGGATCGCGATCGCGTGCTGACGCACCAGCGCACGCTCGAGGCGCTCGCCCGCGAACAGAAGGAGCTCTCCGCGAGGGCGGCCGAGCTGCAGGCGCTGCAGGAACGTGCGCGGCGTGCACGTGCCGCAGCCGACCGCGCCGTCGCCGCCAGGACGGCGCTCGTCGATTCGATCGACGCCCGCCGCGATCTCAACGCGCAGATGGTCGGCGAGCTGCAGGCCGCGCAGCAGCGGCTCCAGGCCGGCCTCACCGAGCTCGCGGCCGCCGGTCCCGCCGCGGTGCTGCCGCTGCGGCCCTTCCGCGGGGTCCTCCCGTGGCCCGCACCCGGTCGCATCACGACCCGGTTCGGCCGCCAGCCCGACAACCGCTTCGGCACGGCCATCGTGCGGAACGGCATCGAGATCGCGATCGCCGAGGGGCAGGCCGTGCGGGCGGTGCACGAGGGCACGGTGGCGTTTGCGGACCCGTTCACGGGCTATGGCAACCTCGTCATCCTGGAGCACGGCGACCGCGCCTTCTCGCTGTACGGCCACCTGAGCTCGATCGCGGTTGCCAGGGGCGCGCACGTCGACGCCCGGGCCCGGCTGGGGACGACCGGGCGAAACCCGAGCGGAGAACCCGTGCTCTACTTCGAGCTGCGCGTCGACGGCAAACCCGTGGATCCCTTACAATGGCTTCAGAAAGGGATTCCATGAGCCTGAAGACCCGTCTCTCGGTCCTGTTCATCTCGACCCCTGTCCTCGCCTTCGTGATTGTCGGCGGCCTGATGGGCAAGGAACCGGCGGGGGACCAGACGCTCCAGCATCTGCGCGTGTTCGACGACGTCGTCTCGCTGGTGATGAACCACTACGTCGGCGAGGTGAAGCCCGATCGCGTGATGGACGGAGCGCTGCGCGGGCTGGCAGACGGTCTCGACCCGGACAGTGCCTATCTCGACGCGCGTCAGGTGCAGTCGCTCGAATCCGGCGAAGCGCTGCCGGACGGGGAAGTCGGCCTGGAGTTCACACGTCAGTACTACCTGCGCGTGATCGCCGCGCGCGACGGCTCGCCGGCGGCCCGGGCGGGCCTGCAGACGGGCGACACGGTCCGCGCGGTCGACGGCAGGCCAACGCGTGACATGTCGGTCTTCGAAGGCATGCGCCTCCTCCGCGGCAAGCCGGGGACCAAGGTGACCCTCACGGTCCTCCGGAACAACGCGGCCGACCCGCACGAGATCGTGCTCGTTCGCGAGGCACCCTCCGGTCCGTCCGTGACGAGCCGGCTGATCGACGGTGACATCGGCTACCTGCGTATCGTCGCGTTCCGCGACGACGCGGCCGCGGAGCTGCGGAAGCAGGCGGCGGAGCTGAAACGCGGCGGCGCGAGGTCCCTCGTCCTCGACGTGCGCGGCACGGCCGAAGGCACCTTCGACAGCGGAGTGGCCGCCGCGCGGCTGTTCGTCAAGTCGGGCACGCTGACGATCAAGTCCGCCCGCAGCGGCGAGGCCGTGCGGGAGTCGATCGAGGCCGCCGCGGGTGACGGCGCCATCGAAGGTCCGGTGATGCTGCTCGTGACCACGGGCACGGCCGGCCCGGCGGAGGTGTTCGTGGCCGCGCTCGACGGCAACGGCCGCGCCGAACTCGTGGGCGAGCGGACGCTGGGGCGGTCCGGCCAGCAGCGCCTGGTGAAGCTGCCCGAAGGACGCGGCCTCTGGCTCACCTACGTGCGCTATCTGACGCCGGGCGGACAGGCCATTCAGGGCCGCGGCATCGAGCCCGATCTGGCCGTCGAGGAGCCGAGCGTCGAGTTCGGCGCCCCGCCGCCGACGACCGATCCGATCCTCGAGGCGGCCATCGCGCACATCCGCACCAGAGCCGCAGCCTGACGCACGCGTGCGATCGAGGTGCCGCGATCTCTCGCACTCGCGGGCGACGATCGGCTCCCGTTTCGCATTTCCCCTCCACGTACGTGGTTGACACTGCGCGAGCACAAGCGTATAACCGCTTAGCACTCGAGCTCGCGGAAACCCTTGCTGGGCAAGGCTCCGCCTATGTTCCGGAGGTGTCATGAACAAGCAGGATCTCATTTCGAAGATCGCGCAGGACACTGGCATCACGAAGGCCAGCGCAGCGGCCGCTGTCGATTCCTTCATCGAAGGGATCACCAGGTCGTTGAAAAAGGGGCAGCCGATCACGTTCGTCGGCTTCGGCACCTTCAAGACATCGCAGCGCAAGGCGCGGATGGCGCGCAACCCGCAGACGGGTGCGGCGATCAAGATCCCGAAGCGACGCGTGGCGCGCTTCACTGCCGGCAAGGCACTCAAGTCGGCGCTGAATTAGCGAGGCCGTGCCTCAGACGCGCGAGGCTCCGCCTCGCCAGTCGGATCCTCCGAGTACGCCGCGCTGATGCGCGGACGGCCTTGCCCCCCGGAGACATGTGAGTCGTTGGTGGTGCTGAGGGTCAAGGCGACTAGTGGACCGCAGATGACTTCTGAAAGCGGCATCCCGTAGCTCACCCGCGTGAATTGGCCCGCGACGGCGGGAGGCGGGCCACCTTACCCTCGACCAGGCAGTCCACCAGAGCTGTGGGTGGGCCCGGCCGGACAGGCCAGGCCTACCCGCCTCCTCCCTCGAGCGGATCGGTTCGTTGACTCCCGTTCCAGCGCTCTGTTAGACTGATCCTTCCGGTAAGGCCAGTGTTTTCAAGACATAGGCGCGTAGCTCAGTTGGTTAGAGCGCCTGCTTGACACGCAGGAGGTCGGCAGTTCGAGTCTGCCCGTGCCTACCATTCGAACCGGCCGCTCGCGCACGGGCGGCGTCGCTCATGGCAGGCCGTCTCGGAACACGGCGGCTTCGCGCATGGCGGGGGCGGCAACGGTGATCGTCGAGCGTCCTGCCCTCCCGACAGCGATCCGGTCCGCATTCAGATGAACGATCGTCCGGGCGATATCTCCGTCACGTTGCCCGACGGCTCCAGCCGTCGCGTGCCCGCCGGCACCACCGCAGGTGCCGTGGCGGAGGAGATCTCTCCTCGCCTGGCGACGGCGGCGGTCGCCGCCGTCGTGAACGGCCAGCTCGTCGACCTGACCTGTCCATTGCGGGCGGACGCCCGCGTGCGCATTGTCACGCCCGACAGTCCGGAGGCGCTCGGCCTGTATCGGCACAGCACGGCGCACCTCCTGGCGGCCGCGGTCACGAACCTGTTTCCCGGGGCGCAGTGCGGCATCGGCCCCGCGACCGACGAGGGCTTCTTCTACGACTTCGTGGTCGAACGGCCGTTCGTGCCCGAGGATCTCGAAGCCATCGAGAAGAAGATGCGCGAACTGGCCAGCCAGGATCTGCCGTTCGAGCGTCAGCTCTGGCCTCGCGAGGAAGCCACGCGCTTCTTCTCGGAGCGCGGCGAGCCGCTGAAAGTGCAGCTGATCGAAGAGAAGACGGCCGGCCAGCCGGAAGTGTCCTGTTACACGATCAAGGATCGCGAAACCTTCGTGGACTTCTGCGTGGGTCCGCACGTCCCGTCGACCGCCCGGCTGAAGGCGTTCAAGCTCCTCGGCACGTCCAACGCGTACTGGAAGGGAGACGCGCGCAACCAGCCGATGCAGCGGATCTCGGGCACCGCCTTCCTGAGCGAGGCGGACCTGAAGACCCACCTGAAGCGGATGGAGGAGGCGAAGAAACGCGACCACCGGAAGCTCGGGAAGGATCTCGGGCTCTTCATGTTCCACCGGTGGGCCCCCGGGGCCGCGTTCTGGCAGCCCAAGGGGACGGTCCTCTGGAACACGCTGGCCGACTACATGCGCAGCGTCCTCGTCCCGGCGGGGTACGCGGAGGTGCGCGCGCCGATCGTGTTCAACAAGGCGCTCTGGGAGACGTCCGGGCACTGGGAGCACTACCGCCAGAACATGTTCCTCGTGGAGAGCGAAGGCGAGCAGATGGGGCTCAAGGCGATGAACTGCCCGGGGCATTTCCTGATGTTCGCCAGCGAGGTGCGCAGCTACCGCGACCTCCCGATCCGGTATCACGAGCAGACGCCGCTGCACCGCAACGAGGCATCAGGCGTGCTCTCCGGCCTGACGCGCGTCCGGCAGTTCAGCCAGGACGACGGGCACTGCTTCGTGATGGAATCCCAGATCGGCGAGGAGGTGGAGCGGCTGCTGCGGCTGGTGCAGCGCGTCTACGGCGACTTCGGCCTCAAGTCGGAGATGAAGCTGTCGACGCGTCCCTCCGAGTTCCTGGGCACCGTCGACACGTGGGATCACGCCGAATCCGAGCTCAGGCACGCGCTGGCCGCCGTGGGCGAGCCCTATGCCCTCAACGAGGGCGACGGCGCGTTCTACGGGCCCAAGATCGACTTCGACGTCACCGACGCGATCGGCCGCAGGTGGCAGTGCGCGACGATTCAGCTCGACTTCCAGATGCCGGAACGGTTCGACCTGAAGTACGTCGGCGCCGACAACGCCGAGCATCGCCCGGTCGTGATTCATCGGGCGATCTTCGGGAGCTTCGAGCGGTTCGTCGCGCTGCTGATCGAGCACTATGCCGGCGCGTTCCCGTTGTGGCTCGCGCCCGTTCAAGTGATCGTCCTGCCAATCTCGGACCGGCACCTGGAGTACGCGCGTCTCGTCCGGGCGCAGCTCGCCTCGGCTGGTCTGCGCGTGGAGCTCGACGAGCGCCAGGAAAAGATTGGCTTTAAGATCCGCGAGGCGCAGCTGCAGAAGGTCCCGTACATGCTGGTAGTGGGCGATCGCGAGGTGGCCGAGCGCACCGTGTCGGTGCGCAGCCGCAGCGGCGGAGATCAGGGGTCCCGGGCGGTCGAGGCGTTCCTGGAAGACGCGCTACGCGAAGCGCAGTCGAAGGGCAGGGCCGAAGTGGCGCAGCCGCCCGAGCCGGTTGGACACGGTCAGATCTAGGAGGTCGTTATCGCATTCGATCGAGGACCGCGTCGGGATGACCGCACGCGGGTGAACGAACGGATCAGGGTCCGCGAGGTCCGCGTCATCGACGATACGGGCCAGCAGCTCGGGATCATGGCACCGCAGCAGGCGCTGGCCATCGCGCGCCAGAAAGGGCTCGATCTCGTGGAGATCGCGGCCACGGCGACCCCGCCGGTCTGCCGCATCATGGACTTCGGGCGCTATCAGTACCAGGAACAGAAGCGCGCCCGCCAGGCCAAGAAGCACCAGAAGGTCATCGAGGTCAAGGAAATCAAGTTCCGGCCGAAGGTCGACGAGCACGACTATCAGTTCAAGAAGAAGCACATCGAGCGCTTCCTGTCCGAGGGAGACAAGGTGAAGGCGACGATCTTCTTCAGGGGCCGCGAGATGGCGCACCCGGAGATCGGGCGGCGCATCCTCGAGCGGCTGATCGACGATCTCGGCGAGGTCGCCATCGCCGAGACGGCGCCGCGCCAGGAGGGCAATCAGATGCACACGATCCTGTCCCAGCGCGCCGGCGCCAAGCAGCCGCGCCCGGCCGCGCCGCGGCGGACGCAGACCGATACCGATGGACAGTGAGATCATGCCCAAGCTCAAGACGCATCGCGGAGCCGCCAAGCGGTTCAAGAAGACCGGGACAGGCAAGTTCGTGCGCAGCAAGGCGTTCAAGCAGCACATCCTGACCAGCAAGACCCGCAGCCGGAAGCGCGCGCTGCGGGGCACGGTCGTCGTCGCTGCCGCCGACCAGGCCAGGCTGCGGCGGATGCTGCCGGACTAGAGTCGGCTTCCCCGCCGGAAGCTGAAGCGGGAAACTGCAAGCTTCGGAAAGTCATCATGCCCAGAGTCAAACGAGGAAACGTCCGGCGCGCGAAGCGGAAGAAGCTGCTGGCGCGGGCCAAGGGGTTCTATCAGACCAAGAGCAAGCTGTATCGCTCGGCGAAGGAGTCGGTCGATACCGCGCTCAAGTACGCGTACGTCGGCCGGCGGCGCAAGAAGCGGGATTTCCGCCGCCTTTGGGTGATGCGAATCAACGCGGCCGCGCGCGAGAACGGCTTGACGTACGGCCAGCTCGTCTCGGGCCTGAAAGCCGCGGGCAATCCCATCGATCGCAAGAGCCTGGCGGACCTTGCGGTCTCCAGCCCGGCGACGTTCGCGCGGCTGGCGAAGATGGCCGCGGACGCGAGGGGCGCGGGGACCAGCCGCCCGGCCGCACGGACGTAACCGACCGCGCGCCGCGGTGAGGGCAGGATGCCGGACCCGCGGGCACACGGGCCCGTATCGTCGTGCCCTCGCAGTCCCAGTCCCGCCTCTGAGCGTCCGTGATGACCGATCCCTCCAGGCACATCGACGAGCTTCGCGATCAGTTCACCCGTGATCTGGAACAGGCCGGCGCCGAGGCCGAGGTCCGCGCCGTGCGCGACCGCTATCTCTCACGCAGGAGCGGCCTCGTGTCGGGGCTGCTCCGAACGCTGGGCTCCGCGCCGCCGGAGGACCGCCCGCGCCTGGGCCAGCTCGTGAACCGCCTCAAGGCGGACATCGACGAGCGGCTCGCCGCCCGCCTCGCAGCGGTGGCGAGCGCGCGTCCGCCGAAGGGGTCCGTCGATGTCACCCTGCCAGGCCGGGTGCCGGCAGTCGGCCACCGGCACCCGCTCTCGATCCTCCGCGAGGAGATTGAAGGCATCTTCACGCGATACGGGTTCCTGATTATCGAGGGGCCCGAGCTCGAGGACGACTACCACAACTTCGAGGCGCTGAACATGCCGCCGGAGCACCCGGCGCGCGACATGCAGGACACGCTGTATCTCGGGGGCGCCGTCCGCTCGCTGGCCGGCGCCGCCGCGACGCTGCTGCGGACCCACACGTCGGGCATGCAGATCCGCCACATGGAGACGCATCCGCCGCCCGTGCGACTGATCGCGCCTGGCCGGGTATACCGGCGCGACAACTTCGACCTGACGCACACGCCGATGTTCACGCAGGTCGAGGGGCTCGTCGTCGGCGAGACCGTCACGCTGGCCGATCTCAAGGGCACGCTCACGGCGTTCGCCCACGAGCTGTTCGGGGCGGAGCGGCGCGTGCGCTTCCGCCCGAGCTTCTTTCCTTACACCGAGCCCAGCGCAGAGCTCGACATCAGCTGCGCTGCTTGCGGTGGTACGGGCCGGGCCGCGAAGCCCGAGGCGGCATCGACAGTACGACCCGTCCCGGTGGAGTCAGCACCGATGTCGTCGGGCCGTGGGGCCGTCCCGCCGGAGCCCGCCCCGACGCTGGCGGACCGCGGACGTGCCTCGACAGAGCCCGCCCAGACGCTGGGTAGCGGAGGCGGAGGCACACCAGGCTGCGCGATGTGCAAGCGGACCGGCTGGCTGGAGATCCTCGGCAGCGGCATGGTGCACCCGGCGGTGTTCGAAGCCGTCGGGTACGATCCCGAGCAGTACACGGGGTTCGCGTTCGGGATGGGCATCGAACGCGCCGCGCTCCTGAAATGGGGCGTCGAAGACATCCGCCTGTTCTACGAGAACGACCTGCGGTTCCTGGAGCAGTTTCCGCTGTGAGAATCGTCCTGCCGTGGCTGTCCGAGCTCGTGCCGATCTCCGGGTCCCCTGACGAGGTCGCCCGGGAGCTCGGGTTGCGGGGGCTCGAGGTGGCCTCGGTCGAGAACGGGCGGCTGCCGGTCATCGATTTCGAGATTACGGCGAACCGGCCGGACTGTCTGAGCCATCTCGGGATCGCTCGCGAGGCGTCGGCGATCTGGGCCCTCCCGCTCACGCTGCCGGCGACGATGCCCGTGGCCGGGGGACCGCCCGAGCCGCTCGACGTGCGCCTCGAGGACGCGTCGCTGTGCCCGCGCTACTGCGTGCAGGTCTTCGAGGTGCGCATCGGGCCCTCCCCGGCGTGGCTGACCGCTCGACTGGAGGCGGCCGGCGTCCGCCCCATCAACAACATCGTCGACGTCACCAACTACGTGATGCTCGAGATCGGCCAGCCGATGCATGCGTTCGACCTCGAGCGCCTCGCCGGGCCGGCGCTGGTCATCCGCCGCGCACGTGAGGGAGAACGCCTGGTCACGCTCGACGGCGTCGAACGCGCGCTGGATTCCGAGATGCTCGTGATTGGCGACGCGGAGCGGGCCAGCGCGCTGGGCGGCGTGATGGGCGGGCGCGATTCGGAAATCGGCGCCGGTACGCGGCGCATCGCGCTCGAAAGCGCGTACTTCCGGCCCACGTCGGTCCGGCGCACGAGCAAGCGCCTCGGCCTGAAGACCGAGGCGGCCATCCGGTTCGAGCGCGGCGGCGACATCGAAACCCCGCCCGTTGGCATCGCGCGGGCAGCCGTGCTGTTCGAGCGGCTCGGCGCCGGCCGACCCCTGGGAGCGCTGATCGACCGCTATCCAGCGCCCCGCACGCCGACGACCGTGCGCCTGCGGGCCGCGAGAATCGCACGCCTGCTCGGGCACGAGGTGCCGGCGAGGGACGTGGCCCGCATCCTGGAGCCGCTCGGCTTCGTCGTGCAGGCCGACGCCGACGCGGATGGTCCCGCCTGGCTCGTCACCGTGCCCTCCTTCCGCGTAGACGTCACGCGCGAGGCGGACCTCATCGAGGAAGTCGGGCGACACTATGGTTTCGATCGTCTCCCGGTCACGTTTCCTGCCCTGAGCGAGCCGCAGCCGCCGCCCTCACCGTCGCTCACGCGGGACCGCCTGCTGCGGCGCGTGCTGACGGCGGCGGGCTTCTCCGAGTCGGTCACGTTCGCCTTCATCGAGCGGCAGGCTGCACAGCCGTTCTGCGAGCCGGGCACCGACCCGGCCGCGATCGCGAACCCGCTGTCGGAGAAGTTCGCGGTCCTTCGGCCGTCGCTGCTGCCGGGGCTCCTCGATTCGTGCGTGCACAACCGCCGCCGCGAGCGGCGCGACGTCCGCCTGTTCGAAACGGGCAGCCGCTTCACCGCCGAGGGCGAGGGACGGGCGGCCGCGTTCGTCTGGTGCGGCGCCACGGTCGCGCCACACTGGTCGATGCCCGCACGGGAGGTCGACTTCTTCGACGCGAAGGGCGTCGTCCAGTTGCTCGGCCGTGCGCTGGGCGTGGATCTGGACTTCGCGCCGGCGGAGCGGCCGTACCTCGCCTGGGGGCGGGCGGCCGAGATCGCCGCGACGACGGATGGCGATCGGCGTGTGATCGGGGCCGTCGGCCAGATCGCGCCGGCCGTCGCGGAGGCTCGAGGGTTTCCCGCCGCGGAGGAGCTCTACGCTGCCGAGCTCGACGTCACGGCCCTCGGCGCCGCCACCCGCGGGGATCGGACGGTCGACGCGCTGCCGCGCTACCCTTCCATCGTTCGCGACGTGTCGGTTCTCGTCGACGAAGCCTTGCCTGCTGGCACCGTTCGTGGCACGATCCGGGCTGCGGCGCCGCCGACGCTGATCTCGATCGTCGAGTTCGACCGCTATCAGGGCCCGGGCGTCCGGGAGGGGCAGATCAGCCTCTCGGTGCGTCTCACGTTCCGCGCGCCCGATCGCACGCTCACCGACGAGGAAGCCGACGCGGCCACTACCGCCATTGTCGAGGCGCTGCGGGCCGCCCATGGCGCCGAGCGCCGGTAACAACCTTTCTGCTGTCGTCTGGAGAACATCTTGGCCAAAGTTGCCACGCGATCGGTCGACCTCGAAGCGATCGATCGTCTCGAAGAGAAACTGAAGCTGCTGGTGGGCATGGTCGAGCGGCTCCGCACCGAGGGTGCGCGGCTGTCGGACGAGAACGCCCGGCTGGTGCGCGACGTCGAAGCCGCTCGAGCCCGGCTCGCCGATGCCGAGGGCACTGCGTCGGAAATCACCGCGCTCCGCGACGAGCGCGATCAGATCCGGACACGCGTCAACGACATGCTCCAGCAGATCGAGAGCCTCAAGTTGTGAACGCCGGATCCCGCGGTGCCCGCCGTCGGCCCGGCCGCGCTCCACGGCCAGCCTGGAGGCCCGCCGTGGCGGGCGGATGGAAGCCACGAGCGTGAGCGAAACCCCCAGCCGCGTCGTGCACGTCGAGATCCACGGACAGCGCTACTCCGTCCGCAGCAGCCTGGACGCGACCTATGTGACGGAGCTGGCGGCGTTCGTGGACGAGAAGATGCGGCTGGCGGCCCGCGAGTCGCCCGCCGGCGACACCCTCAAGACGGCGGTGCTGGCGGCCATCAACATCGCCGACGAGTATTTCCGCGCCTGTGACGAGGTCCGCGAGCGCCAGCGCGGGCTGGCGGACCGGGCCGGCGAACTGGAGCGCCTGCTGGACCTGGTGCTCGCCCCCGCCGACGACCAGGTGGCCGGATAACGGCCAGATTTCCCCTCGCCCGACACAGTCGCCGTGGCATTCCCGAATGTGCTATTTCCGTGTTTGTCCGTGTTTGTCCGTGTTCTTCCGTGGCCCGCCGCCCTGGTATTCCCGAAGTCCGTGTTTTCCGGTGTTTCTCCGTGGCCGCGTGAGTACTCCCGAATTTTCCGTGTTTTTCCGTGTTCTTCCGTGTTCTTCCGTGGCCGCATTGCGGCTCCGGTGGACCGTGCTCGTCCGTGGCCGTGTCTTTCCCGCGCGACTGCGTCGCGACTGCGTTAAGATCAGTGGCGGGTTTCGAGTTCCCTGCTTTGCGCGTGATGGTTCGGAGGCTCGTTTGAGCCAACGTTTCACCATAAGAGAATCGCGACGCCGCGTGGTGTGCATGCCTCTGCAAGAGGAAGCCTGAAGCGCGGCTTGTGCAGCGGTTCCACCTGCTTTACGCAGGTTCATCCGACCTCCCCACACGGCAAAGCGGGGGCCCTTCCTCTCTCACAGCGATCAGGCCAGGACGTCGGGACCGGCACTTCCCGAGCCTTGATCCCGATTCGTTCATTAAGGACGGGGACGCCCATGGCTCAACCGGCCCTCTTGCTGTTGAACGCCCTGGTCACGGGCGCCGTCAGCGGCGGCATTCTCCTGTACTGGATCCTGGTCCGGAGGCGCATGGCGGAGGCGCTGCTCGCCCGGGCCCGCGCCGAAGCCGAGCGGCTGATGCGGCAGGCCGAGCGGGAGGCCGAGTCCCTCCGCAAGGAGGCCACCCTCGAGGCCCGTGAAAAGGCTCATGCGCTCGCGGCGGAGGCCCAGCGGCAGGTTCACGAGCGCCGGCAGGAGATCGTCTCGCTGGAGCAGGCCCTCGCGGACAAGACGCGCGCGCTCGCCGACCGGCTGTCGGCCACCGACCAGCTCGAACGTGACCTCCGCGGGCGCGAGCGGTCGCTCGCCCAGCGGGAGGAGTCCGCCACCGCCGCCCTCGCGCGGCTCGAGCAGCTCGCCACCGAGCGCCGGCGCGAACTGCAGCGGGTGGCCGGCCTCACGGCCGACGAAGCGCGCGACCTCCTCCTCAAGCAGATCGAGGCCGATGCGCGGCGCGACGCCGCCAACCTCGTCAAGCGGCTGGAAGCCGAGGCGCGGGAGACCGCATCCGCCCGCGCCCGCCAGATCATCACCGACGCCATCCAGCGCAGCGCCGCCGAGCACGCGATCGAGACGACCGTCTCGGTCGTCGACCTGCCCAGCGACGACCTGAAGGGGCGGATCATCGGCCGCGAGGGCCGCAACATCCGCGCTCTGGAGACTGCCACCGGCGTCGAGTTGATCGTCGATGACACGCCCGGCGCGATCATCCTGTCGAGCTTCGATCCGTTCCGACGCGAGGTCGCCCGTCAGGCGATCGAGCGCCTCATCGCCGATGGCCGCATCCACCCGGCGCGCATCGAAGAGGTCGTTGAGAAGGTCAAGGCGGAAATGGAGGACACCGTCCGCAAGGAAGGCGAGGCCGCCGCCTTCGAGCTTGGCCTGTACGATCTCCACCCCGAGGTGCTGCGGCTCATGGGTCGGCTCAAGTTCCGCACCAGCTACGGCCAGAACGTGCTGAACCACTCGCGAGAAGTGGCCTTCCTCGCCGGCATCATGGCCCGCGAGATCGGCCTGAACGGCCACGTCGCGGCACGTGCGGCATTCCTCCACGATATCGGCAAGGCGATCGACCGCGACCTGCAGGGTACGCACCTGGAGCTCGGCCTCGAGTTCCTCCGGAAGCACGGCGAGAGCGAGCCCGTGCTGCAGGCGGTCGCCGCCCACCACATGGACATCGACTGGCCGTCGCTCGAGGCCATGATCGTGCAGGCCGCCGACGCGATCTCAGCCGCCCGACCCGGCGCGCGGCGCGACATCCTGGAGTCGTACGTCAAGCGCCTCGAGAAGCTGGAGGGGATCGCCGACTCCTTTGCCGGCGTCTCGAAGGCCTTCGCCCTCCAGGCCGGCCGCGAGATCCGCATCGTCGTCGAAAGCGACCGGGTCTCGGACGAGGAAACGGTCTGGCTCTCGAAAGACATCGCCCGCCGGATCGAGAACGAGCTGGAGTACCCCGGACAGATCAAGGTGACCGTGATCAGGGAGACCCGGGCCGTTGAGTACGCCCGGTAGCGCGCCCCGGACCCCAGTCTCAGCCCTCGGGGAACGCGGCCTCATCGATCGGATTCGCGACCGGCTGCCCACACCCGCCGCCGGCGTCCTCGTGGGGATCGGCGACGATGCGGCCGTGTTCGAGCCGGAGCGGGGCGCGCTGCAGATCCTGACCACGGACGCCCTCGTGGAGGGCATCCACTTCGACCGCCGGTTCTCGAGCCCCGCCGACATCGGCTACAAGGCGCTGGCCGTCAATGCCAGCGACGTGGCCGCCATGGGCGGCAGGCCGACCCACGCGCTGGTTTCCCTCATGCTGCCGGACAATCTGCCGGTCTGCGATGTCGACGGCCTCATCGACGGCCTGGCCGAGCTCGCGCGGGTCGCCCGGGTGAGCGTCATCGGCGGAAACGTGACTCGCTCCCCCGGTCCGCTGGTAGTCGACGTGACGCTCGCAGGGACGGTCCGCCGGCGGCGAGTCCTCACCCGCAGCGGCGGCCGGCCGGGCCAGGCGTTGTACGTGACCGGAGCGCTGGGCGCGGGGTCCGCTGGCCTGGGCTGGCTGCAGGCGCACGCCAGCGACCCGTCCGACGTGCCTGACGACGCAGAGCTGGCCGAGTGCGTGAGGCGGTACCGGCGGCCCGTGCCGCGTGGACGGGTGGGCGGAATCCTGGGCGGAACGCGGGCCGCAGCCGTCTGCATGGATCTCAGCGACGGCCTGGGGGACGCCGTTCGTCAGGTGGCGGAGCGCAGCGGGACCGGGGCCCGGCTCGAGACGGCTCGTCTGCCCGTGGCCGCCGGGGCGCGCCGCTGGTTCGAGTCCAGGGGGCTCGATCCCGTGGTCGCCGCCGTCTCGGGCGGTGACGACTACGAGCTGCTCTTTGCCGTGGATGGGCGCCGCCGCGGGCGCCTCCGGACGGTGCTGCAGCAGGCGCGCGGCGTGCCGGTGACTCGAATCGGCGAACTCACAGCCGACCCGGGGCTGTACCTCGTGAGACCCGACGGCGGGACGGTGGATCTGCCGCGCGGCTTCGCGCACTTCTGAACCGGGGGATGAAGCGATTTCCCCGCATCCGGCGGTTCCTGGAGGCGCTGCTCCACACCCACGACACGCCGCACCGGACGGCGGCGGCATTCGCGCTGGGCGTGTTCTTCGGGTTTTCCCCCTTCCTGGGCCTGCACACCGTTCTCGGCCTGGTCTGCGCCTTCCTCCTGAATCTGAACCGGATTGCCGTGGTTCTGGGGGTCTATTCCAATCTCCCCTGGATTCTCCCCGCGTACTACACGGTGGCGACCGTCGCGGGCGCGGCGCTCCTCGGGGTCGAGGTTCCCACCGGGCTGGTCGAGGGCCTCCTGCGCGCGCTGATGAGCGCCTCGTGGTCGACGGCCTGGAACCGGGTCAGGAGCCTCACGCCGCTGGTCGAGGCCTTCCTCCTCGGCTCGACGCTGGGGGCCGTGGTGCTCGCAGGGTGCGCCTATTACGTGTCGCTCGGTATGATCGTCGCGCACCGCCGCCTTCAGGCCCACAAACGCCTCGCGAATCCCTGAATTCCCTGCAGAAGTCAAGCGATACCCGGCCCGGGTATAGCCCCACGGCGGTTTTGACGGCGCCCCCTGCCGCCCGGTATAGTGGAGGCACCCCAGCCGGGATCCGGCCATGTTTCTTTCGCGTTCGAGCGGACGGAAGATCGTCGCGACCGCGCTGGCGGCGGTCGGGTTGGCCCTCCTGCACGAGGTCACGGCCCTGGACTCCCGTTTTGCAGCCAGGCAGGCAGACATGTGGCCGGCCTCAGTGCGTCCGGGCCCCGGCTCCCGCCTCGGCTTCTCCGCCACGGCTTACTGCAAGGGAACGACGACCGCCTCCGGCGTGAACGTCCGGACCGGAATTGCGGCCTCCGACCCCGATCTGCTCCCGGTCGGCTCGGTGGTCCAGATAGAGAAGCTGGGGGACAAGTACGACGGCGTCTATACCGTCATGGACACGGGGCCCAAGGTGCAGGGCCGGCACCTGGACCTGTACATGTGGAGCTGCCACGAAGCGCTGCGGTTCGGCCGCCGGTCCGCACAGGTGAGCGTGCTCCGTCTCGGCTGGAACCCCCGGGACAGCAAGCCGGGCCTGATCGACCGCCTTTTCCGGCAGCCGGAAGTCCGCGCCGGCCCGCTGCCCTCCCGGCCGATCCTGCAGGCCGCCCCGGTCGAGATTCCGCAGTAAGTCCTGCCGTTCGGAATTTAACGTTACGCACAGAGGGCGGCGAGGCACCCGCCGGCAAGGCGCCGAGGGAGAAGTCAGGACGAGCTCCAGGCTTCTGCTACGGGGGCCCCGCTGGCAGTGGCTGTGAGCCCCCCTCTGCCGCGCCCACCTCAGTGCCGGACCCCTCCTGATCCTTGTATTGCAGCTGGTACAACTTGAAATAAATGCCCCTGCGCGCCAGCAGCTCCTGGTGCGTCCCAGCCTCGCGGACCTCACCCTTGTGGAACACGAGGATCCGGTCCATGTCCTGGATGGTCGAGAGCCGGTGGGCGATCGCGATCGTCGTCCGGCCCGCCATCAGCACGTGCAGCGCGTCGCGGATGAGCATTTCTGTCTCCGTATCCACGCTCGACGTGGCCTCGTCCAGCACCAGGATTCTCGGGTCGAACGCCAGGGCCCGTGCGAAGGAGAGCAGCTGCTTCTGGCCCACGGAGAGGGTGGCGCCCCGCTCGGCCACCGGGCTGGCGAAGCCCGCCGGGAGCGCCGCGATGAACCGGTCGGCGTGCACCGCCCCCGCCGCCGCCCGCACGGCGTCATCCGAGACGTCCTTGTTGCCCAGCCGGATGTTGTCGGCGATCGTCCCCGAGAACAGGTGCACGTCCTGGAGGACCAGGCTGAAGAGAGACCTGAGACCGTCGAGGGGCATGTCGCGGACGTCCCGGCCGTCGATCAGGATGCGGCCGCGGGTGACGTCGTAGAACCGGAGCAGCAGGTTGATGATCGTCGACTTCCCCGCCCCGGTCGCCCCGACGATTCCGATGCGCTCGCCCGGCCTGACCTCGAACGAGACGTTCCGGATCACGTACTCGGGCTCGTTGTAGGCGAACCAGACCTGGTCGAAGACGATGTGGCCGGGAGAACCCCGCTCCGGGCTCGGGGTTCGCGCCAGCTCCCGGGCTGCGGGCTCCGGACTGCGGGCGGTCTGGATCCGGACGGGGGTATCGAGCAGCTTGAAGACGCGCTCGGAGGAAGCCATGGCGGCCTGCAGCACGTTGAACTTCTCGGACATGTCGCTGATCGGCCGGAAGAAGCGCTGCGAGTACAGCAGGAAGGCCACGAGCGACCCGACCGTCAGCGAGCCCTCGAGCGTCCAGCCCCCGCCGAACCAGATGATGAGGGCCGACGCGAGCGCGCCGATGATCTCGATCGCGGGATAAAAGACCGAGTAGTAGAAGATCGATTCGACGTTGGCGTCGCGGTGCGTGCGGTTGATCTGGTCGAAGCGGGCATAGCTGCGTGCCTCGCGCCGGAACAGCTGCACGGTGGACATCCCGGTGATGTGTTCCTGGAGAAAGGCATTGATCCGGGCGATCCACAGCCGGACCGTCCTGTACGACTCCCGCACGTTGCGGCGGAACCACTGGGTCACCAGCACGATGAGGGGGAGGACGGAGAAGGCCACGAGCGCCAGGCGCCAGTCCATCGTGACCAGGACGATCATGATGCCGGCGAGCGTGAAGACGTCGCCGAAGATCGACACGACCCCGGCCGTGAAGAGATCGTTGAGCACGTCCACGTCGCTCGTGACGCGCGTCATCAGCCGGCCGACGGGATTGCGGTCGTAGAATTGCACGTCCAGCCGCTGCAGGTGGCCGTAGATCTCCATCCGCAGGTCGAACATGATCCGCTGCCCGATCATCTGCAGCACCCAGGTCTGGATGTACTCGAGCGTGAAGGAGCCCAGGATGATGGCGAGATACGCCAGCGCGATCCGGTCCACGCCCGCGAGGTCGCCGGTGGCGATGTAGCGATCGATCGCCACCTTCATCAGG
Source organism: Vicinamibacterales bacterium (assembly GCA_035620975.1). Lineage (GTDB taxonomy): Bacteria > Acidobacteriota > Vicinamibacteria > Vicinamibacterales > 2-12-FULL-66-21 > DASPFV01. The sequence goes on from DASPFV010000028.1 coordinate 73,374, forward strand.
TAGGGCTGCGCGAGCTGCAGCACGGACGCGGCGATGATCGCGGCCAGGGCGACGGCCACCTGCGGAGTGTAGGGCCGCAGGTAGCCGAGCAGCCGGTGCATGAGGCGGGCGTCGTAGGCCTTGCCGAGAACCTCTTCGTCGGTGGACATGTGGCGCGCGGCCGTCAGCTGGCCGCCAGCTCCTCCTCGAGCAGCTGCCGGCGGTACAGCGTGGCGTAGTACCCGCCCCGGTTCACCAGCTCGGCGTGCCGGCCGCGCTCGACGATCCGGCCACGGTCCAGTACGAAAATCTGATCCGCGTCCCGGACGGTCGAGACACGGTGTGAGACGAGAATGGATGTGCGCTGGCGCATCACGCCGCGCAGCCGGGCGAGAATCTCCTCCTCCGTGTAGGTGTCCACGGCCGACAGCGCGTCGTCCAGGATCAGGATGCGGGGATCCAGGACGACCGCGCGCGCGAGCGCCGTGCGCTGCTTCTGCCCACCCGACAGCGTGATACCCCGCTCGCCCACCAGGGTCTCGTAGCCCTTCGGGAAGGCTTCGACGTCCTTGTCCAGCCGCGCCACGCCGGCGGCCACGCGGACCCGCTCGAGCAGCGCGTCGTGCGCGCCCGGCGCGACGCCGAACGCGACGTTCTCGGCGATGGTGTCGGAGAACAGGAAGGGCTCCTGCGGCACGAAGCCGATGGCCTCGCGCAGCCTGGCGAGGGGGATCTCGCGAACGTCGACGCCGTCGACGAACACGGTTCCCGCCGGCGGCTCGTGCAGGCGCGGCAGGAGGCTGATGAGGGTCGACTTCCCCGAGCCGGTCGCGCCTACGAAGGCGACCGTCTGCCCGGGCTCCACGCGGAGCGAGATGCCATCCAGCACCGGCTGGGTCGTGCCCGGGTAGGCGAAGACCAGGTTGCGCAGTTCGACGGCCCCATTGAGGCTCACCGTCCGTCCGGCCTCGGTCACAGCGGTGTCCGCGACGTCCGGCACGGCGTCGAGCACCTCCTGCATCCGCTTCCACGACGCCATCCCGCGCTGCAGGATGTTCGTGACCCAGCCGAACGCGATCATCGGCCAGCTCAGCATCACGAGGTAAGCGTTGAACGCGACGAACTCGCCCAGCGAAATGCGATCGCGGATCACCTCGCGGCTGCCCAGCCAGAGCACCAGCAGGGAGCCGAGGCCCAGGAAGAGCGTCATGCTCGGATAGAAGAGGCCCTGAAGGCGGATCAGCACGCGATTGCGGGCCAGGTACTCCGCGTTCGAAACCCGGAACCGCTCGAGCTCGTGAGGCTCCTGGTTGTAGGCCCGGACGACGCGCACGCCGGCGAGGGCCTCCTGAACGACGGCGCTGAGATCCGAGAGCTGCGCCTGGATGGCCTCGAAGCGCACGTGAATGGCGTGGCCGAAGTACCGCACGCTCAGCGAGACGAGCGGCAGCGGCAGCAGCGCGATGAGCGTCAGCCACGGGTCGATGGAGACCATCAGGAGGATGGCGACGGCGAAGACCAGCACCGTGTTGGCCGAGTACATGATGGCCGGGCCGATCATCATCCGCACGGCGTTCAGGTCGTTCGTCGCGCGCGACATGAGGTCGCCGGTGCGGCGCGCCTGGTAGTAGGCGAGCGGCATGAGCTGCAGCTGCGCGAAGAAGGCATTCCGCACGTCGTACTCGATGCTGCGCGAGGCCCCGATGAGGATCCGGCGCATCAGGAATCGGAACGTGCCGCCGGCGAGCGCGATGCCCAGCAGCAGACCGGCATAGAAGCCGAGCTTCCGCTGAGTCACCCCCGCGTTCAGATCGTCAATCGCGTGCTTCAGGACCCAGGGCGACAGGAGCTGAATGGCCGTGGTCGCAATGACGCACACCAACCCGACGAGAAACTGCCGCCGGTAGGGAAACAGGAAGGGAATGAGTCGTCGGAAGGCGGGCCCCATCTGGGTTCAGTATACCTGCCCGCCACGGACGCCCACGGACCGACGCCACGGACGGGCGCCTCGGAAAAAAGGCCACGGACGGGCGCCTCGGAAAAAGCCACGGACGGACACGGAAGAACACGGACAGGGCGGGCGATCCGCCTTGCCCGTGCGTCAGCTCTGTGGAGGGTATGGACTACTTCTGCAGGGGCGTCCGGTCGTTCGCCCGCGTGACTGGCCCGCGACAGCCAAGCGGGCCAGTCCACGATTCGACCACAGTAGAGGTGAACGCCGGACCCCGAACCCTGAGCTCCCGTGTGTCGTCAGAACGCGAACCGCGCGCCGAGCTGAACCGTGCGCGGGGTCGTGCTCGTCGAGTAGCCGGTCAGCCGCAGGAAGTTCGCCGCAGCCAGGTTGCCGCTGGGGTTCGCGAAGTTCACGCGATCGGTCACGTTGAAGATCTCCGCGAACAGATCGAGCCGCCGGCTGGCGAGGTTGATGTTGTAGCCGACGCGGAGATCGAGCTTGAAGAAGCCCGGCCCGCGGGCGCCGTTCCGCTCGCTGCGGTAGTCCTCCACCGTGTAGGCGTCCTCGCCACTCCCGGAGTAGGTCGCTGCCGCCAGCGGCTCGGAGAGGCTGCCGTTCCGATCCGGGTCCAGGTTGGCGTCGAAGAGGCTGAACGGCGTCCCGCTCAGCGCGCGTGCGACCCAGCTGACCGTCAGACCGCCTGTCCGGGGCACGACGCCGGTTCCGCTCACGACCAGGTTGTGCGGGATGTCCGTGTTCGTGGGGCCCTCGTTCAGGTCGAGGTTCAGGTCGTCGAGCACCTGGAACCCGCTCGTCTGAACGAACACGCCCGGCGTATTGCCCCGCGCGTACGAGTAGGTGTACGACACGCGGGCGCTGTAGTTGTTGCTGAACCGCTTCTCGAGCTGCAGCAGGATCGCATCGTAGTCGGTGCTGGCGACGTTTTCGGGAATCGTCACGCCCGTGGTGAACGGCGCGAACCCCGGGTAGATCGCCTGCAGTTCCGCGGTCGCCTGGCGCAGGAGGTCGCTGCCCTGCCGGACCAGCGGCGACTGGGCGACGACGGGCGTGGCCCGGAGCGTCGGGTTCAGCTCGCGCAGCATGATCAGGTCCCGGCTGAACGCGTGCACGTAGTCGGCGCTGAAGGACATGTTGGTCCCGAGCTGCCGCTCGTATCCCACCGTGATCTGATCCGTGTACGGCATGTGCCGATCGGGATTGTCCCAGGTGGCGCCCGTATTGCGCACCGTCGAGCCAGGCGGGAAGAGCGTGGCGAGCGCCGCGCGCATCCCGTCGGTGATCACCGGGCCGTTCACCAGGAACGGGTCGGTCGGGAGCTGGCCGTTCCGCGGCCCCGGATCGAAGTTGTTGAGCGGGAAGTTGCGCACGAACGACGTCGCGAACACGGTATTCGTGTAGATCCCGCCAATCAGCTCGAAGTGCGTCTTGTCGTAGAAGCGCCCGTAGCCTCCGCGCACGACGCTGCGTCCCTGCTCCAGGTCGTAGGCGAACCCGATCCGCGGCTGGATGTTGTTCGTGTCGACGGGGTAGTCGTCCGGGCCGTCGAAGAGCGGATTGTCGATCTCCGGCACCGGGATGGTCTCGAGGTCATAGCGCACGCCCAGGCTGATCGTCGTCCGGTTGTTCAGCTTCCACTTGTCCTGCAGGAACGCGGCGAAGTACCTGGACTTGTTGAAGCTCCCACCGCGCCCGGGCACGCGGATCGTGAGCCGCTCGGGGTACGTGCGGGGATCGTCCGGGTCGAAGGGGCCGTTGTTCAGGCCGAAGCTGAACGTCCCGTTCAGGTTGTCCTGCGTGTCGTTCCGCGACTGCGAATGCTGCCACTGCACGCCGACCTTGATGTCGTGATCGCCACCGCGCCCGGGGATGAACCACGACAGCGTGTCCTCCACCTGGATGGCGTCGTTCACCCGGGCCTGGGCGACGGCGCTCTGCTGATCGAGCAGCGTCTGGAACGACAGCGATGGCAGGCAGGCCGCCTGGTTCCGGCCGTTCGCGTTGAAGCAGGGATTGCCGAACGACACGTCCTCCTGTGTCCAGCCCACGCGCAGCGTGTTCACCCGGGTGTTGCCGAGCACGGTGTTGAGCGTGCCCACGACCGTCTGGTCGACGTCGTTCTCCTCGCGCGCCGCGGCAAGCGTCGCCGCCTGTGTGTTCGAAGGATTGATGATCTGGTTGAACTGCGGCGAATCCTCGCGCAGCCAGCGTACCCCCCACGTGTTGGCCTGGTTGACCTGCTGGTCGTACCGGACCACCGTGTTCCAGACGCGCGTCTCTTCGATGGTCGTCGTGTTGAGCTCCGAGCGGGCCGGGATGTTGATCGTAATCCCCTCGTCGATCCTGACGCGCTCGAGGCTCCCGAAGAAGTGCGCCCGATCGCGCACGATCGGCCCGCCGAGCGTGCCTCCCCACTGCCACTGCGACGTGTCGGGCTTCGGGTTGTCGTTCTTCTTCGCGAAGTAGTCCTTCGCCGTCATGCTGGCGTCCTGCGAGAAGACGAACGCGCTGCCGCGGAACGCGTTCGTGCCCTGCTTGGTCACCGCATTGATGATCGCCCCGTTCGTCCGGCCGAACTCCGCGTCGAACTGGTTCGTGAGCACCTGGAACTCCTGCACCGCCTCGATCGGCGTCCTCGCCTGGGTGCCCGCCCGCTGTCCGATCACGTCGTCGTTGTTGTTGGCGCCGTCGAGCATGTAGTTGTTGTTGCGCGGATCCTGGCCGTTCACGGTGATCGAATCGCTGCCGAACGACTCGGTGCTGATGGACGGGACGACGCCCGGAAGGAGCCCCACGAACCCGACGAAGTTCCGGTTCACCGACGGCAGCTCCACCAGCTCGCGCGCGGTGACACTGCCGCCCACTTCCTTCGAGGTGACGTCCACCAGCGGCGACTCGGCCGACACCGTGACCGTCTCTTCCAGGCCGCCGACCGACAGCTCGAGATCGATGGTCGTGGTCTTGCCGATCTCGAGCCGCAGGTCGCGCCGGTTGAACTTCTTGAATCCCTGCAGCTCCGCCGTGATCTCGTAGATCCCGGGCACGATGCCGCTGACGAAGTACGTGCCGTCGGGGTTGCTGACCGTCTCGCGGAACATCCCGGTCTCCTGGTTCCGGACGGTCACGGCGACCCCCGGCAGCATGGCGCCCTGGGTGTCCAGGACCCGGCCGCGGACCTCGGTGGTGCCCTGCTGCGCGAGCACCGGAAGCACGCTGGCCGTCACCACCACCAGCACTGCTGTCAAGGAACGAGCTCTCATACACCACTCCTCCACGTGCTTACGACACACGTAACCCGCTTACGTACCGGCGCGTTCCGGCCACGCACAGGCTCCCCCCGCGTTCCATCCTCGTGTCGTCGTGCAAGTCCGGCCTGCTGAATGGCCGCGCCCGGAATCTGGATCTTCGGAAGACGGCAGCCTTCAGTCAGCGCCGCATTCGTGCGGACTCGGCGCGCAAATCGCGCGCGTCGACGAGGAGCACAGCAAGCGCGATGCCCGCTCCAACCCGACTACGGCCAGCTGGCCGCGCAGCACCGCGTCGTTCGTGAGCCGGCTGCCGCGATGAGGGGTGCCTCCATCCGCGTCGGCACGCGTCCGGGTCGCGGCGCCTGATCGCGTCCACGATCGCCGGATGCGCCTCGGCCGCTCCGTCCTGGCACGGGCCTGGGAGGAACCCCCAGGCCATCAACCGGGCATGGCTGGCCGCAACGACGGGCAATCGTGCTATTCTGGGCCGGCCTCTTCCCAGCAGGCTCCCGGCATCCCACTGGCCGGTCGTTCGCTCGCGTAACTTCCGGGGCAGGACAATCCCATGCGCACACGTGTCGCTACCCTACCCCTTGCGTTCACGGCCGCGCTGCTGGTGAGTGTCCCGGCGAACGCCCAGTATGGGTCCGGGACCTACGGCCGTGCGACCGGCGAGACCTATCACGTCGAAATCGGCGGCTTCCTCTGGAATCCCTCGCCCGACATCGTGATCTCCAGCGAGGGCTTCGGCCTGATCGGATCCGACATCGATCTCGTCGAGGACCTCCAGATCGACCAGGTCTGGCAGCGGCAGCTCCGGGTCGTCCTTCGTCCCGGCCTCAAGCACAAGTTTCGCTTCGAGTACACCCCGATCAAGTACGAGAACCCCGAGGCGGTCCTGCGGCGCGACCTCGTCTTCAACGGCATCCGCTTCCCCATTGCGGTCCCGGTGGAAGCCGAGATGACCTGGCGCGCCTTCCGATTCGGCTACGAATGGGACTTCCTGTCCCGGGATCGGGGCTTTGCGGGGCTGCTGCTCGACGTCAAGTACACCGACGTCCAGGCCTCCCTCACCAACCGGACAGACAGCGAGTTCGTGCGCGCCCGCGCCCCCATTCCGGCGATCGGGTTCATCGGCCGCGGCTATGTCCTGCCGAACGTCGCCATCACCGGCGAGTTCAGCTTCTTCAAGGTCCCCTCGGACATCGACGACGACTACGGCGGGAAGTACTTCGATCTCGACATCTACGGCACCGTGAACTTCACCGACAACTTCGGTGCCCAGGGCGGCTACCGGTCGTTCGACGTCTTCTACAAGATCGAAGAGGACGAGGGGAACCTGCAGCTGAAGGGCTTCTACTTCGGCGGGCTCGTCCGATTCTGAAACAGCGGCTCAGGGCTCTTGGCTTTGGGCTTCTGGTTGTCTCAGGGCTCTTGGCTTTGGGCTTCTGGTTGGCTCACGGCTGACCCCTTGGGAATGGCAAGAGCCCTGACCTGAAGCCCTGACCTGAAGCCCTGAGCCTGAAGCCCTGACCTGAAGCCCTGAGCCTGAAGCCCTGACCTGAAGCCCTGAGCCTGAAGCCCTGAGCCTATCTACCGCTTCACCGGAAGCGGCCGGCCGCCGCCCTTGCCGTACAGGCGGCGGTAATCCTCTGCCGTGCCGAGGATCCGCTTGACGTAGTTCTGCGTCTCGGGGAATGGGATGTCGTCGATGAACTCGTCCTGCTCGAGGCCTGGCCGCTCGGCCTTCCAGCGCACGACGCGGTTCTCGCCGGCGTTGTAGCTCGCCAGCGCGTAGTGCACCCCCCCGAACTGCTCCGCGAGCCGCGAAAAGTACAGCGTCCCCAGCCGCAGATTGGTCTCGGGGTTGGTGAGCATCGGCGTGGAGAACCGCCGGACGCCCAGCGACCGCGCGAGGCGGCGGCCGGTGGCCGGCACGATCTGCATCAGCCCCCAGGCGTTCGCCGAGGATCGGATGGAGGGATCGAATGTCGATTCCTGCGCGATCAGCGCCGCGATCAGATACGGATCGAGGCCTCGCGCCTTCGCGTGCTTCCGAATCGAATCCCAGTAGGTGAGCGGAAAGATCACCTCCAGGATCTCCCGCGGCACCTCGTGACCGTCGGCGGTGAGATGCTGTGGGTAGGCGCGGCGCATCAACGTGATCGCCCGGCGCAGCTCCCCCTTCCGGTTGTAGGCCCAGGCCATCGTGGCCTCGAGCGCGGGCGAGGTGCCGTAGGCCTGCTGCGCGAACCGCAGCTCGTTCAGCGCGTCGTCGTAGAGCCCGGCTGCGAGCAGCAGCCGGATCGTGGGCGTGTTCGGCGGCTCGACCCCCTCTCCGTTACTTCCGTGGCTCGCGGCGGGCACGGCGTCCGTCGCAATCGCGTATTTCGTACGCGTCGGGAGCTGCTCTGCCGCGAGCCGCCCGTAATACGAGCTCCCGTAGTCGGTGTAGACCAGCCGCAGGTGGGCCTCCGCCTGCGGTCCGGCGCCGAGCTTCCCATGGGACCGGGCCGCCCAGTAAAGAAACGAGGGCCGGTAGTCGGAGCGCGGAAAGGTCGCGGCCGCACTCTCGAACACGCGGATCGTTTCCGCGTACTCGGCGTTCTTGTAGTTCCACCAGCCGTACTTCCAGGCGGCGCGCTCCGCACGCGTGCCGGTCGGGAACTTCGCGTAGAGTTCCCCGAACGTCCGGGCGGCTTCGGCGTCCTCGTTGGCCAGGATGTAGAAGGTGCCCAGGTTGTTCAGCGCCTCCTCCGACCAGGAGCTGTCGGGAAAGTCGGCCGCCAGGGCCCGCGTCGCGGAGATGTACTCGTCGCGGCGGCCCAGCTCGCGCAGCGCGCTCAGGTGGAAGAATCGGGCCTCGGCCCTGCGCGCGCCACGATCGAGCCACGGCTGCAGGCCGTCCCGCGCCGCCGCATACCGCTGCAGGAAGAAGTCGCACTCGGCGATGCGCAGCTCGACGACCTCGTGGTCGTCGCCGCTGACACGGCCGCGCAGGTCGAGGTACGCGTCCCGCGCGTCGCGATAGCGCCTGGCTCCGAAAAGCCGGGCGGCGCGCCCCAGGTCCGCGGCCGGTGCGGCCCGGGCCACGACGTCCTGCAGGGACTTCAGCCGCGAGCCCGCTTCGATCGCCGCGTCCGACAACGGGTGCTCGTAGTACACGCGCACGAAGCTGTCTGCGGCCTTCCGCCGGTCGTTCGTGCTGAGCGCCGCGCGCCCCAGCCGAAGCAGAGTGTCTTCGGTGACCGCCGCGGGATCGGCCGCGAGCTGCTCGTAGATGGCGAGCTCCGCGGCAAAGTCGCCGAGGGCACTTGCCGCGTCGGCTTCCCCGATTGCCGCAGCGATCCGCAGGTAGCCCCGTGGCTTGCGCATCCGCAGGTCCGCAAACGTGGTCCGCGCCTCCGCCGGCTTCGACAGCCGGAGCTGCGCCAGGCCCGCATAATACGCCGCGTGGTCGGCCAACTCGCTGCGGCGCAGTGCCGGCCGGCTCGCCAGAGTGAGTGCGCGGGCGTAGTCGCCCTCCCCGAGCGCCGCGACGGCATCCGCCAGGGGCGCGTAGAGTTTCGCGGCGCGCGCAGCCTGAACGTCGTCGGCCGGGACGAGCCAGAGATCGCTCAGCGCGCCGGGCAGCGCCGCGTGGGCCGTGGGGCCGAGCTGCGCCGCGGCACGCGGCGCCTCGGCCACGGGCACCACGACGAGGAAAGCCGCCAGGAAAATGAACAGACGATGGGACACGGTGGTCACACGGGTTCGCCGAGGAGCGCGGCGTCGCCGTCGGCCAGCGTCTGCACGAGCTCCTGCTGGAAATACTCGCCGCGGGCCCCGACAGCCGGCGGCACCCGCTCCTCGTACAGGCGCCGCGCCCGTTCGATTTCCGATCGGAGCCGCTGAAGGAGATCGCGCTTCTCGCGGCCCACGCGCACGGCGCCTTCGTTGTACAGCTTGATCTCGGAGACGAGGAGCCGCGCGTAGCGGCGGGCGCTCGCATCCTCCTCGGCAGACCGTGCCGACGTGGCAGTCGGTGCTGCGGCTACAGGCGCGACCGGGGCTGCCCGCATGGCCTGCGCGGTCCTGACCGCGGTCAGGTGCGCCAGACACGCCGACGCGTGCCGGCCGAGGAGCTGCACGGCCTCCGGCCAGGACCCCGGCGCCTCGGCCTCACCCCCACCCCCGTCGTCGACGTAAAGCACGGCCACGGCGTGGCCGCCGACGGTCACGGGCACGGCAAGCCCGAGACGGTCCGAGGGCAGGCCGGAAAACCGCGGCGCCGGCGCGGCGCTGGTCGAGACCGCCTCGCCCGTCCGGGCCGCCTCGGCGATCGCCGAGCCATCATCGAGCGACGCGTGAATCATGGCTGGCGCGGTTCCGGCGAATCCCTCGGCGCGCCAGCCCTGCAGCCGCGGCCCATTGACGATCAAGAGCGCCGCACGTGGCGCTTCGGCGGACGCGGCGGATACGAGCGCGGCGAGCGTGTCGGAGAGCGAACGGGCGGCGCTCATCGCCTTGGCCCCCGTCAGGAGGCGCTCGACCACAGCCACACGCCATTGGCGCTCGACGACTCGCGCGTCGGTCTGGGCTGCCTGGGCGCGGTGCAGCTCGGCTTCGGCCGTCGTGGCGGCCTCGCGCGCCTCCCGCCGCGCGGCGTCGAGCGCGCTGCGCGTTTCCGCCAGGCTGGCTTCCAGTCCGCGCACGCGTGCCCGCTCGCGTTCGAGCGACGCTTCCGCATCGCTTCGGTTGTGATCCAGATCCGCACGCGCCGCCTCGAACGCCGCGGCCGCCGCGGCGCGCGCCGTCAGCGCCTGATCGCGCGCGGCTTCGACCTCGCGCAGGCGCCTGCGCTCGTGCTCGAGGTCGGACAGCAGCGTCGTGCGGTCCGCCAGCAGGGTCGTGCGTTCCGCCTGCAGCGCGGCGATCGCGCCCGTGTGCGCCTCCTCGAGATGGTGACGCTCCTCGGCGAGCGCGGTACGCTCGCGCTCGAGATCCTCCACGCGGCGGGCGGTCTGCTCCTCGGCTCGCTCGAGCTCCTGGCGAACGCGGGCCAGCTCGGCTCCGGTGCGCGCGAGATCGCTGCGAATCTGATCGATCTGCTCCTGGCCGTGGTCCGCCGCCTGCTGTGCGCGCGTGCGTTCGTCCTGGAGCCGTTGTTCCCACTCGCGCCCCGCGGCGTCCCGTACCTCGGCCAGCGCCTGCTCCGATTCGATCCGGGCGCGAAGGGCCTCGGCCTCGGACCGCCGCGCGGCTTCTTCCATGGCGGCGGCGAGATCGGTTTCGAGCCGCGTCGACCACTCCGCGCGGGTCTCTTCGAGCCGCGCCGACCAGCGGCGCTCGGACTCGGTCTCGGCGTCCTGGCGCGCCCGCGCAATGGCCTCGGCCTGCCGTTCCTCGAGCGCCGTCAGCTGACTGTCGAGCTCGGCCTGGAGCCGTGAACGGAGCGTGTCGAAGGCGCTGCGGAAGAAATCGTCAGGCATGGCGGGCACGGCCTTCTTTTCGGAGGTTCGAGCCGTAAAGTGCAGGCTTCATTATCGAGACGGGGGAAATGCAAGTCAAGGCTGCAAGTGCAAGACCGACAAAGGTTTGACGGGACAGGCTGGGCGTCGTACAATGAGAGGTCGCTGGCTTCCGGCAGACAGGCGCTTCGGGGGCTCGCGCTTCGGCGACCTTTACCAGGGGGGCGACCTAGATTCGACGGAGATACGGTTTCGCAGGATGCGTGCCGAGGACCATCACCCTCGCTAATCAGATGGAAACAACCATAACTGCGGACACGCAGCTCGCTCTCGCAGCCTAAAACCCTGTGAGCGTCCACCCCGGTCAGCCTGCGGGCCGGGACTGGATGTCATTTTTGCAGGCTGGCTGTCGACGCGTGGTTCCGGATGTCGACGGCGAGATTGCCCGGAGCTGGCTCGCGGCGGTTGTTCGCTGCTTCTCCACGCCGCGGGCGAGATTCAAGAAGCAGATACGCATCGTAGACTCCTGCGTGGATGTATTTTCGGACCCGGGTGCAAATCCCGGCGCCTCCACCATTCCATCAGCCTCCGCCAGGTCTTCACCGCGCTTCGCCCTCGCATTCCGGGCACCGCTGCTGGACGTGCCGCAGCCACTCGAGGACCTCGGCGGGCGCCGCGAGACGCGCGAGGTCGGGCTGCGCGTCCACCCATGCGACCTCTCCCCAGCGGTCGGCGACGAGCACGGCAGGCGGCGTCAACCCGCCGATCTCGTGGCGCGTGACCACGCAGGCGACATCCCCGGCGTCGAACTCGCGCAGCGCCGCGACGAGCTGATCCGCGTACCTCGCGCCCGGTTCATCCGGACCGTCCGGCAGCACGAGCAGGACGAGGTGCTGTCGCTGCCAGATCGTCGCGTACCGAACGGCCGTTCCCTCGAGGGTCGTTGCGTCGAAATGCGGGACCTGGGCGCCTCGATCGAGCATGGCTCCCTCCCGGACCAACGTCTCCCCCGAGTATGTCAAGACTGGCTGGGGCTCACAACGTCAGCCTGTCCCGCCTGGAAGCCAGGGCGATTCAGCTGCAGACCCCTGAAACCGCTGGAGAGCATGCGCGCTCATCCGCGCGGGAACTGATCCATGACGTCCGCGACCTCGAAATCATGCAGGGCCCCGCTCATCCGCGATGCGGAACGTCTGGCGCACGTACTCGATGTTCGCCCGGGTATCCGCTATCACGTCGCCCGAAGGCGAGTTGGTCTCGAGCACATACCAGCCGCGATAGCCGATGTCGTGGAACTCCTGCGCCAGCCGCGGCCAGTCCAGGATGTCCGGGTCGCGCATCAGGCGTTCGCCGTTCTTGACGTGCACCTGGTGAATCCGTCGTCCGAGGCGCGTCGGCTCGCCGTACGGATCGTGCAGCCGCCGCTTGATGTTCCGCGCATCGTAGTACACTCCCACCGCGTCCGACCCGATGGCGTCGAGCAGTCGCAGGTTGTCCTCCGCCGAGATCCAGTCCTCGAGCGCCACGACGACGCCCGCGCGCTCGGCGTGCCGGGCCACTTCCTTCATCATCGCCACGAACAGCCCCACGTCGCGCTCGTTCTTCATGTCGATGTGGCTGTCGCCCAGAATCGGCAGAAGGATGTTGTTCGTGCCGAGATTGCGCGCGACCTCCACCGCCTCGACCAGCAGGATGGCCGCCGCCGGATTCGTATGGAGCGGCAGCCGTGCCTTGCCGGGCGAACCGATGGCGAGCGAGCAGATCTGGATGCCCTGATCGAGCGCCGCACGCCTGAAGTCGCCCTGCACGCGCGGGTCGCGCAGGTGCAGGCTGCCGTCCTGCGGGAACTGCAGGCTGACCTGGATGCCGTCGAGGCCGATCTCGCGCGCAAGGGCAATCTTGCTGATATCGCCCCGCGCACCCAGGTTCCAGTCGGTCATGCCAATGCGGAGCGGCGGTCCGCTCGCCCTCGCCTGGCGGGCGGCCGCGACCGACGCGGCGGCCGCAGACATCATCGCGGTGTGTGCGACGAACTCACGACGCGTGATGGACATGGTGCTGTTCCTGTGCTGACGTCACGAATGCCGGGTCCGCAGCCCGAGCGCTCCTCCGGCACTGCACACGATAGCACTGGGCGAGTCCCGTGGCTCTTCCCCCTTTCGCCTGCGGGATGCGTCTGGGGGATCCCGCGGGCTTTCAGGTTTTCGGGGTGACCGTGCGGCCCACGAGCATCTGGAGGAGCTGCCGGACCGCCCGGACGTCGCTCAGGCGGTGCGCGGCTCGACTCGGCGCGCTCCCGATTACGATGGTGAGGCTGCCTTCGGGCAACGCGGCGAACAGATCCTCGTCGGTGCGATCGTCCCCGATGGCCACGATCGAGCGGGGATCGACCACGGAGGGCGCCACGCGCCGTGAGACGAGCGCCTTGCTGATGCCGCGCATGCGCACTTCGATCACCTTCTTCCCTTCGAGCACTTCGAGCGGCTGGTTGCTGAGAGCGTCTCCGAGCAGCATGCGCAGCTCGTGGGCCTGGCGGGCGCCGAATCCCGGTTCCGCCATCCGATAGTGCCAGGCGAGGGCCGCGGTCTTCCGCTCCACCAGCGCGCCGGGTGTCTGCGCGGCGAAATGCTCGAGGATGGGCAGGACCTTCTCCATCGTCTGCTCAGGCACGACACCCGCAGGTTGCCACGGGCCTCCTCCGCGCGGTCGATGCCAGAAGCCGTGCTCGGCCCACAGCGCGGCGGAGAGGCCGCCGAACCACTCCTCGAACACCGCTTGCGGCCGGCCGCTCACGAGGTGCAGCTCCACGTCAGACCGGCGGGACAGCTCGCCGAGCAGGAGCTGCAGCTCGGCGTCGGGCGCCGCCAGCTCGGGTGCCGGCGCGATGGGCACCAGCGTGCCGTCGTAGTCCAGCAGCAGCACCAGCGGCCGGTGCAGCAGGCGTGACATCAGCTCGGGAATGTCGGCCGGCGCTCTCGCCGGCACGGGTATCCGGGCCGACGGGGTCACCGCAGTCAACTGGTCGATGAACTGCCCGACCCACCGCTGAATGTCGTAGCTCGCCACGCGCCGACGCAAACCGCGCATCCGCGCGCGGCGCTCCTCGGCGCTCATCCGCAGGGCCTGCTCCATGGTCCCGGCGACGGCGTCCACGTCGTAGGGGTTGACCAGCAGCGCCTCCCCGAGCTCGGCCGCCGCGCCCGCGAACTCGCTGAGCACGAGCACGCCGTCGCCGTCCACCCGCGAGGCGAGAAACTCCTTGGCGACGAGGTTCATGCCGTCGCGCAAGGGCGTCACCAGCATGACGTCGGCCGCGCAGAACAGTGCAGCCAGCTCCTTGCGCGAGACGGAACGGTGCATGTAGTGAATGGGGACCGATCGAAGCGTCGCGCAGGCGCCGTTGATGCGCCCGACCGCTTCCTCCACCTGCCGCCGGAACAGCTGATAGGAATCGACCGTGCTCCGCGAGGGCACGGCCACCTGCACGTACCGGATCTCGTCCCGCAGCGCCGGCTCCCGCGTGAGCAGCCGCTCGAGCGCGAGGAGCCGCCTCGGAATGCCCTTGGTGTAGTCGAGCCGATCGACGCCGAGCAGGATTCGCCGGCCGCCGGCGTCGGCCCGAATCGCCGCCGCATCGGCCAGCACCTGAGGGCTCCGGGCGAGCGCCTCGAACCCCTTCACGTCCACGCTCATGGGAAAGACGCCCAGCCGCACGACGCGCCCGGAGGTGCGGATCGAGTCGATGTCCGCTTCGATACCCTCGATGTGCAGGAGCGACGCCACGAAGTGGCGCTGATACGAGAACGTGTGGAACCCCACGAGATCGGCGCCGAGCAGTCCCTGCAGGATCTGGTGGCGCCACGGCAGGACGCGGAAGACTTCCGACGAGGGGAACGGGATGTGGAGGAAGAAACCGATGCGGGCGTCCGGGATCAGCTCGCGCAACAGCCCGGGCACGAGCATCAGCTGATAGTCGTGGACCCAGATCACGTCGCCGGGCCGGTACACGTCCGCGACGCTCCGGGCGAACTTCTCATTGACCGCCTGATACGCGCCCCATCCACTGGCTTCGACAGGGACGCGGTCGACCAGGTAGTGGAACAGCGGCCAGACGACGCGGTTCGAGAAGCCTTCGTAGTACCGCTCCACCTCGTCTCGGGTGAGAGGAACGGGCACGACGCGATGCGCGGCCAGCCGCTCCTCGAGCTGACGCTGCAGAGCGGGCGACAGCCGGCCCGTGTCGCCGGCCCAGCCTATCCAGAGCCCGTCGGAGCGGTCGTGCCAGCTCCGCAGGCCCGTGGCCAGCCCTCCGCTGGACACCGCCAGCCGCAGCTGGCCGTCATCCACCCGGGCGACGATGGGCAGGCGGTTCGAGACGATCAGGAGTCGTGGCGTCATGCTGAGGGCTCGACGCGGCCGGCCGGACCACGCCGCGGACGGCTCCCCGTATTCTGGCACGCCGGCGGCCGGAACCGTTGCGTCGCGGATGAGATTGCGGTTCCGAGGCCCCGGGAGTGGATAATCACCGCCATGTCTCTGCTGCGCCCGCTCCTGCTCGCAGTCCTGTTCGCCACGCTGGCCGCCTGCTCCCGGATCACGCCCCCGGCGTCCGAACAGCGGCCCAACATCCTCTTCATCCTGCTCGACGATCTGCGGTGGGACGCACTCGGGTATGCCGGCCATCCGCATGTCCGGACGCCGAACATCGATCGCATCGCCCGTGAAGGCATCACGTTCCGCAACGCGTTCTGCACCACCTCGCTGTGCTCGCCCAGCCGGGCGTCGATTCTCAGCGGCGTCTACGCGCACACGCACGGCGTCACCAACAACTTCACGGAATACCCCGCGGCGCTGAGGAACTTCCCGCAGGTGCTGCAGGAAGCGGGCTACGCCACGGCCTACGTCGGCAAGTACCACATGGGTGAGGACAACGACGCGCCCCGGCCCGGCTTCGACTACTTCGTCACGCACAAGGGACAGGGCCGCTACTTCGATACCGAGTTCAACCTGAACGGCGAGCGCCGTGAGGTGATCAAGGGCTACTACACGACCGTGGTCACCGACCTGGCGCTGGACTGGCTGGGACGACACGCGAACGACAGGCCATGGCTGCTGATGCTGGGCCACAAGGCGACGCACAGCTTCTATACGCCCGAGCCCAAATACGAGAACGCCTTCGAGAGCATCCCGGTCCGCTATCCCGCATCAGCCTTCGAACTCGAGGGCAAACCGGACTGGATCCGCGAACGGCTGCCCACCTGGCACGGGATCTACGGTCCCCTGTTCGAATGGCGGCGGAGCTTCCCCGACGATCGTCCCGAAGCCGTCGCCGACTTCGAGCGCATGGTCCACGCCTACTGGAGCACGATCCTGAGCGTGGACGACAGCGTCGCCCGGCTGCTGGACTGGCTCGAACAGGCCGGCCAGCTCGACAACACCATCCTGGTCTTCATGGGCGACAACGGCCTGCTGGAAGGCGAGCACGGCATGGTGGACAAGCGGACCATGCACGAGCCGAGCATACGGATTCCGCTCGCAGTGCGGTATCCGCCGCTCGGTGCGCGCGGGAAGACCGTCGACGAGCAGGTGCTCACCGTGGACATCGCGCCCAGCCTGCTGGAGCTGGCGGGCGCGCCCGCCCTCCACGATATCCACGGCCGCTCCTGGGTTCGCCTGGTGACGGCCGGCGATCCGGAATGGCGCAGTGGCTGGTTCTACTACTACAACTACGAGAAGGAATTCCCGTATACGCCGAACGTGCGCGGTGTGCGCACCGATCGGTGGAAGTACATCCGCTATCCCCACGGCGACGGCGGGCCGGACCGGCACATGGCGGAGCTGTACGATCTGGAGGACGATCCCGGCGAGCGGCGCAACCTCGCCGGCGACGCCGCCTCGGCGCCCCTCATCGCGGAGCTGCAGACCGAGCTGTCGCGGTTGATGGCGGCGACGGGTCTCATGCCCCAGACCGACAGCATGCCGCTCGACGCCGGAATCCGGAAGGAGCTGCCCGACCAGAAGATCAGGTGAGCGCGGCGATCCGGTATCATTGAACATCTTGTTCTGCCGACGTTTACGCTTGTATGCGATCGCGGTCCTGGCTGGACTGGCGTCGCTCGAGCAGGGCGGGGCGGCGCCGGTCCATGCCCAGGCGCCCGGGTCTTCGGCTCCCTATACTGTCCTCTCGCGCGAAGGCCGCCGCCCCCTGCCGGCCCGCGTCCTCGGCGGACAGGAGATGTTCGCGCTCGAGGACCTCTCCCGCCTGTTCGAGTTCACCGTCAAGGAGGACACGCTCGCCGGCGGCCTGACGATCGAGACTCGTGGACAGTCGATCGTGCTGTCGCCGGGACAGGGGCTCGCCTCCGTCGGCGGTCGGCTCATCTCGTTGCCCGCGGCGCCGGTCCGGGACGGCGGCCGCTGGTTCGTGCCGGTCGACTTCGTGCCGCGCGCGCTCGCGGCAGCCGCCGGCACCCGCCTCGAGCTCCGCAAACCGTCTCGACTCGTGCTGGTGGGCGACGTGCGCGTGCCCCGCGTGGCGGGCACCATCGACGCGCTCGGCGCGCTGGCGAAGGTCACGCTCGACGTCGCTCCAGCCACGCCACATGAAGTGACGCAGGACGGAAGCCGGCTGATCGTCCGCTTCCAGGCTGACGCGCTCGACGCGACGCTTCCGGCGGCTCCGCCGTCCGAGCTCGTCACCGGCGTGCGCCCCGGAGACGACGCCGCGGCGATCGCCATCGAACTTGGGCCCCGGTTCGGATCGTACCGGGCCTCGGATCAGCCGGGCGATCGGGGCGCGGCCCGCCTGGTGATTGACATCCTCGCGGCGACCACGGCGCCGGCACCCGGCACGTCTGCGCCCGTGCCCGGCCCGGCACCGCCCGTGGATCCGCCGCCGCTCCTCGATCTGCCTCCCGCCGGAGCGCTCCGCACGATCGTGATCGACGCCGGCCACGGCGGTGAGGAGGAGGGCGCCAGGGGCCCCCAGGGCACGCTCGAGAAGGAAGTGACGCTGAGCGTGGCGCGGCGGCTCAAAGCGGCCCTCGAGAGCCGCCTCGGCGTTCGCGTCATCCTGACACGCGACGGCGATCAGACCGTCGGGCTCGACGAGCGCGCGGCCCTCGCGAACAACAACAAAGCCGACCTGTTCGTGAGCCTGCACGCGAACGCGTCGGTGCGCGCGTCGGCCGCCGGCGCGGAAGTCTTCTACCTGAGCCTGGCGGAGTACGGCGATCAGGCCGAGCGCGTGGCGCGCGGGGAGAGCGAGGCGCTGCCCGTCTTCGGCGGCGGCACGCGCGACATCGAGGTGATCCTCTGGGAGATGGCGCAGGCGCGCTACATCGAGCAGTCCGCGGCGTTCGCCAGGCTCGTCGAAGCGACCCTCCGCGAACGCGTCCCGATGAGCCCGCGCGCGATTCAGCAGGCGCCGTTCCGCGTGCTGGTGGGAGCGAACATGCCGGCCGTCCTCGTGGAGATGGGGTTCATCACGAACCCCGATCAGGAGCGGCAGCTCGCCTCGGACACGTTCCAGGCGTCGATCGTACAGGCGCTCGTCGACGGGATTGTCCAGTATCGCGACACGTCCGTGCGCTCGTCGAGATCCGCCGCGCCGGTCGAGCGCAGCGGCGGCAGCGAGCGGGAGGCTCGACGCCCGGTGCCGCCGGAGTCGGGCATGCGCGGATGACACGTCGCGCGACCACCATGACGGTCGTCCTCCTGGCGATCGCGGGCGCGGTGGTCGCGCTCATCGTGCTGCGCCAGTCGGGGCCGGCCCCTGCCGCGGCCACCGATCCGGCACCGGCGCCGTCGGCAGCGCCGGAACGGCGCATCACCGCGACGCTCTACTACGTCTCCGAGGATGGCATGGCGCTCGTGGGAGTGCAGCGCGAGATCCCGTTTGGCGAGACGGTACTGGAACAGGCCCAGCAGATCGTCCAGGCGCAGCTGGAGCCCGCGCCGCAGCCGCTCGTCTCGGCGATCCCGCCCGGCACGACGCTGCGTGCGATGTACGTCACGGAACGCGGGGAGGCCTTCGTGGACCTCAGCGTCGAAGCGCGGACCAGGCACCCCGGCGGCGCGCTCGACGAACTGTTCACCGTCTACTCGATTGTCGACGCGCTGACGGTGAACATGCCCGCCATCCTCCGCGTGCAGATCCTGGTCGAGGGCAGCGAGGTGGACACGCTCGCCGGCCACGTCGATCTGCGCAATCCGCTGCAGAAGAACCTGCAGTGGGTCAGATCGGATACCCTCCCCTGAACCCCGACATCGAGGAGCGACATGACACGGAGCGATGGCCGGATGCCGGCGCAGATGCGGCCGGCGAAGATGACGCCCGGTTTTCTGATGCACGCCGAAGGATCGGTCCTCATCGAGATCGGCCGCACCCGCGTCGTCTGCTCCGCCAGCGTCGAGGATCGCGTGCCGCCGTTCCTCCGGAACACCGGGAAAGGGTGGGTCACGGCGGAATACGGCATGCTGCCGCGCGCCACCAGCACCAGGACGCAGCGCGAAGCGTCGGCCGGCAAGGTCGGTGGTCGCACGCAGGAGATCCAGCGGCTGATTGGCCGGTCGCTGCGCTCCGTCGTGAGGCTGACGGAGCTCGGGGAGCGCACGGTCTGGATCGACTGCGACGTGATCCAGGCCGACGGCGGCACGCGAACGGCCTCGATCACGGGGGGCTACGTGGCGCTCGTCCTCGCGCTGAAGCGGCTGCGCGAGAGCGGGGGAATCCGGGCGGTGCCCGTACAGGATTTCGTCGCCGCTACGAGCGTGGGCGTCGTGTCCGGCACGCCGATGCTGGACCTCGCCTAC
This sequence comes from Vicinamibacterales bacterium, assembly GCA_035620975.1. Lineage (GTDB taxonomy): Bacteria > Acidobacteriota > Vicinamibacteria > Vicinamibacterales > 2-12-FULL-66-21 > DASPFV01. The sequence continues at coordinate 92,837 of DASPFV010000028.1, forward strand.
GACGAGGACTCGAAGGCCGAAGTCGACATGAACGTGGTGAAGACGGGAGACGGCCGGTTCATCGAGGTGCAGGGCACGGCCGAGGGACCGCCGTTCGAGCGCCGCGCGCTGGACGATCTGATGGAGCTGGCCGACGTCGGCATCCGCGAGCTCGTCTCGCTGCAGCGCAGCGTCGTCGGCGACCTGCGTGCCTGACCTGACCCTCGTCGTCGCCACCACCAACCCCGGCAAGGCGCGCGAGATTGCCGCCATCCTCCAGGATCTCCCCGTGAGGCTGCGCACTCTCACTGAGCTGCCCCGCGTCCCGGAGCCCGAGGAGACCGGCCGCACGTTTGCCGAGAACGCGCGGTTGAAGGCGCTCTACTACGCGGAGGCGACAGGGCTTCCGTGCGTGGCCGACGATTCGGGGCTCGAGATCAGCGCGCTCGGGAACGCCCCGGGCATCCATTCGGCCCGCTGGCACGGCACCGACTACCCCGTGAAGTTCCGGAAGATCCACGAACTGCTGCGCGACCAGGGGCTCGAGACCAGCCCCGCGCGGTTCGTCTGTCGCGTCGCGCTCGCCGAGGGGAATCAGGTGATGTTCGAGTCGGAGGGCGTCGTCTCGGGACTGATTGCGGCGGAACCGAGAGGCAGCAACGGCTTCGGTTACGACCCCATCTTCTTCTATCCCCCGTTCGGGTGCACGCTGGCCGAGCTGGACCCCGAGCGGAAGGCGTCGGTCAGCCACCGGGGGCAGGCATTCCGGGCCCTGCACGACTTCCTGCGGCAGCGGAACTGAGCCGGGTTTCAACCTTCGGGCAGGCGGGGCCGTCCAAGCGCAGGAAGAAAGGACGCGCATGAAGAGCCTGATCCTGGCAGCCCCGTTGATGTTCTCGCTGGCCCTCCCCCCGCAAGGCGTTTCGGCCGTAACGGGCACGTGGACGCTGCATCTGTCCGACAGCTGGACGAAGGACACCGGCGAACGATGGGTATCGCTGCGCCTGGACCACGGACGGGGGCAGCAGTACGGGACATCGATTCGGCTGAGCGATCTCGGCCTGGATCGGGCCGGCGCGAGCGAGACGTGGTCCGCCCGCGACGTCCGGTTCGCGTTACGGCGCGATGCAGGCACCGTGAGCTTCGAGGGCAGCTTCACGAATGGGCTCGGCGCGGGCACGTACACGTTCAGCCCCTCGGCCGAGTACCAGGCCGCGATGCGGCAGGCCGGACGCAGCTTGTCCGACACGGACCTGCTCCGGCTCGCCATCCACGACGTCAGCCGCGCCTTCATCGCCTCGATCGAAGCCGAGGGTTACAGGGACGCGGACCTCGACGACATGGTCCGGCTGCGCATCCACGGCGTGGACGCGAGCTACATCCAGCGGCTCCGCCGGGCAGGGTACGACCGGCTGCCGCTCGAGGACCTCGTGCGCACTCGCATTCACGGGGCGACCCCCGAGTACGTGCAGGCAATGAGCGAGGCCGGCTATCGGGGGCTGTCGGTGGAGGACCTGGTCCGGACGCGCATTCACGGCGCGACACCGGCGTTCCTCCAGAGCGTCCGGTCGGCGGGGTTCGAGCAGCCCGCCGTCGAAGACCTGGTGAAGATGCGCATCCACGGCGTCACGCCGGAGTTCATCCGCGAGATGCGGGAGATGGGTTACAAGGACCTGCAGATCGAGGATCTGGTCAGGCTGAGGATCCACGGGGCGACGCCGTCGTTCATTCGGGACATGCGCGAGCTGGGCTTCAAGGACCTGACGCTGGCCGATGCCGTGCGGATGCGGATCCACGGCGTGACGGGCTCCTACGTAAAGGAGCTACGGAGCCTCGGGTACTCGACGCTGACCGTCGAGGACCTGGTGAAGATGCGCATCCACGGGGTCACGCCGGAGTTCATCCGGGAGCTGAAGGATCTCGGCTACGGCTCGCTCGACCGCGAGCAGCTGGTCCGGATGCGGATCCACGGTGTGGACGGGGCATTCATCCGCGACGTGCGGGCGGCCGGCTTCACGAACATGAGCGCCGAAGACCTGATTGACTTCAGCATCCATGGCCGCCGGTGGATGGCGCGCCGGCGCTGACGGGTCAGGCGGGGCAGGTGGGGTCAGGTCTTGCAATGACGTACTGA
>DASPFV010000029.1:0-2231 GCA_035620975.1 Vicinamibacterales bacterium
CCGGTGATCGGCGGCACCTTCAACACGGTGATCGGATTCATCTTCCTCGCCATCGTCATCGTCTCGCCCGACGGGCTCATGGGTCTGTGGGACCGGGTCTGGGAGTCGCGCCGCAAGCGGGCGACGCCCGCCGACCCGGAGGCGGAGGGCACGGCACCGGCGGCGGTTGTGTCGTGACGAGGGAGTGGTAGCGCTGCGCCGCTTGGCGTAGGCTCATCAATGCTGGGCAGCAGGTGTGAATGTGCAGGCACCGAGAAGGAGGGTCCATATGACGGTAGGGAAGTGGAAGCTCGTGCTTCCGCTCGCGCTTCTGGCAGTCGCTGCCACGATCGGGACGTCGGGCGCGCTCGCGACACCGTCGCAGGCGAACGACGTGAAGTTCGCGATCATGACCGACTGCAAGGGAGCGTTCGCGTTCGGCTACGAGGTGGACACGGCGGGTACCGTCGCCGCTCTCTCGCAGTACGCGGGGGCGAAGCCGAAGAACAGGAAGAAGCCGTCCGCGGGGATGGTCGGCGGTACTGCCGGCGGCAAGAGGCTGAACCTCGTCGGGATCGGCTGCGGTGACGAGACGCCCGCGCTCGCGCTGAAGGAGACGCGCCGGCTCATGACCCAGCTCAAGGCGGACATCATGATCGGCCCGCTGTCAGGGGACGAGGCCGTCGCAATCGCGAACTGGGCGAAGGCCAACCCACAGAAGACCGTGATCATCGGCACGGCCGGGTCGCAGGATCCGACAATGCAGATCGCGCCGAAGAACCTCTTCCGCTACCACGGCGACGGCGCTCAGTGGAACGCGGGTCTCGGGGAGATCGTCTACAAGAAGCTCGGCTGGCGTACGGCCGCTCTGATCGGTGACGACTACAGCTTCCCCTGGACCTCCGCCGCTGGCATCATCGCCGACTTCTGCGGTATCGGCGGGCGGATCACGAAGCGCGTCTGGACACCGCCGGCAGGCGGCGACTACGCGCCCTTCATCCGTCAGCTCCCGAGGCCGAACCAGGTCGACGGGTACTTCTGGCTCGTCGGAGGAGCGAACACGAGCGCTGCACTGACCGCGTTCGAGCAGGCGTACGGACCGGTCAACGCACGGCAGCACTCGGGCAACCTGTTCCTCTACTTCCTCGGTGCCAACACCACGGTCGCGCCGCGTCTCGTCGGGGCGTACATGGGTGGCTTCGGGACGTTCCAGACGGGTGGTCTGAAGACTCGCCAGGCCCGGACCTACGTGCGCAACGCCGGCAAGTGGTTCGACGGCCAGAACGTGAACGACGGGTTCTTCTACAACTACTGGAACGCCGCGTGGGCGATGGTCCAGGGACTGAACAAGTCGAACGGCCAGGTCGGAGCAGCACTGCAGCGAGCGCTGCCGCGTTCGATCAAGCCGGCCTTCCAGGTCGCCAACAACGGCACGCTGCGGCTCGACAGCCGTCGGCAGGCGATCCAGGATCAGTACCCGCTGCAGATCACGAAGGCGGCCGGTGAAGGAACGGTCACGACCTCGATCGTGGGCTACGTCCCGAACGTCGACCAGACGTTCGGCGGCTACTTCGGCCCGAACAAGCCCGCGCCGGGCCGGAACTATCCGCCCTGCGTGAAGCGCAAGCTCCCGTGGCAGGGGAAGATCAAGGTCGTCAAGAACGGCGTCATCACCAAGCAGAACCTGAAGTAGGTCGTTGACCGAAGCAGCACCGTCCGTCGAGCACGCCGCGCCGACCCTCCGCTTGCGGGGGGTCGGCCGGCGGTTCGGCGGGCTCTTCGCGTGCGACGGCGTCGACGTGGTCGTCGAGCGCGGCGAGCGTCGTGCGATCCTCGGCCCGAACGGCGCCGGCAAGACGACGCTCTTCAACGTCATCTGCGGAGACATCCCCGCGTCCACCGGCACCGTCGAGCTGTTCGGGGAGGACGTCACGAAGCGCCCAGCCCGATATCGCGCCAAGCTCGGGCTCGCACGCACGTACCAGCAGTCCCGTCTGTTCAACGGGCTCACCGTCGAGGACTCGATCTACCTGTCGATCGTCGGCGTCGAGGGAGGCCGCCTCCGCCCAGTGCTGCTTCCGGGCAAGGAGAAGGCCATCCGCGAGCGAGCACGCGTCGCCGCCGGCCGCGTCGCGATCCAGGACAAGCTCGGCGAGCTCGTCGGCAACCTCTCCCACGGCGAGCACCGACAGATCGCGATCGCCATGGCGCTGGCCGCCGAGCCGAAGGCGCTGATGCTCGACGAGCCGGCC
>DASPFV010000030.1:0-42614 GCA_035620975.1 Vicinamibacterales bacterium
CGATCGGCGACCCGGCGGCGCTCGCGGCCGTCGCGACCGACGGCTGGAACAGCGTCCACTTGATCATCCGTGGGAACACGCTGATCCATCAGCTCAACGGACAGCTGATGAGCGTGACGATCGACGACGACGCGCTCAGCCGTCCCGCCGAGGGGCTGCTGGGAATGCAGGTGCACGTCGGACCGCCGATGAAAGTGGAGTACCGGAACATCCGCCTGAAGCCCTGGTAGCATCGCGCCTTCCCGGCGAAATGCGCGGCCACCCGCGTTGGGCTACGATGTCGCCACCATGACGAACCGACATCTTCTTGCCCTCCTCGCGGGCGCCGCGCTGATCGCGCACGCCGCGCTGGCGCAGACGCCTGCCGCCGACGAAATCCTGAAGGTCGAGCAGCAGCGGATCGATCTCCTCACCTCCGGGAAGCTCGACCAGCTCGGCGAGATGTTGTCCCCGACGCTCAGCTACACGCATTCGAGCGGGGTGCTGGACTCGAAGGACAAGTTTCTGGAAACCCTGCGGAGCGGCCAGGTCGCCTACCGCTCGCTGGCGCACCGCAACGTCCAGGCGCGGTTCGCCACGCCAGATGTCGCCATTCTCAACGGCGAATCGGATGTCGTGGTCTCGATCGGCGGTAAGGAACAGAGCATTCCGTTGCGGTTCACGATCGTGTACGTGAAACGGGAACGCGGATGGGTGCTCGAGGCCTGGCAGTCGACGCGGCGCCCCTGAATCGCGGATCTTCGCGGGTTGACTCCGGGCCACGCGTCGCGGACATGTCCGCCGGAGCCCGAAGGGCGAAGGCGGATGCACGCGGATTTCCGCGGATTGTTTCGGCCACGGGGCAGGTGAGCCTCGGGGCTCCGGCCGATCGGCCCGCCGGGCATCGACGCAGGGACGATACGTTCAAATCGCTGACAGGCCGATCACAAGAGACACCCGCCCGGGCGCTTGCTGGGCACGGCTGAAACCCGTACAGTTGCTGTATGGACACTGCATCTTCGGCGGTCGTCGAGGCGTTTCGCTCGACGCTGGACCTGTTCCAGACCGGCGTCGATCTGATGCGGCAGAACCTGCGCCGGCAGCATCCCGAAGCCGGTGAAGAGGAGATCGAGCGACTTCTTCGGGCGTGGCTGCTGGAGCGACCAGGAGCGGAGTCCGGCGACTCCAGCGGCCACGCCATCGACGTGACCGCCCGACTCGTGTGACAGCGCTCGAAACGGCGCTCCGTCAGATCTGCGCTGATCTCACCGGGACTCACCATCCGTTCGCGCTGGTCGGCGGCCTGGCAGTGTCCGCACGCACCGAACCTCGATTCACCCGGGATGCCGACATCGTCGTCGCGGTCGCGAGCGATGCCGAGGCGGAGGCTCTCCTTCGGCGCCTTCGGGGTGCCGGCTACGAGATCGAAGCCATCATTCAGCAGGAGGCGGCAGGTCGCCTCGCAACAGCGAGGCTCACGCGCCCTCGAGTACCGACCAGCCCCATCATCGACCTGCTGTTTGCATCGTCCGGAATCGAGCCTGAGATAGCGGCTGAAGCCGATGAAATCCAGCTGCTCCCGGAGCTGCGTGTCCGTGTCGCGACGACAGGCCACCTGATTGCGCTCAAGATCCTCGCCCGAGACGACGTGACACGTCCACAGGATGTTGCCGACCTCCGAGCGCTTCTTCGCGTCGCATCGCCCGACGAGCTGACCCGGGCGCGAACGGCGCTCACGCTCATCACGGAGCGCGGGTACCACCGCGGACGAGATCTCCACACTGCACTGGAGAAGCTGGAGCACACGCAGCCCGAAACCCGCTGAGATGCAGTGGAAGGGACCAGAACGCGAGAGGGGCCACGCCGAGGCTGATAGACTCTGCGTGACTCGATGAAGCGCTTCGCGCCGGTCGACTCCGCCGTGCTCTCGCTGTGCGTGGCCGTTTCGTCCGCGATTGCCTCTCCCCTCCAGCAAGGCACCCTGCCGGAGCCCGGCCCGAGATCGGCTGTCGTGACGTGCACGATGGACGCGATCACGATCGACGGGGTGCTCGACGAGCCGATCTGGACCGCGGCTCCAGGGATCGGTGAGCTGGTTCAGCGGCAGCCGCTGCAGGGCCGGCCGCCAACGGAGCGGACCGACGTCACGGTGATCTGCGACCGCGATCACCTGTACGTCGGCGTCGTCTCGCACGACTCCGAGCCGCGGCGGATCATCGGCACGCAGATGGCGCGCGACGCCAGCCTGTCTTCCGATGACCGAGTCGAGATCGTGCTCGACACCTTCCGCGACCAGCGGAGCGCATTCTACTTCGCCACCAACCCATCGGGCGCGCTCGTCGACGGCCTGGTGGCGAGCGGTGAGTTGAACGCCGAGTGGGACGCCATCTGGAACGTGCGGACCAACCGTTCGGAGCGCGGGTGGATCGCGGAGTTCGCGATTCCATTCAAGAGCCTGAGCTTTCCCGCCGGGCGGACGGTCTGGGGATTCAATCTCTCCCGGACCGTCCATCGGAAGCTCGAGGAAGACCGCTGGTCGGGTGCGCGGCTCGACGTCCAGTTCACCCAGGTCTCGGAAGCGGGCGAGATCACCGGCCTCGTCGGCCTGACGCAGGGACTCGGCCTCGATGTGCGGCCCTTCGCCGCCGGACGGGTGCTCCACACGGCCGGCGAGAACGATACCAGCGGAAAGCCCGGTCTCGACGTCTTCTACAACATCACGCCCAGCCTGAAGCTCACCGCGACGGTCAACACCGATTTCGGAGAGACGGAAGTCGATGCCCGCCAGATCAATCTCACGCGCTACTCGCTGCTCTTTCCGGAGAAGCGGTCGTTCTTCCTGCAGGGCGCGGGAGTATTCGGGTTCGCCAGCACAGGCCCGGAACCCGCCGGCGGGATCCCGTCCGCCGGCGCGGACGTGTATCCGTTCTTCAGCAGGCAGATTGGCCTGCTCGACGGAGAGGAGGTGCCGCTGGAGGCCGGCCTCAAGCTCACCGGCACTGTCGGGCGTACGGATGTCGGCGTGCTGGGGGTCCGGACCGGCGATCTGCCGATCGTCAGCGAGAAGAACTTCTTCGTCGGCCGCGTCAAGCGCAATCTCCTCCAGCAGTCGTACGTCGGCGCGATCGTCACCGCGGGCGATCCCGCGGAAGGACAGACAGGCCAGACCTACGGCGCCGACGTGCGCCTCGCCACTTCACGGTTCCTGGGACGTCCGAACAATCTGGTCGTGAATGGATACGGGGTCAGGAGCGCGAACGAAGGCGTGTCCGGACGCGACTGGTCGTACGGCTTCTCCGCGCACTACCCGAACGACCGCTTCAACGCCCAGATCGCGTTCCGCGAGATTCAGGAGAACTTCAGGCCGGCCCTGGGGTTCGTCCAGCGCAACAACGTGCGACTGCTCAGGGTTGCCGGCAGCTACAACCCGCGGCCGAAATCGTTCCTGAACGTTCAGCAGATGTTCCATGATGTCTACTACACGCGCTTTACGAGGCTGGACACGGGACTGGTCGAGAGCTGGGACGTCTACGTGACGCTGCTCGACTGGCACCTGAGCTCCGGGGACAACCTCCACGGGATGTTCGATTTCAATCCGACGTACGAGCGCCTCTTCGAACCGTTCGAGATCTCGCCCGGCGTCGTTCTCCTCCCGGGCGAGTACCGGTTCACCCGCTTCAGGAGCAACCTGCTCTCAACGGCCACGAAGCGGCGGCTGTCGGGCAGCGTCAACCTGACCTACGGCGGGTATTGGTCGGGCAAGGCCGAACAGCTGACGACGAGCCTGACCTACAAGCTCCCGCCCTGGTTCACGATGACCCTGGGGACGAACCAGACGTTTGCGCGGCTGCCCGAAGGGCACTTCATCGCCCGCATCTTCTCGGCCAGCATCGGGTACTCGGCAACCCCGTCGGTGTCGTTGTCGAACCTGGTTCAGTACGACAATCGCTCCAGGAACCTCGGCTGGCAGAGCCGGCTCCGGTGGACCCTGCAGCCTGGCAACGACCTGTTCTTCGCATTCAATCAGGGCTGGGTACAGGACGACGACGGCGATCGTCGGTTCCGGCCGCAGGACAGCAGGATCTCGGCGAAGGTTCAGTACTCGTTCCGCTTCTGATCGGCCACCGATCGCTTCGCCGGCTCGTGACCCTCAGAACATCGCGCCCATCGAACGGCCCTCTTTTATTCCTCCCGCAGTGCGATCAGCGGATCCACGCGCGTCGCGCGGAGCGCGGGCACGTAGCACGCCAGGGCCGAGACGAGCAGCAGCAGCGCGGTCACTCCGCCGGTGAGCCGCAGGTCGAGCGGCGAGACGCCATAGAGCACGCGTGACAGTCCGAATCCGAGCGCGAGGGCCAGCAGGAATCCGAGGGCGCCGCCGACGAGCGTCAACCGCATCCCCTCGCGGACCACGAGGCGCAGGATGTCGGCGCGATTGGCCCCGAGAGCCATGCGGACGCCGATCTCGCGGGTTCGCCGGGTCACGGCGTACGAGACGACGGCATAGAGACCCATCAGCGCCAGCAGCAGCCCGATCCCCCCCTGCACGCCGGCCATGTAGGCGCCGGCCCGCATCGGCATGAACCCGAACACGCTGTCGCGAAGGTGATCGCTCATCGTCCGGACGTTGAACACGGGCAGATCCGGATCCATCTGGCTCAGGAGCCGGCGGACGGGGGACGCCAGCGCGCCGGCCTCGGCCGTCGTGCGGACGACGAGGGTCGCGGGCGATCGATAGGCCTGGGCCAGCGGCACGTAGAAATACGGACGCGGCCCTTCGCCCACCATGATGTACTTGCCATCCGCCGCAACGCCAACCACGTCGATCCACTCGCCATCGCGGCCGAACCGGAACCGACGGCCGATCGGGTCGCGGGCGGGCCAGAGCTTCCCCGCCATCGTCAAGTTGACTACAGCCACGCGCCGCGAACTGCGGTCGTCGTGGCTGTCGAAGGCGCGGCCGAGGACGATCGAGCCCCCGAGCGTTTCGAAGTAGCCGGGCCCGACGACGTTGAAGGGGGCGGGAAGGTAGCCGTCGCGGGAACCCGGGACGTCCTCGCCCGTGGCGACGTCGCTGACCTGAATGCCGTAGTCGAACGGCACGTGGACCGCTATCGTGGCCGACTCCACCCCGGGCAGCGCCTCGGCCCGCTCGACGAGATCTTCGAGAAACATGCGTCCGCGCTCGTCGCCGTACTGCTGCAGGCCCAGATCCACGGAGAGCATGAGTAGGCCATCCGGCCGGAATCCCAGGGAGACCTTCTGCAGCTGCCGGAGGCTGTGGAGGAAGAGCGCAGCCGCCACGAGCACCACCAGCGACAACGTCACCTGCCCGACCACGAGGAGACTTCGGAACGCGTGGCGGGAGGTGCCGCCCACCGGCCCGCCCTGCTTGAGCGATTCGACGAGGGCAAAGCGGGTTGCGGAACGGGCCGGCCACAGGCCTGTAAACATCCCCGCGAGCATCGACACGGCGGCCGTGAAGACGTACACGCGCCAGTCCCGGGGATGTTCCTGGTTGATCGGGATGTCGCCGGCCGGCGCAAAGGCGGTGAGCGCCTGGCCGGCCCAGTGCGCCAGGAGGAAGCCGAGCAGGCCGGCGGCGGCGGCGAGGATCAGGCTCTCCGTGAGCTGAAGCTTCATCAGCCGCAGGCGGCTGGCGCCGAGGGCCGAGCGGATCACGAGATCCCGCTGCCGCGCCGCGGCACGCGAGAGCATCAGGTTGGCCACGTTCGCGCACGCGATGAGCAGAACCAGCGCCACCAGCGCGGCCAGCACGGCGGCAAACACCGGGAGCACGCCCGACACGCTCGGGTCGGGGCGGGCCCGGTTCTCCGGGATCACCATGGCCCGGCTGCCTTTGTGCTCGGCCGGGTACGCCGTTACCAGACGCCCGAGGATTACCTCGGCCTCGGCGCGCGCCGCCTCGACGGTGGCGCCCGGTGCGAGCCGGCCCATGATGCGGAAAGCGGGCGCTCCCCGGTTCTCGCGGAAGGCGTCGCCGTCTTCCAGCAGCGCGCCCAGCGCTCCGGCGGGCACGAACGCGCTCACGGCCATGGCCCAGGACAGACCCGTGAAGCTCTCGGGCGCTATGCCCTTCACCGTGAACGTCCTGCCGTTCAGGGTGATCGTTCCGCCGACCATCGCCGGGTCCGCGCCGAACCGCCGCTGCCAGTAGCGGTAGCTCAGCACCACCTCCGGCGCCGCCCCCTTCACCTCCACGGTGCTTCCCTCGGGGAAGGCCCCCAGCGCGGGCGCCACGCGAGCCAGTCTGAAGTAGTTCGAAGAGACGACCTCAACCCACGTGCGCTCGGGCGCCTGGCCGCGAGCGCTCAGGTGCACGGGGGTGGGCGTGTATGCGGTGAGCTCGGAAAAAGCGGTGGACTGCTCGCGGAAGTCCTGGTAATCGGGGTACGAATAGCCGTATGGGACGTCGATCACGTCGCCACGCTGGAGGAGCATCACCAGCTCATCCGGGTTTTCGACGTTCAGCGGTTGCAGAAAGAACGCGCTGACCAGCGAGAACAGGCTTGCGTTCACGCCGATGCCGAGGGCCAGCGTGAGGACGGCGACGGCGGCAAATCCCGGCTGCTTGCGCAGTCCCCGCACGGCGTGTCGAAGGTCGTTCATTGGCGGAATCCTCGAACAGGTGGGAGGGCTCGCGTCGCCCCCATTATTACGAGCTTACGCCCGAGGCGGGCCCGAGGTTCACCGGCCGGGCATCTGGCACTCCGCCCCGACGGTAACCCTGCTCCCGCCTCGGTCCCGGCGTTTTTGCTTGACAAGCATACCCAGCCGGAGTTCTCTATCGCTGTTACGCGCCTGCCGGCGCCCAGGTCCGGGACTGCCTTCGGTCCGGGCGACGCTGCCGCTGGCCGGCAGGGGAGGAGGATTCCATGAGCCGTCAAGGCCGTTTCCCGTCATTCCGCCGCACCGGAGCCCTTCTGCTCCGGGCCCTCGCCGTTCCCCTCGTCCTCCTGCTGCCCGTGGACGCGGCGGGCCAGGCCGCCCACGGCACGCTGCTCGGCAACGTCCGCGACGACAGCGGCGCCGCCGTGCCTGGCGCGACCGTCACCGCGACGGAAACCCGCACCAACATCTCCCGGTCGACCGTCTCGAACGAGACCGGCTACTACATCTTCACGAACGTTCCGCCCGGCACCTACCGGATCGACGGGGAGCTCTCCGGCTTCAAGAAATTCACCCGTGACGGTGTGGAACTGCGGGTCAATACCTCCGTCCGCGTGGACATCGGGCTGAGCGTCGGCGCCCTGACCGAGTCGGTGACCGTGACGGCCGAGACGCCCACGCTGCAGACGGATCGCACCGACACGGGGCGCATCATCGAGGGGGCGCAGATCGCGGAGATGCCGCTCGGGTTCAACCGGAATTTCCAGGGGATGCTCATCACGGTCCCCGGCGCCTCGCGCCCGTTCCGTCCGCATTCGGAGTTCTTCAATTCACAGGACAGCCTGTCCAGCAATGTCAACGGGCAGTCGCGGCTGGCCAACAACGTGCAGCTGGAAGGAACGGACAACAACCACAAGACCGGCCTGCTCACCGTGCTGATCCCGTCCGCCGAGGCCCTCGAGACCGTGGCGGTCACGACGAGCAACTACGACGCGGAGTTCGGGCGGGCCGGCGGCGCCGTGACCAACGTCACGCTGAAGTCGGGCACCAACGATCTCAGCGGCACGGGGTTCGTGTTCGGCAACTCGGAAGCGACCGTGGCGCGCAACCCGTTCTCGGCGCTGTCGGAGCCGCCCGACACGAAGTACCTCCAAGGGGGGTTCACGCTCGGTGGGCCCATCCTGCGGAACCGGCTGTTCTTCTTCGGCGACTACGTGCGCACGATCGACGACAGCGGCCGCATCACGCGCGCCGACCTGCCCGAAGCGGCCTTCCGCAACGGAGACTTCAGCGCGGCGTCGACGATCATCTACGACCCGGCGACCGGCAACCCCGACGGGACGGGTCGGACGCCCTTCCCGAACAACCAGATTCCGGCCGACCGCATCAGCCCCATTGCGCAGACCATCATGGCCAACGTCCCGCTGCCGAATCTGTCAGGCATTCCTCTGGGCGGCACGAACTACGAGAAGCCCTACGTGCGTGAGAAGCGGACCAACCAGTTCGACTTCAAGGTGACGAGCCAGATGACCGCCGCCGACAACCTGTCGGTCCGCTACAGCTACACGAATCCCACGACGTACGACCCAGCGACGTTCGGCATCTGGGGCGGGATCAAGGGTTTCGCCGGGTACGGGACGAACCCCACCCACAACGTCGCGGGCAACTACAACAAAGCCTGGTCGAACACGCTGATTCAGGAAGTCCGGGTGGGGATGAGCTACTACCACAACGAAGCCATTTCCGAAGCCCACGGACAGAACACCTCCGAGGAGGTGGGCATCTCCGGAATCAACCTGAATCCCTTCTCGAGCGGGATCACCACAATCGACGTTGCCGGCTACAACGGCACGCTGGTCGGGTTCGCGGCCTCGCTGCCGTGGGATCGGTCGGAACGCACGTGGACGATCGCGACGACCGCGACCAAGCTCTGGGGCAACCACACGCTCAAAGTGGGAGGCGATCTCCGCTACAACCGCGACTACCTGCTGCAGGTGCAGGACAACGGCGGCCCGCGCGGGATCTTCCGGTACCGGGGTGCGACGACGGCCACCCCGAGCGACACGGCCGCCCAGAACGGCTTCGCCAACGCGTTCGCCGCTTTCCTCCTGGATGCGCCCCAGAGCCTTGGTCGGGACCTGATCACAGACGTGGATCCCGGGACGCGCCACTGGGCCGTCTTCACGTACATTCACGACAAATGGCAGATACGGCCCGACATCACCCTCGACCTGGGCTTGCGCCACGAGTACTACACGCCGCTCGTCGGCCTGACCGGTCGCGGCGGCCTGTCGAACTATGATCCGACCAACAACACCCTGCGCGTTTCGGGGTACAGCCAGGTGCCGGACAATCTGGGCGTGGAGAGCTACTGGTGGAACTTCAATCCGCGCACCGGCATTTCGTGGCGCCTCAACGAGTTCAACGTGCTGCGCGCCGGCTACGGCGTGAGCACGATCCCCTGGCCGGACAACTCCTACGCGTTCAACTTCCCGGTCAAGCAGAACAACCAGATCAACCCGCCGAACAGTTTCGCGACGGCCGGATCGATGGCGGCCGGCATGCCGGATCCGAACTTCGCGGTCATCCCTGAAACGGGTGTCGTCCCGGGTGCGCCGTTCAACCAGCAGGGCTTCTTCTCGGTGCCCACCGACCTTCACGAAGGCCGGCTGCACTCCTGGAACGTCGCCTACCAGCGCGAGCTGCCCGGCGGCTTCACCGCCGAGGTGGCGTACGTGGCCAACCGCGGCCAGGACATCATCGCCCGCATCGATCTGAACGCCGGGTACACGCTTGGCGCGGACAACGCCGGCCGGCCGCTCTTCGCCGAGTTCGGGCGATCCGCGAGCACGACCAGCACGATGCCGGTGAAGTCCACGTACCATTCGATGCAGGTCAAGGTCGACCGCCGGCTGCGGAGCGGCCTGCAGATGACCAACTCGTACACGCTGGGCCGCGGCTACAACTACTACAACGGGGACAGCAACGGCACCATCTCCACCCCGGCGGACATCGAACGCAGCTGGGGACGGACGAGCTTCGATTCGACGCACAGCTTCACGAGCAGCTTCGTTTACATCCTGCCGTGGGGCCCCCAGGGGCGGTGGTTGCAGGAGGGCGTCCTGGGCCGCATTTTCGGGGACTGGCAGGTCTCGGGCATTTTCGCGGCGATCTCCGGCACGCCGATCGACTTCACGGCCAGCGCCGCGGGGCTGCGGGCGCCCGGCAACACGCAGCGGCCGAACGCCAGCGGCACGCCCGACGTGCTCGGCGGAATCGGCACGGACCAGCTGTGGTTCGACACGTCGGTGTTCTCGGCGCCCGAAGCGGGGACCTGGGGCAACGTCCGGCGGAACATGCTGCTGACCGGTCCCGCCTACGTGAACCTGGACGCGTCGCTCGTGAAGATCGTCCGGATCGGCACCCGCCGCGCCGAACTCCGCGCCGATTTCTTCAACGCGACGAACTCGCCCCACTACAGCAACCCGAACGGCTCGTTCGGCAACGCGAACTTCGGACGGATCACCTCGATCATCGGCGGTACCGAGCGCGTGATCCGCTTCGGTGCCCGGTTCCTGTTCTGAAAGACGGTTCAAGGTTCAGGGTTCCAAGGTTCAAGGTTCGGCGGCGTTACCTGAAGACGGAAGCCACGGACTGCCAGCTGACCGCTGGCGGTCATCGTGGCTTCCACCCTCAGGGTGACGACAATCCGACAGTGCTCAGAAGTAGAACTTCAGCACCAGCTCCACGGTCCGCGCGGTACTGACGGTGCTGGTGATCCGGCCGAACGTGTTCGGCGCATTGATGTCGCGTGCGGGTGGGCCGAAGCTCGGCGTGTTCGTCAGGTTGAAGGCCTCGGCGCGGAACTCGAAGTACCGATCGGCGCCGGCCGTGAACCGCTTGGCGAGGACGGCGTCGATGTTCGTGTAGCCCGGGGCGCGCGCCACGCCGATCGGACAGTTGCCCCACGTGCCACGCGGCGCCCTGGCGAACGCGTTGATGTCCAGCCAGGTGTCGATCGTCTGGTTGGCCGGCTCCGGGTCTCCCACGCAGTTCGGCCGCTCGTTCCCCCGCACGGCCTGGAGCGACGGCCCGCTCCCGTCGACCACCGTAATCGGGAATCCCGATCGGGCCTGGAAGATGCCGCTCAGGCGCCAGCCACCGAGAATCGCGTTCACGAGCGCCGACGAGTTGGTCCCCCACCGCCGGCCCCGGCCGAAGGGCAGCTCGTAATTGGCCGAGAACACGAAGTTGTGCCGGGCGTCGAAGAACGCCGGGCCGTAGTTCCACTCCGGCTGGTAGGCGTTCATCCAGTAGGCGCCCTCCGCAGCCACCCCACCGGATCCGTAGTAGCCGAGATTGTTGGTCTTGGCCTGGCTGAGCGTGTAGGACGCCAGGTACTCGAACCCGCTCACGTTCCGCTGCCGCAGGCTTGTCTGCAGCGCGTGGTAATCGCTGCGCCCGCGCGACGCGGTCGTCGAGATGTTCGTCAGCAGAGGGGCCGTCGCATAGAGCGGCCGGCGCGTCTGGAGCGGCGCCCAGGTCGATGGATCGCCCTGCCCGGGCAGTGGCTGGTTGCCTTCAACCGGAGTCACGAGGTGATCGGCGTCGTGCCCGACGTAGCCCACGTTGGCCGACATCGAGGGGGTGAGCAGATACTCGGCGAAGACGTTCCACTGCTGCGTGAACTGCGGCCGCAGGTTGGGATCCCACGCCCGGACCTGTCCCGAGGGCTGGTCGAGGGGGCGGACGTCGGAGAACCCGGCGGCCAGCGTCCCTGGGCCGGTCGTGGCGTCGTACTGCACGAACGACTCGTAGAAGTACGGCGGGTTGAGGGGGAGCCGCAGGTTCGCTCCAGTCCCCTCCATGTACTGGGTGATTCCGTAGCCGCCACGCACCACCCAGCGGTCGGTTGGCCGGAACGCGAAGCCGAGCCGCGGCTCGAAGCCCGTGTTGTACGCACGATAGAGTGCGCGGCTCTCCCGGTCGCCGTCTCGAGCCAGGATCTGGGCCCCCGTGGACAGGTCGAAGTTGGACTGGAGGTTGTCCTTCTCGACGACGGGCTGCGTGTAGGCCCAGCGCAGCCCGAGGTTCAGCGTCAGCGCCTGCGTCAGCTTGAAGTCGTCCTGCACGAAGAGCGCCACGCGGTTGTGCAGATGCGTCCACGGCGGCGTGGCGCTGCCCCGCCCCTTCTGACCGACCTGGTCGAGCAGGAAGTCGCCGAACGGGACGCCGGTGAACGCGCCGCCGTACTGGAAGAAGCCGAGCAGCCCGTTGTTCCCCGCATAGAACCGTCTTTGCACGTAGTGCAGGAGCTGGCCGCCGAACTTCATCGTGTGGCGGCCCTTGAGCCAGGTCAGCTTCTCGTTGATCTGATAGGTCTTGTCGAGCGTGTCGGTGTCGGTCGCGGCCGCGCCGATGTCGGACAGCCCGCTGCCCCATCGGAGCGAGCTCAATCCGGCGATCGGCTGACCGCCCGCGATCCCGAACGACGCGTTGGCACTGCCGATGTTCGCCCAGTCGAATGTCCGGGTCACGATCGTGATCTGGTTGTAGCCGACGAGCAGCTCGTTGACGAGCGACGACTTGAAGAGGCGGTTCCAGTTGAACGCGACGTTGCGGAACGGCGCGTCGCGGACGCTGCCGAGGAGCAGCGGGAACGCCCGCTCATTGCTGCTCTCGTCGTACTGGGCAAAGGAGAAGCGGCCGAAGATCTTGTCGACGTTCGAGGCGTTCCAGTCGACCCGGACGTCCGCCTGGTGGGCGCGGATCGTGCTCAGCGTGGCGCCGACATAGTTGCCGGTCACGCCGGAGACGCTCCGGTTGGGGAGCGGATAGAGCGACGGATCGCTGAAGATCGCGCGGGCCACGGGGCTGATCCGCTCGAGCGGGATCTGATTCCCCGGGAACGCCTGGCCGGTCTCCGGGTCGCGGACGGCCGTCGACAGGCTCGAGAGGTCGCCGCGGCGCCAGGCCTCGGGCGCCACCGAGATTGTCTCGAACCCCGGGGCGTCGAACCGGGTGCCCTGGTAGTTGCCGAAGAAGAACAGCCGGTTCTGCATCAGCGGGCCGCCCAGCGTCCCTCCGAAGATATCCTGCCGCCGTTCCGGCTTCGGCGCGCTCGAGCGGTTATTGGACCAGGAGTTGGCGTCCATGTCGCTGTTCCGGTAGAACTCGAAGACGTTGCCGCGGAAGCTGTTCGTGCCGGACTTGATCACGTTGCTGATCACGGCCCCGGCCACGTTTCCGGTATCGGCCGAGTAGTTGTTCGTTTCGACGCTGATCTCCGCCAGCGCATCAGGGCTGGGCTGGTACGCCACCAGGTTGTCGATCGACTCGTTCATGTCGACCCCGTCGATGGTGTAGTTGTTCGTCTGCTCGCGGTTCCCGTTCACGAACGGACGCCCGCCTCCGAAGTTACGGACCGACGTGAAGGAGCTGGGATTCGGCGTCACCACGCCGGGCAGCAGCAGCGAGAGCTGTCCCGTGTTCCGGCCGTTCAGCGGCAGCGCCGACAGCGTCGTCCCCGAAATGACCTCGCCCACCGTCGCGGTCTCGGTCTGCAGGACCGGCGACTCACCCGTGACCTCCACCGTCTCCTGGAGCGTGCCGAGTTCGAGCTTGAAGTCGATCCGCGCCGTCTGCATCGCTTCGAGCTGAATGGCCCTGGTGAGCGCGGTCTTGAACCCGGCGAGCTCGGCCTTGACGACGTACGTACCGATCGGCAGCGAGGTGACGGTGTAGGCGCCCGCCTCATTCGAGGTCGCGGTGTAGTCGACATTCGTGGCCTGATTCGTGGCCGTGACGGTGGCGCCGGGCACGGCGGCGCCGCTGTCGTCCGAGACGATCCCCGTCAGCGTGGCGGCGCCGGTCTGCGCAAGCGCCAAGGCCGGAGCGAGCAGGGCTATGGCGAGGACGCCAATTCCTCTAACCGCAGTGAGTCGGATGCGATCCATGGGTTCTCCTCCCGAGTGGAAGACGACGTTGCGCGGGTCCGTCGCATCTGCGTCGTGATGCGAGGGCGTAACGATGGCGCCTCATTGCGCGTGAGTCAAGAGCGTTGCTGCGCGTCGTTACAGCTCAGGTCGGCTTCAGCTCCTGCCTTCCAGCGTTCACGGTCCGGTCCCGTACCCCAAGCAGCGCGCGCTGCGACGGACATGGTCGCCGTCTCGGGGCGCAGGCATGAATCTGGAGAGGGCGCGCGACGCGCTGCTCTTCGCGCGGGCAGCTCGTGGCGGGGAATAGAAGGAGGCGAGTGCGAGGGACTCGACACGCGCCCCTCGCATGAGCAGGAACAGCTCAGCCGCGCAGCGTGGGATTGCCTACGTGCGCGCGGTCAGCGCCTGCCGGCAGTAGTCCACGCACCTGCCGACCTCCCGGACGGCGTCGGACCCTTCCGGGATTGTGTACTCGAGCTCGACGGTGGCGGGCATCTTCCAGCCGTTCTTCTTCACGAGCTGAAGGATCTCGCGGATCGGCGTCTCGCCGGTGCCCCACGGCAGGTTCAGCGCGCAGTGCTCCGGCGTCGTGCGGTCCTTCAGGTGGAAGCTCGAGATGCGGGAGTGGTACTTCTGCAGGAACTGCATCGGCGTGCCACCCACGTTGCCGGCCGCGACCCAGTGCCCGAAGTCGACGTTCGCCATGTTCCCCTTCGACCGCGCAAACGCCTCGTCGAACGCGGTCATCGATCCCTGCGCGTGCGTGTGGTAGGCCGCGTAGATCTTCTTCCGGATCGCGAACTCGCCGATTCGCTTGAGCTGTGCGGGATCGGTCGGCAGCTCGAGCGTCGTGTGCGTGCAGCCGAGGGCCTCGGCGACGTTGAAGACGTACTCGAACTCCTCGTCCGACATGTTCGGGCTGAGCTGCTTCCAGGCGTAGATCGTCACGCCCGCCTCGTTGTACATCGCGCGCAGCTTCTTGAAGGCGTCCATCGAGACGCTCGTGCGCCAGGCCTTCAGCTTCGCCGCCTGGTCCTGCTGCGCGGCCTGCTGCTCCGGGGTCATGTCGCCGCGTCCGCCGCCGCGCCGTCCGCCGCCGCCCGCCTGCGGCGCCGGAGGACATGGCTGCCCGTTCCACGTTCCGGGCGGCGAGGCGCTCCCCAGGACCTGCGCGGGCGCCGGTGCCGGCGCTGCATTCGGCCCCCGTCCTCCGCCCGCGGGCGCCCCGGCGGCGCCGCCGGCCCCGCGACCGCCTCCACCACCACGGCCCGCAGGCAGCGGGGCCCCTGCAAAGCTCTCGACCGGTCCGCCCATCAGCTCGATCGCGCTGATCCCGGAGTCGACGATGTACCTGAGAGTCGCCTGCGCGCTCTGATCGGGCATGCTGCGGTAGCTGTACGTAATCGTGCCGATCTGGACGCCCTCGATGAGCGAGTTCGGCTTCGCCTGAGCGAACGCCCCGAACATCGACTCGCTCCTCGCGAGCAGCGTCGCCGGCAGGCCCGCCAGCGCGAGCTTCCCGAACTCCCGTCGTGTCACCATGACCGTTGTCTCCTTCGCGGTGCTGAACCTGGAACCTGGAACTGGAACGTGGCACCCGGGACCTACGTGATCGCCCGGATCTCCCACCCCTTCCGGAAGTGCGGCTTGATATACCTGTTCGCGTCCCTGCTGTTCGTGAACTCCATCCTCTTCGGATCCCACAGGAGCTTGCCTTCGACGCGGGCCGCAATGGCGCCGAGAACCATCCATTCCGTGTAGGGTCCCGCAATGCCGAAGTGGGAGCACGCCGGCTCCCCCCCTTTGCAGGCGCGAACCCAGTCGCGCTGGTGGCCCGGCGAGCGCGTGAGCATGCGCGGAGGCAGCTGGTATTCGGCCCATCGGGTGCCCGGAATGAGCCCGACACCTTCGCCCCGGCCGCTGGTGCCGAGGTATCCCTTGCTTCCCACGAAGACCGTGTTGTACCCGCTGCCCTGGGGCAGGCCTCCCTGGCCTCCGCGGCCGCCGCGTCCCCGGCCGC
The DNA here is from genome assembly GCA_035620975.1 of Vicinamibacterales bacterium. Lineage (GTDB taxonomy): Bacteria > Acidobacteriota > Vicinamibacteria > Vicinamibacterales > 2-12-FULL-66-21 > DASPFV01. The sequence goes on from DASPFV010000030.1 coordinate 15,568, forward strand.
CGCCAGCGCTCGGGCCGCCGCGCCCGCGGCCGTCGCCGACGCCCTCGATCTGCGGGCCGGTCCCGGAGATCTGGCGCATCTCCTCCACCGACATGCCGGGCGGCGCGTACATGTCGCCCGTGTCGGACCAGTAGACCGCGACGGGCGGCATGTTCTCGCGCGCGAAGAAGTCCCATCGGACGACAGTTCCGCCGCGCGGGAACGTATAGGGACTCTCTCCTTCGCCTTTCCTGAGGCACTCGACGCTGGCCGGGCTGCCCAGCCGCAGCGCAAGGTTCGCCGGCCCGAGCTGGTGGATGCCCCAGTCGCCAATCAGGCTGGTGCCGAAATCATAGAAGCCACGCCAGTTGAACGGCAGGTAGAACCCGAACTGCTGCCGGGCGTATTCCGTGCGATAGGCCTCGTCGCCGGAGGTGTACGGCCGGAACGCCGCGGGGCCGAGCCAGAGATCCCAGTCCAGCGTGTCGGGCACGGGTTCGGGTGCCGGCAGTGTCTTCATGCCCTGCGGCCAGCTGGCGCGGCCGCGGAACGAGTGCACTTCGGTCACGTCGCCGATCTCGCCGGACCAGATAATCTCCGCCGCGACACGGGTCGCCTCGTGCGAGTAGCCCTGGTTCCCCATCTGAGTGGCCACTTTGTACCGGGCCGCGGCTTCAGTGAGCAGCCGCGCCTCCCAGGGCGTCCGGGTGAGCGGCTTCTCCACGTACACGTGCTTGCCGCGCTGCATGGCCGCGAGCGCGACGTGCGTGTGCATGTGATCGGGAATCACGACCGTCACGGCATCGATGCTCTGCTCCTTGTCGAGCATCTGCCGGTAATCCTTGTAGCGCGCGGCCTTGTCCCAGCGCTTGAAGCCCTCGGCGCCCCGGGCCCAGTCGACGTCGGCGAAGGCCACGATGTTCTCGGAGTCGAGCGCGCCCAGCACCCCGAGGGCGCGGCCGCCCGCGCCGACGGCACCGATGTTCATCCTCTCGTTCGGCGACTGATAACCGAGCGCCTTGAGGGAGGGCACGCTGCCGAAGCCACCCCGCGGGATGACTCCCGCCAGCAGAGTGCCGAAGAAGAACCGCCGACGGGATATGCCTCTGGACATCACCACCCTCCCTGGCGACCGTGCGAACCGGCACGCCCGCCCCACCCGGATACGAGCACCGTCGTCCGACTGCTTACCCGGTCGGCGTCTTCGTCACTTCGCGTTCCCGTTCTCCCCTCAGGCCGACCTGTTTTCAACGGCCAGCCTGCTCCGTCCAGAGCGGCCGGGTGAGCCCGTTCAGGTCCCACACCACCTGTCCTGCCTTGACCGTCAGTTCGCATTCGAGCTTCCGGTCGCCGGCCATCCTGTCGCCGCCCGTATCGACGAACCCGAACGTGCCGCGCCGCACCCCCAGCACAGCGATGTCGGCCTCCGCGCCGACCCCGAGGTGGCCGAGATCCGTCCGCTTGATCACGTCGGCCGCCCTCGACGTGTTCGCCTTGACGACGTCCTGCAGGGACATGCCCATGTTGAGGAACTTCGACATCACGTTGAGGATGTCCTTCATGCCGCCGTTCATGCTGCCCGTGTGCAGGTCGGTGCTGATCACGTCGGGGTGAAAGCCCTGCGCCATCGCCGGCACGGCCTGCCGGAAGAGAAAGCTCCCTCCGCCGTGCCCGACGTCGAAAATCACACCCTTGCGGCGTGCCTCGAGCACGTAGGGCCGCACGCGGTCGTCTTCGCCCACGACTGGAATCCGGTTCCGGACGTGCGCATAGGTGTGCGTCAGGATATCGCCGCGCCGGAGGTGCTCGAGCAGCAGGTCCTCCAGCGAGAGCGGTGGTGCGTGCCCGCCGAAGTCGATCATCACGGGCACGCCTGCCTCGGTGCCCGCGGCCACCGCTCTCGTCACGGGATCCCACTCCGGCCCCGCATAGTGCGCGACCTTGATGCCGACGATCAATCCCTCGTGCTGACGGACGCGCATGGCTGTCAGCCGCGCGTCCATGTCTGCCAGGTTCTGCTCGACGGGACCACCTTTCATGCCGGAGCCCACGATGTTGAGGAACGAGAGCACGCGCGTGCGGGACCGGTCGATGACCTGGGCCTTGAACTGCGGGAAGTTGCGCCACCCGGCGCCGCCGGCATCGACCAGGGTCGTCTGCCCGCTGCGGAACGAATGGCCGTCGGGCGGGACAGCCGAGTATCCGCTGCTGTAGGCCGCGTTGTCTTCCGTGCCCCAGAACACGTGGGCGTGGATGTCGATGAGCCCCGGGGTCACGTAGAGCCCCGACGCATCGGCCACCTCCCGCGCACGCGCTCTCGCGACGTTGGCGGAGACGGCGACGATCTTGCCGCCGCTGACCGCCACGTCCATGATCCCGTCGATGCCGTTGCGCGGATCGACGACGTGCCCCCCCTTGATGAGCAGGTCGAACTCGGGTGCCTGGCCGAGCTCACGCGGGGAGACAGCGGGCGGACTCCCGTAGGCCGCCGCGATCAGCCCGAGGGCCACACAGAGGGACAGTCCAATCGGTCGTGCAGCCATGAGGCTCTCCTGGATTGGGCTACATATTAAGGTAGGATCAGGCGCTCGACTCCGGGGACCTGGTCATGAATCGCCGAGCGTTCGTCCGGCTGCTCGCAGCGGCCGCAGCATCAGCACACTCCGGCCGCGCCCCCGCGGCTGCGGCCCAGGCGACCACAGCCGTACGCTCGGCCGTCGGGGCGCCTCGGGCCGTGCCCGCCTTCCGCGTCGTTTCCCGCTATCCACCGGCGAACGTTCCCGGGATGCCCGGTCCACATCCCGGCCGCGTCGTCTCGGTCCGGTCCGAGGCCTGCGTCGATATTGCGACGAACGTGGCAGACGAGGGGACGGTGCGCGAGATGATGGCCCGGGGCATGCGCGCCCTGACGGGCGTGGGTACGACGGCTGATGCGTGGCGGCGGTTCTTCGATCCATCCGACGTGGTGGGCATCAAAGTGAACTGCGGAGGGCATCCGTACGTCGTGTCGGCGCACGAGATCGTCGCCGAGGTCGTCCGGCAGCTCGACGGCATCGGAATTCCGCCCACGCAGGTCTACGTGTACGAGCGGTTCAGGAACCAGATGGACGAAGTCGACTACGCGCCGCGCCTGCCGGACGGCGTGCACATCGTCGCCGCGGAGCGCGCCAACCGGAACGTGAACAACAGCGGTTACGATCCGGCGACCTACCTGGAGACCACGCTCTTCGGAGAGGAGGACACCCGGTCGTGCCTGATGCGGCTGGTCTCGGAGCGGCTGACCAAGATCATCAACATCCCGAACATGAAGGATCACGGGGCGACCGGCGTCACCGGGTGCCTGAAGAACATCGCCTACGGAAGCTTCTCGAACGTGGCGAGGACGCACCAGGGGGGCGTCTCGCACACCTACTCGGTCGTCGGCACGCTGGCGGCCATCGAGCCGCTGCGATCGAGGACCGTGCTCCAGATCATGGACGGACTGCGCGGCGTGTGGCATGGCGGTCCCTTCGCGCGTACTCCGCGATACGTGTTCTACCCGAAGCAGATCCTGTTCGGCACCGATCCGGTTGCCATCGATCGCCTGCTGCTCGACATCATCGAGCAGCGTCGACTGGCCGAGGGGGCGCGGTCAATCTGGGATCGCTCGCCCGACTCGCTCCGGCCCGATGACACGCGGGCGCGTGACGACGACCCGAACGTCAACATCATCATTCGTGAGCCCGGCCATGTCGAGTACGCCTCGCGCCTGGGCCTCGGGGTCCACGACCCCTCGAAGATCCGTGTGGAGTACCTCACGGTATGACCGCGCCGCTGCTGCTGGTCGCCGCGGCCCTGCCGTGCGTCTACTGGACGGGGGGCTTCGAGAGCCGGTCCACGCTGGACGCGGCGGGTATCAGGCACCTCTGCGCGCCGCCGGATACGGCCGACGGCTGGCGCGCGGCCGGCTTCGACGTGCAAACGATGACCGACGCCGAGCTCGCAGCGCGTGCCCCACTCCCGGCGCCCGGGATCGCGCCGCGCACGGGCGTGGCCTCACCCACCAGGAGCCCGTGGATCGTCGCGAACGGCTGGCGCTTCCTGAGGGATCCCGGCGCGCGGTTCATGTTCGACGGTCCCGCCGAGAAGGCGGCGATCGTTGCGGCAGAGGCGCACGCGTATGACGCAGACGTCCTGATCCGCATGGGCGAGCCGTCCGACGGCGGCAGCCTCGCCTCGCTCGGCTCCATGCTGACGTTCCTCGCGAGGGTGCCCGATACCGAGCTGCCCGCCATTGCCGACATCGGCATCGTGGACGACGGATCGGCCGTCACCGGCGAGGTGCTGAACCTCCTCGCCCGTCGCAACCTCCTCTTCGAGGTGCTCCGGGCACCGTCGACCCGCTATCGGGTCAACGTGGAGCTCGGCAGTGCGGCGTACCCTGCCGGGGAGGCGGCCGACCCGAACGCGTTCGCCCAGAGAATCCGGCGGCAGATCACCGACGAGGAGCGCAGCCTGCGGGTCTACGGCAGCGAAGTCGTGGTGTGCCGTGTGGTCGGTGACGGACGGCGCCTGAGAGTCCACCTGCTGAACTACGGCGGCCGCGAGATCGAGGGGCTCCGCCTGCGCGTGCGCGGATCCTTCCCGGAAGGGGAGGCGCTCGCCGCCGGCATCGGTCGCCTCGACCTGACCGATCATGTCGTGGCGGACGGCTTCACGGAGTTCTCGGTTCCGAGAATCGCGTCGTACGCGATCGCGGATCTCCGCGCCCGCTGAACAGATCCGCCTTCGCCCTTCGGGCTACGGCGCGACACGTCCGCCTTCCCTTCGCCCTTCGGGCTGCCGCGCGACAGGTCTGCCTTCGCCTTCGCCCTTCGGGCTGCGGCGCGACAGGTCTGCCTTCGCCTTCGGGCTTCGGGGGACGGTTCGCGTCTACGGTCCGGCGCGACACGCGAGTCCGGGTATCCGCGATTCGCCGATGCTCACGCTGGTCCATCCGCGATCCGCCTCGGGCAGCAGGAAGCAGGCCGCGACGCCGCTGAACTTGCCGAAGTATCCGCGACTGCGATCGGGGCCCAGCACGACGAACGCCGTGTCGAGGGCGTCGGCCATGGTGCCGGTGTCCGCCATCACGACCACGCCGAGCACGCCCTGAGCGGGAAGCCCCGAGCGGGGATCCAGGATATGAGAGTAGCGAACGCCGTCCGACTCGAAGAACTTCTCGGACGTGCCGGCAATCGACAGCGCGCGGTCCCTCAGCTCCACCGCGCCTGAGGATCGTCGAGGATCCAGCGGGTCCTGAATGGCCACGGACCACCCGTCCCGCCCCGGCGGCGCCCCTAGCCCGTAGAGGGTGCTGCCGCAGGCGCTCAGGAGGGCCGCGTCGATGCCGCGATCGCGCAGCCTCGCGACCGCCCGGTCTACCGCATAGCCCTTTGCGATCCCGCCCAGATCGAGCTCGACGCCGGGCGACTCGAATCGAATCGTCCGGGTCTCCCGGTCGAGACTGACGCGGGACAGACCGACGTGCCGCAGCGCGGCGCGCAGGGCTTCGCCGGTCGGCACGCGCCCCTCGCCGCCGAAGAAGCCCCACGCCTTCACCAGCGGACCGACCGTGATGTCGAACGCGCCCCCGGTCTGGCGTCCGTACTCGAGCGCGCTGGCGATGAAGTCGAAGAGCTCCCGTTCGACCGTCAGCGCATGCCGTCCGGCCTCGCGGTTGATGGCCGACAGCGGACTGTCCGCCCGGTAGTGGCTCATCAGTCGATCGATGCGATCGACCTCGTCGAGTGCCTCCTCGAGCGCGCGCGAGGTGCCCCGCGGATCGGGCCCGTACGCCTCGATCGCGTACGCGCAGCCCATCGAGAGGCGCGTGGCGTCGTGGTGGTGGAGCGCAGGTCTGCCGCCGCCGACAGCACAGCACAGCCCGGCGAGCGTGATCAGACGCGGCAGTCGCAGGCGGAGACCCCCCGTCACGCGCGCGTCGACAGGACTTCACGCAGGCGGCGGGCCACGACCTTTTCCTCGCCGCCGCGCATCATCCAGACCCCGATGACCAGAGTCTCCCCGTCCGACCGCGTGCCGATCGAGGGCTCGCCGTCCCGCAGCAGCCGGACGACATCGGCGGGCCGGAGCGGGCGGGAGGAGGGGTCCCAGGCAATCCTGACATGCGGGACGTGATTCGCGACCTCCGGGACGAAGATCTCGGCCTGGACGCCCGGCAGCGCCGACGCGGCACGCTGCACGGCTTCGGCGCGCTTGTGGAACTCACGCCGCTCGCGCGCGTGGTCCTTCCCGAGATACAGCTCGAGCGCCGCGAGCATGCCGACGATCTCCTCCTTGTTCACTTTCATGCCCCGGCCGATGGTGTTGCCGTTCGGCGGGGCGTTCAGGCGGGCGGCCGCAATGAGGTCCTTCCGGCCGAGGAGAAGGCCGGCGCTCTGCGGGCCGCGCAGCCCCTTTCCTCCGGAAAACGTCACGAGATCGAACCCCATCTTCGTGTACTTCCAGAGGTTCTCGACCGGCGGCACATCGGCCGCCGCGTCATTGAAGGTCGGCACGCCGTGCTTCTTCCCGAGCTGGACGAACTCCTCGTCGCGGATTCGGCCCACGGTGTTCTGGTTGTTGTAGAAGAACATCATCGCCGTGCGGTCGCCGATCGCGCCTTCGAGCTCCTCACGAGTTTCCACCTCCACCAGCCGGATGCCGCAGTTGCGCACGGCGTGGTCGTAGCCGACGCGGTGCGATTTCTGGACGATGACCTCGCTCTTCATGCCGGTGAGATCCGGCAGGTCGACGATCCGCTGCTGGTCCGTACCGGTCAGCACGCCCGCCGTGCCGAGCGTCAGAGCCGACGCCGCACCGGCCGTGACCATGGCCGCTTCGCAGTGCAGCAGTGACGCGATGCGTTCGCCCACGCGATCGTGCAGCTCGTCGAGCATCACGTAGTGTTTCGACGCGTAGGCGATTGCGTCGGTGACCTCGTCTGGCATGAGCGAAGCCGTCATGGCCGTGTAGGTGCCGGCGGCGTTGATGAAGGGCCGCACGCCCAGCTCGCGGAACCAGTCGCGTCCCCGCGCGGCCGCCAGCGGACTGCCCGAAGGCGCCAGCCCACGCTCCACCAGGCCGCCAACGAGCGGCAGCCCTCCAAGGTGCTCGAGGAAACGTCGTCGGCTCCACATCGTATGGCCTCCTCTGGCGCTTCCGCCCGAAGGCGGGAAGCCACGAATGGCTCTCAGCTTCCAGCTTCCGGCGGTCGCGCGGATTCGTCCACGGACGTTCAGCTCTCAGCGGCAGTCCCGCCGGTCAGCGTGCCGCGATGCAGTCGATCTCCACGAGCGAGCTGCCGGGAATGCCGCCATAGCACGCGATGGTCGTGCGAACCGGGGGGTTGGGACCGAACCGGCCGCGGAAGACCTCGTTCATCCCGTCGTAATCCTTGATGTCGTGGAGATACACGTTGACCTTCAGCACCTTGGCCATCGAGGAGCCGACCTTCGTCAGCTCGGCCTCGATCTGATTCAGGACCGACGTCGTGTGAGCCCTGATGTCGCCGGGCGTGTGCTCGCCCTTGCCGGCCACGAAGACCAGGTTGCCGTACGTCACCCAGCCCGAGAAGAGCGGTGGCTTGTCCCCCGGGGGCTGATCGTCCGTCGAAGTCCTCTTGCCCGGCGCGGCCTCGGGCTGCTGCGCCCGCGCCACGCCGAACAGGCCCGCTCCGGCGGCGGCCACGCTGGCGAGGAAGGAACGCACCAGGGAACGGCGGGATGTCCTGTCGGTCGGGTGCATGCAGGTGCCTCCTGACGCGAGAGGATACCAGCGCCGCCGCGGAGCCGGAAGCGACGGAGCGGCTCCCAGCATCCGGCGAGCGAGCCGCCAGCCAGGTCTGCGACAGGCTCGGGATCGTCCCGGGCGCAGGCGAGGGACGCGCGGCGAGCCCGCCAGCGCTCCTCTTCGCGACGCGGCGCTAGCCCCCCGCCATTGCACCCACGATCAGCAGCGGTTCGGTCCCCGCCGCCACCGGCGCGGGAAGCGGGCTGTCGGGCGGCTCGTGGGAGAGATCCTGCTCGCAGGCGAAGAACCGCACGAACGGCCGTCGCTGCTGCTTGACGTAGTCGCGAATCGTTCCGCGCAGAACCGGGTACTGATCCTCGAGGGCGTCCAGCACCGCCCGCAGCGTCACCTGGCCGTCCAGGTCGAGCCTCACCTCGCCGTCCACGTGGGACAGGGTCCGCAGGTGCGCCGGAAGAACGACACGAATCATGACAGCGTCTGCACCTCCACCGAGAGCACGGCGGGGAGATCCCGCACGATCGGCGTCCAGCTGTCGCCCGCGTCCGCCGAGACGTACACCTGGCCGCCCGTCGTTCCGAAGTACACACCGCACGAATCCAGCGAGTCCACGGCCATCGCCTCCCGCAGCACGTTGACGTAGCAGTCGCGCTGCGGCAGCCCCCTGGTCAGCGGCTCCCATTCGCCGCCGCCCGATCGGCTCCGGTACACACGCAGCTTGCCCTCGGGCGGATAGTGCTCGGAATCGCTTTTGATCGGCACCACGTAGATGGTCTCGGGCTCGTGCGCGTGCACGTCAATCGGAAACCCGAAGTCGGTCGGCAGGTTGCCGCTCACCTCGCGCCAGTTCTCCCCGCCGTCGTCGCTTCGCATCACATCCCAGTGCTTCTGCATGAAGAGCACCTCCGGCCGCGCCCGGTGCATGGCGATGCGGTGCACGCAGTGACCGACCTCGGCCGCAGGCTCGGGGATCCCCTCCGATTGCAATCCTCTGTTGATGGGCCGCCACGTCGCCCCTTCGTCGTCCGTGCGAAACGCGCCCGCGGCGGAGATGGCAATGTAGAGGCGGCCCGGCTGGCTGGAGTCCTGGAGAATCGTGTGCAGGCCCAGTCCGCCGGCCCCCGGTTGCCAGTGCGGCCCCGACCCGTGGCGTCGAAGGCCCGAGAGCTCCTGCCATGTCTGGCCTCCGTCAGTCGTCTTGAACATGGCGGCGTCCTCGACGCCAGCATAGACGACGTCCGGGTCGGTGAGGGAGGGCTCGAGATGCCACACCCGCTTGAACTCCCAGGGATGCGGAGTGCCGTCATACCACTGATGCGTGCCCGGGACCCCGTCGTAGACGAACTTGTTCCCGACCGGTTCCCAGGTCGCGCCTCCGTCGTCCGACCGCTGGATGAGCTGACCGAACCAGCCGCTCGTCTGCGACGCGTACAGCCGGTCGGGATTCGCCGGCGAGCCCTTGACGTGGAAGATCTCCCAGCCCGCGAAAAGCGGACCGCTGACGTCCCACTGCTGCCGCTTTCCGTCGGACGTGAGAATGAATGCCCCTTTGCGCGTGCCGACGAGTACCCGCACTCCGCTCATCCCGTTCGCCTCCTCTTCTTCGGGTGTCCCTGTATTCTCGATCAGACGGGCCACGAATTGAATGGCCCGATCCAATCCGCGATCCGCCGATTCTGTCGAGGTGGTGCAGCAGGGGACCCACAGCTGTGCCACGGCAGCCCCAGCGGTGAAGGCGGACCTGTCCCGAAGGTCACTGGATCAGCCAGCCCAGCGCCGCACCGGCCAGCACGAGCCAGGCCGAGTTGACTCGATACCGGATGAGCGCCACGCCGCTCGTCAGAGCTATCGCGATCGTCAGCGGATCCACCAGCGCGGCGCGGGCCAGCTGCCAGGAGACGACGGCCATCAGCGCCAGCGACGCGACATTGACGCCGTCGAGCACCGCGCCCGCGACCTCGGACTGCCGAATCCGCGGCACGAAGGGGCCGCTCAGCGCGACGAACACGAAGGCTGGCAGGAAGATCCCGATTGTGGCGATCATGGCGCCCGGGATGCCGCCGAGCACGTAGCCGATGAAGGTGGCCGTCGTGAAGACTGGCCCTGGTGTGACCTGGCCGACGGCCACCGCATCCAGGAGCTGCGGCCCGGTGAGCCAGCCCAGTCGCTCGACGAGATCGGCGCGCAGGAACGCGAGGAGGACGTAGCCGCTGCCGAAGAGGAGCGAGCCGGCCTTCAGGAAGACGAGGAACAGCGCTGATCGTTCGAACCCGGGCGGCGAGGTGACGGCCGTCGGGACGACGGCGAGGCTCGCCAGCACGGCCCCGACCGCCAGGAGAATTTTGGTTCCCGGAGCTTTCAGGACCGACGCCGACCTGACGCCCCCGGCGGCGAGCGCCGCGCCGGCGAGGATCGCGAGCTCGTGGACGCCGGCCGCGAAGGCCGCCATGGCGACGGTGCCCAGCACGGCAAGGGCCGGGGTCTTCAGCGCTGCGCGCCCGAGGCTCCAGAGCGCCTGCGCCACCACCGCGATGACCACCGGCTTGATGCCGTACAGCATCCCCTCGGCCGCGGGCAGTGTGCCATACCGGACGTACGCCCAGGCGACGACCCCGACGATGAGGGCGGCAGGGAGAATGAAGGAGGCGCCGGCCACGAGAAGGCCGCGCCATCCTGCGCGGGCATGGCCGATGTGAATGGCCATCTCGGTGGAGTTCGGTCCGGGTATGAGGTTCGTTGCGCCGAGATAGTCGAGGAACTGCTCCTGCGTGAGCCAGCGGCGGCGGGCGACGACCTCGTCCGCCATCATCGCGATGTGGACCGCCGGCCCGCCGAACGCCGTGGTCCCCAGGCGCACGAACAGCCGGGCAATCTCGGCGAGTGGCGTGTCGGAGCCCGGCGGGTGCGAGGCGGGCGCGTTCACGTGACTGCGGCCGCGCGGCGTCAGTGCGGGCTGCCCTGTCTCGCCACGGCGCCCCCCTTCATGACGAACACCACCCGTTCCATGCATGTGATGTCTGCGAGCGGATCGCCGGCAACAGCCACGAGGTCGGCCAGCTTGCCTGGTGCGATCGCACCGCGGTCGTCGACGCCGAGCAGATCCGCCGCGTTCACGGTTGCGCTTCGAATCGCCTCGAGCGGGCTCATCCCGTACGCCACATACGCGGCGAACTCGCGCCCGTTCTGCCCGTGCGGATAGACCGCGGCGTCGGTGCCGAAGGCGATCTTCACCCCGGCCTGGATCGCGCGCCTGTGGCTGGCTTTGGCGAGCGGGATCACCTCGCGGGCCTTGGCAGCTATCGGGGGCGGGAGCACGTCCGGCTGCATGGCTGTCAGCAGGTAGGCCGTAGGCACCAGATACGTCCCCTTCTGCTTCATCAGCGCAATCGTCTCGTCGGTCAGCATCGACCCGTGGTCAATCGACGAGACACCGGCCCTGACCGCCGCGAGGATGCCCGCTTCGCCGTGGCCGTGCGCGGCGACCTTCATGCCGTGCCTGGTGGCCTCCTGGACAGCCGCCGACAGCTCCGCGTCCGACATCTGCTGGGCGCCGACTGTCGCCTCGAACGACAGCACGCCCGCCGTGGCGCACAGCTTGATGACTTTGGCGCCGTGCCGAACCTGATAACGCACCGCGCGCAGAACGGCGTCGGGGCCGTCGGCGATGCCACCTTCCGGTCCGCGCTCCAGGATGCCCGGCGCCCAACCCGTATCGTCGCAGTGGCCGCCGGTGATGCCGATCGAATGAGCGGCCGGAATCATCCGGGGTCCGGGCACCATCCCGGCATCGATGGCCCGCATCAGGGAGATGTCCGCGAAGCCTCCGGCCCCGACGTCGCGGACGGTCGTGAATCCGGCTTCGAGGGTGCGCTTCGCGTTGCGCGCGCCTCGCAGCGCGGAATCGCCGGGGAGCTCGCGGACGGCTCGCCCGACCCAGTCGCCCTCGATATCCATGGTGAGGTGTGTATGCGCATCGATGAGGCCGGGAAGCAGCGTGACGTCGCCGAGATCGATCACGGGCGCTCCGGCCGGCGCCGGCCCCCCGACGCTCGTGATGCGGCCGTCCTGGATGGTGACCACGGCGGGGCTGCGCATCTGGCCTGCGGCGACGTCGAGCCACCGGGCCGCGCGCACGACCGTGGCGCTCTGCGCGAACGCCGAAGACCCGAGGAAGAGAAAGAGGAACACCCATGAGGCACGCTTCATGGGTGTTGATTGTCTGATGGGGAGGGACAGGCGTCAATCAGGTGGACTGGGTGACGTGCCCTCGGAGTGAGATGTACCAGGTGCGAGAGGTGCGAGGTGCGAAAGGCCGCACCCGAACGACCGCGGCCAGGTTGTTCCCTGGATGCAAAGCCGGTAGCATTCGGTGATAGATGCGAGCTCAACGAGGGAAGCCCCGATACGTGGCTGGCCTGGTGGCCGGCGCGATCCTGCTTGGAGGCGTCGATACCGCGGCGCAGGACGGCATGAGCCCCACGCCTGTCGCGCCCCCGGTCATGACACGGGATGCAGCCGGCCACGTGACCATCCGTGCGATCCGGGTCGAGGCCGCCCCGCACGTCGACGGCGTGCTGGACGAGGAGCTCTATCGCACCCTGGAGCCGATCACCGGGTTCATCCAGCAGGATCCGGACGAGGGTCAGCTCGCCACCGAGCCTACGCTGGTCTGGTTGCTCTTCGATCAGCGCACCATTTACATCTCGGCCCGCTGCCTCGACTCCCAGCCGTCGCGGATCGTCGCCAACGACATGCGGCGCGACGGCCGCAACGTCAGCCAGAACGACAACCTCAGCGTCGTCCTCGACACGTTCCACGATCGACGCAACGGCTACGAGTTCCTGGTGAACTCGATCGGGGGGATGTGGGACTCGCAGCTCACCGACGAGCGCGACGCCAACCGGGACTGGAACACGATCTGGGTCTCCCGGAGCCGCCGCGACGACAAGGGCTGGACGGTGGAGATGGCCATCCCCTTCCGGTCACTGCGGTATCGGGGCAGCGGGCCGCAGGTCTGGGGCATCAACATCCGGCGCAACGTCCGGTGGAAGAACGAGCTGTCGTATCTCAGCCCTGTTCCACGCCAGTACGGCGCCCGCGGCATCCTCCGCCTCTCGCAGGCCGCCACGCTCGTCGGGCTGGAGGCGCCCCCCACAGCCCTGAACCTCGACATCAAGCCCTACACGCTCGGCAGCGTCAGCGCCGATCGGGTGATCGATCCGGGATTCACGAACGAGCTCGACGGGAATGCCGGCTTCGACCTGAAGTACGTCATGGCGCAGCGCCTGACGGCGGACTTCACTTACCGCACGGACTTCGCTCAGGTGGAAGACGACGATCTCCAGGTGAACCTGACGCGCTTCAACCTGTTCTTCCCGGAGAAGCGGGAGTTCTTCCTCGAAGGGCAGGGCATCTTCGCATTCGGCGGCGCGCAGACGACCTCCACCACCGGCAACGCCCCGTCGAACACGCCCGTGCTCTTCTTCAGCCGCCGCATCGGCCTGAGCGGCAGTCGTGTCGTCCCCATGGATGTCGGCGGGCGCCTGACGGGGCGCGTGGGGCGCTACACCATCGGCGTGCTGGACGTGAAGACCGACGACGAGCCGGAAGCCTCGGCCTTCGAGACCAACTTCGCCGTCGTCCGGGTGAAGCGCGACATCCTCCGCCGCAGCTACGTGGGCGTGCTGGGCACCTACCGCAATCCGACGGTGTCGGGCACGAACGACAACGGCGCGTTCGGGATCGACACCAACCTGTCCTTCTACACGAACCTCAACATCCTCGGCTACTACGCGGAGACGCGCACGCCGGGCATCGACGAAAGCGAGCGCAGCTACCGCGGACGGTTCGACTACGACGCGGATCTGCTGGGCATCCAGGTCGAGCGACTCAAGGTGGGCGAGGGCTTCAACCCCGAGGTCGGCTTTCTGCGCCGCACGGATTTCATCCAGAACCTGGCGCAGCTGCGCGTCAGCCGCCGCCCGCGAACGCGGTCAGCGATCAGGAAGATCAGCCTGGAGTCCGGGCTCGAGTACATCACGAACAACGACGAGCAGCTCGAGAACCGTCAGGCCCGGCTCGGCGTGCGGACCGAGATGCAGAGCGGTGACTCGTGGAACGTGCAGTACGCGCGCGACTTCGAATGGGTGGACGAGCCGTTCACCATCGTCGGCCTCCAGGTGCCGGGGGGGGCGTATCACTTCTCGACCATGCGCGGCGGGTACACGCTCGGAACCCAGCGGAGGATCTCGGGAGAAATCAGCGCCGCCCGCGGGACCTTCTACGACGGCGACCGCACGGAGCTCTCCTATCGCGGACGGGCAGAGATCTCGTCGCGGCTCTCGGTCGAGCCGACGGTCTCCCTGAACTGGGTGGACCTGCCGGCCGGCCGGGTCACGGCCACCCTCGTGAGCGGCCGCGGCACGCTGTCGTTCACGCCGCGCATGCTGGTCGCCGCCCTGATTCAGTACAACTCGGCCGCCAACCTCATCACGACCAACATCCGCTACCGCTGGGAGTACCACCCGGGCAGCGAGCTGTTCGTCGTCTACAGCGACGGCCGCGACACGCGTCACGCATTCGGGGGTGAGTTCCCCAGCCTCCTCAACAGGGGATTCACGATCAAGCTCACGCGCCTGTTCAGGATGTGAGGCTGTCGCGGGTCGCAGTTCGCACGGCTACCTGAGGTCGATCGAGCGCCGATCGACGCCGCCGCGGGTCGAGGCGATCGAGAGGGACGCCTCGCCCGCGCCCTTGACCTGCCAGGATACCCGCTTCGTCTCACCCGGCTGCAGCCAGCCGATCTCGATCGAGGGCCGCTGTGCCGGCGTGCCTTCCGGCCGCGAGGCGAGCGTCTGGCCCTTCGCCAGGGTGATCGTGCACGTGTCGGGCTTGACCATCTTGACGCGCTGCGCGATCTCGAGCGCCGTCGGCATGAGCCCCTCGTTGGTGACGCCCAGCTCGACGTCGTACAGATCGTCGGCGGCCGCGGCGCGTCTGGCCGAGGCGGAGGCGATACGGACCTGCGGGAGCTGCCGGGCGAGGTACACGTTGAACATCGCCTCGTTCCGCGCCCAGGTCGCGAGCAGATCGGGCGGGGGATTCTGCAGGTAGAACTTCGGATTGAACCCGCCGATCTCGACTTCGCCAAGCGTCGGGTGGCGGTAGGGGGTCCAGCCCAGGAAGTCCGCCCTGCCGGGCCGCTGCTCGTCATGCCACCGCAGCAGCTCCCATTCGTCGAACCGGCCGTCCTTGTCGTAGTCCACGAACCGGCCGCCGTTCCAGATTTCGTTGCCGTACCAGGGCGTGCCGTAATACGCGTACCCGAAATCCGGACCATGACCGAAGAGCGGCGTCGGCCGCGGATCCTCCCCGGTGATCGGGTTCCGCCCGCCCCGCGTGGCGTAGACGTAGTAGGTGTCCCCGGCCCAGGGATACCCGGTAATTTCCAGCCCCCTGGCGTCGAACTTCCGGATCAGCTCGAGATCGGATGGCAGCATCGACTCCTCGCTCCGGCTGGTCGAGGGGCCCCGGAGGATCATCGGCACGGCCGTGTCGAGCGACTGCACGATCGCGACATTGGGGTGCGTCATGAGGAACATGAACGTCGCGCGCGTCTCGGGCTCCGACAAGGGGTACTCGCCCGCGCCACCCTGCGTGTACCCGCGCCCGGTTTCCTCGACCATCGGCCGCCAGTTCTCGGGATAGTTGCGGTGGAGATCGAGCCCGCCGATGCCGTCCTCGTTGTACCGGCCGTCGCCGTCGTTGTCGACGCCCTCGCTGTACACCTCGTAATCGCCCTTACCGTCGCCCACCCGCCGCATGGCCCGCCCCTTCGGATCTTTCGGATCCTTGACGAACGCGCCCTTGCCCTGGCCGACCACGCGGCGCATCTGGCGGATGAAGCCGTCGCCGTCGAGATCCTCTCCCGCGTCCTCGTCCAGCAGGCCGTCGCCGTCGTTGTCGTAAGGACGGACGGTGCTCCGCAGCGTCTGCGCCGTCAGGTGGTAGAGCGTCGCGCCATCCGGGTTGTTGTGCGGCCGTGCGTAGATCGTTTTCGTGTCGATCAGCCGCGTAATCGCGTCGTCCTTGCCATAGCCGGATAGCAGGTGGTCGATGAAGTAGAGGGTCGCCTCGATGCCGCTGATCTCGCCGGCATGGCGCCCACCCTCGATGTAGAACGCCGGCTTGTCGGTGTGCTTGCCCGTCTGCTTGCCCGTAATCGTCAGCTGCCAGAGGTCGCGCCCCTCGAACGACTGGCCCGCGCTGTAGAGATCGACGATGTGGGAATATGTCTTTGCCCACGTTCGGAGCAGGTCGACCGTCTCGTCGTAGGTGTGGAAGTGGTCGAAATCGATTCGGCCCGGCGTGACCGGCCTGACCTGGGGATAGTCGGTCCGCATGAACGCCGACGCCCCGTCCCGCGCGCCCCCGACGCGGTGCATTACAGGCTTCTTCGCGTCTGCCGCCGCATCGCTCGGCGGGGCCTGACTGCTCATCGACCCGATCGCCAGTCCCAGGGCGGCGGCCGTGGCTCCCATGGTCCGCGCGCGTTGTCGGAACAGCATCACGTCTCCTCCTGCGCGGTGGCGGTCATCTCGCCGCACTCTCTTCGACGAGCACGAGCGACACGGCCTGTCGCGGCAGCGCGAACGTCAGGGCCAGCGTGCCGTCCCTCACATCAATCCGACTGGGCGGCTCCATGGTCCGCAGCCGGCCGATCCGCTCGAGCTCGGCGTATTCCGCGGGGCTGGGAGGCTGAGGCGAGCCCATCTTCAGCCAGGCCGAGTACGCATTGCTGTGGTCGTCATCGATCCGATAGTGCGTCACCAGGCGCAGTCCGGGCCGCAGCCCCTCGACGACGAGGTCGACATCAGCAGAAGGCGCCGGCAGGTCGTCGTCGTGGTAGTTCCAGAGCAGCACGCTGAGCGTCCCGTTGCCGCCGGCCGCCAGGGCGTGGACGTCGGCCGGCCCGCGGACGCCGGCCTCGCGAATCTGCTCCACCGGGACGGCGCCGGAGCTCGTCACCCGCAGACGGTCCCCGCCCATCCGCCCGAGCATCCGGAACACGTTCAGGACCGGCTTGTCGATGCCGTTGGTCGCCAGATCGCGGAACCCGGCGAAGTACGGCTGGTCCTCGAACTCGAACGCCCATGTCACCGAGCCGAGCAGGTTCACGCCGTGGAGATCTGCCAGCTCATAGGTCCTGGCGATCTGGGCGGCGGTGTAGCTCGAGTACATCGTGCCGTTCCGATAGGCGTTCTCCGGGTTGGTTCTGACCGAGCAGGCAGCGCAGCCTTCAGGATCCGACTCGCCGATGACGATCGGCTTCGATTTCAGCTCCGGGAACGACGCGATGATTTCGAAGCCATTGGAAATGGCACGCAGGTGGTTGGCGATGCCCATCCGCACGTGACCCTCCACCACTCGCGGGGCGCCCTTGGCATGGAACGCGACGAAGTCGAGCGGCGAGCCCGTCCCACCCGTGGCGTGGTTGCGGCCGCGAAGGCAGTGCTCGAGGAACTCGCGGAGGAAGGTCCGGGTGCGCTCTCCGAGCGGCCCCGTGACGTGAGGGCCGCCGATGCGCGCCGTGGGCAGCGCCCGCTTCAGGCCGTGCGCGGCGAAGTCGTACAGCTTCCGGAACTCCTCCGGTGTGCCCTGCCAGTAGGCGATGTCGGGCTCGTTCCACACCTCCCAGTACCAGCTCTCGACCTCCGCCCGGCCGTAGCGTGCGACGCTGTGCCGGACCCACTGATGCACCAGTTCGCCCCACTTCGCGTAATCGCGGGGCGGATAAGCCCACCCGGTGTAGATCCGGTTGTAGGGGAGCCCCGGCGCCCAGTCGTGCCGGTACGGCACAGGCCTCGTCGAAAGGGCTTCGGGCATGAAGCCGATTTCGACGAGCGGCTTCATCTTCCGCTGGACATACGCGTCGAAGATGCGATCGACGATCGTCCAGTCGTACCGGGGGCGGCCCTCCGCGTCCTCGGTGTACGCGTTGGTCGAGCCCCACTTCAGCGCGGGTGTGCCGTCGCCGCTCGTCAGCAGGTTGTGCGTCCGGACGAACACGGGAACCGGGCTCAGCGCCGACAGCTCCGACAGCAGTTTCTGCCCGTCGGTCATGTAGGTGTAGTTCGGCTCGTCGTACCCGAAGAACGCCCAGATCGGCGTCATGGCACCGAGCCGTGTCGTAGCATCCACGCGGATCCACACGCGATCCGCCTGGCCGACCACTGCAGCCCGCACGACCACGAGCGCCAGGCACACGGCCGCGAGCAGAATGCCGCGTTTCATGCTGCGAACCTCGAACCCTGAACCTTGGACGCTAACGCGCCACACCGAACCGAAACACCGTCCTCGTCCGGTACTCGTCCCCCGGGCGGAGAATCGTCGAAGGAAAGGAGGGCTGGTTCGGCGAATCGGGGAAATGCTGGGTTTCCAGACAGAGCCCCGCGCGGTGCTTGTATGCCTGCCCGCCCTTCCCGGCGAGCGTCCCGTCGAGGAAGTTGCCCGAATAGAACTGGACACCGGGCTCCGTCGTGTGGATCTCGAGCGTGCGGCCGCTCCCCTGGTGCACGACCCGGGCGGCCCGCTGCAGGCCCGGGCCCTTCCGGTTCAGCACGAAATTATGGTCGTACCCGAGACCGTTCTTCAGCTGCGGGTGGGGCTGGTCGATGCGGGCACCCACAGCCGCCGGTTTCCGGAAGTCGAACGGCGTGCCTGAAACCGGCGCCAGCTCCCCGGTCGGAATGAGCGACGCATCCACAGGTGTGTACCGGTCGGCGTCGATGGTCAGCTCGTGATCCAGGATGTCGGTCCCGGGCTGACCCGAGAGATTGAAGTAGCTGTGCTGGGTGAGATTGACCGGCGTGGGTTTGTCGGTCGTCGCGTGATACTCGACGACCAGCTCGTTCGTGTCGTTGAGCGTGTAGGTGATCGTCACGTCGAGGTTGCCGGGGTATCCCTCTTCGCCGTCCGGACTCAGGCGCCGGAAGACCACGCCGGCCCCGGCCGTCGCGGGCGCCGCGGTCCAGAGGACCTTGTCGAAACCTTTGTTCCCGCCGTGGAGGTGGTTGGGGCCGTTGTTCGTTGCCAGCGTGTAGGTCCGGCCGTCGAGCGTGAACCGGCCGCCGGCGATGCGATTCCCGTATCGGCCGACGATCGCCCCGAAGTACGGGTGATCCTTCATGTAGCCGTCCAGCTGGTCGAAGCCGAGGACGACGTCGGCGAACTGACCCGACCGATCGGGCACGCGCAGGTGCGTGATGATGCCGCCGAGCGTGATCGCGCGAATCTCGACGCCGGCGGCGTTGGTGAGCGTGTAGAGATCGACGGGCTCCCCGCCCGGCATCCTGCCGAAGGAAGATTTCGTCACACCGCCCTTTCGCGCCGGCGCCTGGCCGCCACGCGCCTCCATCAGGCGCTGCCCGCCCACCGCGGCGGCGACCATCAGCAGCGCGCACAGCAACGCTCGAAGCGAACACCTGCGTTCGATGAGATCCGGCATGGGCCGTAGCCTATCATTGCCGCGGAAAAACACGGCCTATCATTGCCACGGAAAAACACGGACGGACACGGATCCAAGCTGGTGACGGACACGGATCCAAGTTGGTGACTCGCCAGACACTCGACACTCGCCGGCGCCTTCGGCCGCGTGACGGATCCACGACTCGTTCTGATCCGCGAAATCCGTGTTCATCCGCGTTCGCGTGATGAAAAACCATCCGCGGCCGCACGCGTCCCGTGGTGGATTCCGCGATAATCCCGGTTCGCGACTCCGGTCGTCAGCCCGAAACGATCCGCGCCGCTCGCGCGCATTCTGTCCAATCTGCAGGTCACGTGTGTCCTCGAGGTATGGAATGCGCCTGGCGCCAGCCTGGCCGCTGCGGCCGTCGTCGTACTGACCGCCATCAGCGTCAAGGTGGCCGAGGGTTCCCTGCAGGGGCCGGCCGGGGGCCGACGTTCCGCGCCCACCAGCGTCCCGCCCGCGAACGGGCCACGATGTGCCGCGCGGTCGGGCTTTACGACATCAACTGCCGGGCCTCAGGACCGGCAGAATCGTCTGGCGGCATCCTTTCTGCGGTGGGGCTACCTGGTGCCTGGTTCCGGGTTCCAGGTTCCGGGTTCCGAGTTCGCGGTTCCGAGTTCGCGGTTCCGGGTTCGCCGGTCACGGCTGGCCGGCAGCGCTGACGACGCCCCAGGGACTGCCGCCGGTCTCAATCCGCTTCTCGAGGCTTGCGCTCGCGATGTCGACGACGGAGACGTCGCCGGAGGGCCCGTTCGCAGTGTAGAGCTTGCCGCCGTCGCTGCTGATGGCAATCCCCCACGGACGAGTGCCCACGTCCTCGATCGAGCGAAGCACGCGACGCTCCGTCACGTCGATGACGGCAATCGATCTGGCGCGGCCGAGCGAGACGTACAGCTGGCGACCGTCCGGCGACAGCACGACGCCCATGGGCCTGGGTGCCGTCGGCGTTCCAGGCGTGGCCGGGATCTTGATCGTGCCGATCGCCTTGTGGGCGGCCGCATCGACGATCGTCACGGACGCGTCGTTCTCGTTGGCCACATACGCCGTGGCGCCGTCAGGCGTGAACACGATCCCGCGAGGTCGTGCGCCGGTCGTCACCCGACCGACCTCCGCTCCGCTCGCCGTGTCGACGGCGACCACGATCCCGTCGGCTTCGCAACCGACGTATGCCACCTGCCCGTCAGGCCTGACCGCGACAGCCTCCGGCTCCTCGCCGACTTTCACGCGGTGGAGAATGCTGCCCGACACGAGGTCCAGGATCGACATCTCCGCCGCGTCCTCGTTCGAGACGTACACGCGGCTCCCGTCAGGTGAGAGATCGAACGCCTCGGGATCCTGGCCGCTCCGATAGGTCCGCACGAGGTTCCTGGAGGCGAGATCCACGACGCCGATGCCGTCCGCCGAGCGATCGGGGGGCGGCAGCTTGGATTCGTCCACGCCGGGACCGGCGATCGGCGAACCCGACAGAGCCACGAGCACCTGCCGGCCGTCGCGCGAGAGCAGGAGCCCGCGCGGGCGTTTCCCGATGGCAATCCGTTCGACGACGGAGCCGGCCTCGGGGTCGAGGATGAGGAGGTTGCCCCCTGTCTCGTCAGAAACATAGAGCCGCGGGCCAGAGGACGCGGCCGGGGTGGCTGCCGGCGTGGGAGGCGCGGCGGTCTGGCGATCCGGTTCGCCACCACCGCAGGCGCCGACAAGGAGGCACAAGAAGACCAGCGACAGACCGCAACGAAAGGGGGCGTGGTACAGCACGAGGTTACGATATCGCACCGCGGCCTCCGGCTGGCGCGCTCCACCTCTGGCCGACTCAACCGCAGCCGTTGTTGTCCTCCGCCGCGAGGCGCGCAACACCCGGATCAGTTATCGAGTAACTCGTATCGGAATCAGGCGCTCGGCCGGCCCCCAGCGGGATCTTTGCGCGGGCGGATTGGCGGCTTGCACGTCGGACAGGGCCAGAACTTCTTCGCCGCTTCCTCCAGCGGCACCTTCCGCGATTTCGCCGCGAGCTTCCGGCACGACTCCCTGTGATAGTAACGACCCTCGTCGACGTGCACCAGAACGGGCGCCGGCTTGTCCCGGCCTGCGGATTCTGGTGTAGCGGGATCGCACGCCGCGTGTGAGGTGAGGCCGCGACTTTCGGCTTGCGCGCGGGTCATGGCGACCACCCCTTTGCCGTCCTTGACGAGCTTGCAGCCCGGACGGTGGTATTCCTTCCCGCTACCCTTCTGCAGCACCAGCTCTGTCTGGCCGTAGGCCGGCGAGGGCAGCAACAGGAGCGCGGGAAACAAGCCCAGCACGATCGCGCGGCAGCCCGGCATTCCCCGGCGCCGAATCCGCTTCTTCGATCCCGTGATCACCAGCGAGCCTCCCGGGAATTGTCTGCAAGACGCTGTCCGGCGCTCCCCCACGGCTCGGCGGCGGTGGGAGACGACGGAACCGGCGTACCATGTATATCTTCGAGCCAGCGCGGCCACCAGCAGGGCGCCCACGCCGGGCTTGCGCGGGTACGGAGCGGTGCGGCGGAGCTCCCGCGAGTGCCCCAGCCGCGGTGTGGGGCGGAGCCCCACGGTCGGACGGTGGTGCAGGCCGATGGTGCAATGGACGCGAGTCTGTCACAAGGCGCGGATGGAACGGCTCATGGGCCTTTTTGGATGGCTGAAGCGGAAGGCGGCGGCGAACGGAGGTGACCCCCTCCTGGCCGACTGGCGGCGGCGCTGGCACGAGCTGGTCGCCGAGCCCGACGCCGACCGGACGCGCGAGCTGGCCACCGCGCTCGAGCAGCTCGGGCTCCCCGATGACGAGATCGAGATCGAACGCGAGATGCTCGCGGGACTGCAGCAGCTCGGCACGCTCAAGACGGCTCTCGCCGCCGGCGACCTGCCGGTGGTCGTCACCGGCCACAAGGTGGTCGCGAGCGAGGTCTGTCACTTCACGGCGCCAGCGTCGCTGCCCGACGACCCCGCCCAGCCGAGCGGCCGGCTGATCGTGACGAACGCACGAGCGATCTTCGTCGGAGGCCCGCGCGCGACGATCGTGCCCTGGCACTCGGTCGTGGAGACCGCGCACGACGTCCGCGACGTCCTGCTCGTGAAACAGGGCCCGGAGGCGATGTATCGATTCCGCTGCAACTCGTTCGCGGATGCGCTCTGCGGCGAGCTGCTGGCACGTCATCTGGCTGGTGGGCGGCGCCGGGGAACCGCTCCGAGCCGAGTATAATCGGTGCCATGCAGAGCACGTCCCCGACCGGCCTCGGCCGGCGTGTCGTCACGCCCGGCATCCAGCGGCTGCTGACAGCGGACCGGGAGCTCGTTGCCGGCCGGCGTATCGGGCTGGTGTGCAATCCGGCATCGGTCGACACGAGCCTGCGGCACACCACGGATCTGCTGTCCGAGGCGGAGGACTGCGTGCTGACGGCGATCTTCGGCCCGCAGCACGGTTACCGATCGGACGTCCAGGACAACATGATCGAGACCGGCCACGCCGCCGACGAGCGGCGGCGGATCCCGATCTACTCCCTCTACAGCGAAACGCGCGAGCCCACGGCCGACATGCTTCGCGGGATCGACGTCCTGGTGGTCGATCTGCAGGACGTGGGCACGCGTGTGTACACCTACATCTACACGATGGCCAACTGCCTGCGCGCAGCGGCGCGCCACGGCGTGCGGGTCGTCGTCTGCGATCGGCCGAACCCGATCGGCGGAGAGGAGATCGAGGGACCATGCCTCGATCCGGCCTTCTCGTCGTTCGTCGGCCAGTTCCCGATTCCGATTCGGCACGGCATGACGATTGGGGAGCTGGCGCGGCTGTTCAACGACGCGTACGGCCTGGGGGCCGCACTCGACGTCGTGCCGCTCGAAGGCTGGGATCGGACGCTCTACTTCGACGAAACGGGGCTTCCCTGGGTCATCCCGTCTCCGAACGTGCCCACCCTCGACAC
The DNA here is from genome assembly GCA_035620975.1 of Vicinamibacterales bacterium. Taxonomy (GTDB): domain Bacteria; phylum Acidobacteriota; class Vicinamibacteria; order Vicinamibacterales; family 2-12-FULL-66-21; genus DASPFV01. Next base: position 38,781 of record DASPFV010000030.1, read on the forward strand.
GGCCATCGTCTATCCGGGCGCTGTGCTCTTCGAGGGCACGCAGCTCTCGGAAGGGCGCGGCACTACGCGGCCGTTCGAGCTCGTCGGCGCGCCCTGGATCGACGGGGACCGGCTGGCCCTCGCGATGCGCGCGCGCGGACTGCCCGGCGTCCACTTCCGGCCCGCAGTCTTCGAACCGACGTTCCAGAAGCACGCGCGACGGACGTGCGGCGGCTGCCAGCTGCACGTGCTCGACCGCGCGGCGTTCAGGCCCCTGCGAACGGCGGTGGAGCTGATCGACGAGTTTCGGAGGCAGGATCCGGCGCGCTTTGGCTGGCGTGAACCGCCGTACGAGTACGAGCACGAGAAGCAGCCGATCGACATTCTTTACGGCTCCGCCCGGCTCCGCGAAACGATCGATGCCGGAAGGGACGTCGACGGGCTGGTCGCCGGCTGGCGGGAAGAGGAGGAGGCGTTTCGACGCGAGCGCGATCCATACCTCTTGTACTGAGCGAGTCCGGTTGATCAATCTGCGGCCATCCGCGTTCATCCGCGACCCGTCCGTCCCCCGCGCCCATCCGCGACCCGTCCGATCACCCCGCGCCCATCCGCGTTCATCCGCGGCCCGTCCGATGACTCGGCGCCCGATTCAGCCGCGCGTCTTCGCAATCCCAGGCGCGACGTTCTCCTGCGGGGTCGACGGAATCATGTGATGGCGGATGAGGTGTTTTTTCAGCTCCTCCAGCGCCACATCGGGGGTATCGACCGGACACAGCAGCGCCAGATCCCTATCCGCGATCGCCCCCCACTCGACGAGCGGCTTGAGGTCGAACACCTCCTTCCAGTACTCGGTCCCGTACAGCAGGACCAGTAGCTTCTTGGAGAGCTTACGCGTCTGCGACAGCGTGAGGATCTCGAACATCTCGTCGAGGGTCCCGAACCCTCCGGGGAAGATCACGAGCGCCTTGGCCAGGTACGCGAACCAGAACTTCCGCATGAAGAAGTAGTGAAATTCGAACTGCAGGCCCTTCGTGATGTAGCGGTTCGGCCCCTGCTCGAAGGGCAGCCGGATATTGAGGCCGACGGACTTGCCGCCGGCCTCGTACGCGCCGCGGTTGGCCGCCTCCATGATTCCGGGCCCTCCCCCCGAACAGACGACGAAGCGGCGGCGCGGCTCCTCGAGCGCGAGGCTCCATTCCGTGAGCCGGCGGGCCAGGATCCGGGCGTCCTCGTAGTAGCGCGACCACTCGACGGCCTTCCGCCCGCGCGCCAGCGCGGCCGCGTGATCAGCGTGGCGGCGCCCCTTTGCATTCGTCAGCTTCAGCAGCCGGCGCTGCGCCACCGTCCGGCTGTGGACCCTCGCCGACCCGAAGAACACGACGGTGTCCTGGATGTTCTGGCGCTTGAAGCGCCGCAGCGGCTCGAGGTACTCGGCGAGGATCCGGATCGGTCGCGCGTCGGCGCTCTCGAGGAAGTCCGTGTCGAAGTAGGCGAGCGGCTGGTGGGTCGGCATGCTGAAAAAACTGTATCATCACGAGAAGTCGTGCGAAGGAGCGCGTGCATGGGGTCTCGCGGGATCATGATTGTCGCGGCGTGCGTGCTGGCCTCGGGCCTGACCGGGTTCGCCGTGGCCGAACGCCAGGGTCGCCAGGGCACACCGTCGGGCTGGATCCTGCCCGACGCAGCGGAGGAGAAGCAGAGCCCGCTGACGGTCGACGAACAGGTGCTCGCGGCCGGTCGCGCCGTCTTCAAGGAGAAGTGCGCGAAGTGCCATGGTCCGGGCGGACTCGGCGACGGTCCCGATGCCGACCCGGATGCGCGGCCCGACATGGATCTGACGAACCCGAGGCGCGCCGATCGGAATCCAGACGGCGTCGTGTTCTACAAGGTCTGGAACGGGCGGCGCCGCCCGAAGATGCCGGCGTTTTCCGAGGAGCTGACCGAGCAGCAGGTGTGGACGGTCGTCGCCTACGTGCAGACCCTCCGGCGCAAATAAGAAGCGCCACGCGCTCCGGTCCGCGGCTGGCAGCCGATGGCACCGCGTCCCGCGGCGTTCGCTCGCAGGCGTAGCAGCTGAGCCCAAGTCGAGATAATTGTCGTGCGCGCCGTACCACCTGCCGGCCCCCCCGCGTCGGGGCCCGCACAATTCGAGCACACGCTGCTCATCAACAGCGCCCCGACGCGCGTCATGGCGGCCTTCTTCGATCCCGAGGCGCTGGCGACCTGGTGGCTGGCCGTCCGCTCCGTGACGACTCCGCGTCCGTTGGGTGTCTATGCCGTCGAGTGGGAGCCTTCGGCCGACCGGGACGAACTGCTCGGCCGCCTTGGCGGCGTCTTCCACGGCACCGTCGTGGAGTACCTGCCCGGCCGCGAGTTGTTCGTGGCCGATGCCTGGTGGATACCGCCCGACGGAGAGCCAATCGGGCCGATGTCGCTCGAGGTGAGCTGCATGATGGACGGTCCGGCCTGCCGCCTCCGCGTGCGACAGAGCGGGTTCGAGGAGAGCCCGCGGTGGCGGCGGTATTACCTGCTGATCTCCCGCGGCTGGCTGACCTCGCTCGCCGCGCTCAAGGCCTACATCGAAAGAGTGAATATCGGGTAGCGGCGTGGTCGGCCCATGCTCACGGGACTGTGGCCCCCGGCCTGTCGAACGGCCGCTTGGGGTGCATGCCGACGGCCCGGCCGAGCAGCACCGCAAGCGGGGCCGCGATGAAGCTGAGCAGTGCCCCCATCTTGGCTTCGTCGAGCACTGGCCCTGGCGGGAACGCCGCCGTGGCGAAGAACAGCGCGACGGTGAAGCCGATGCCAGCCGCCAGGCCGAGCACGACCGTGTGCAGGTAGCTCAGGCCGCCTGGCGGCCGGAGCCCGAGCCGCACCGCCAGGAACGTGAACAGCAGGATTCCCAACGGCTTGCCCACGACGAGGGAGGACAGGACGATCCAGGTGCCCTGGCCGACGCTCGAGACGAGGACCCCTGCATTGGCAAGGCCGAAGAAGAACAGCACGATCTGCACGGGCACCCGCCACCAGTGCTCGAAGCGGTTCATCGTGTCCGGCAGGCCATGCTCGCGCTCGTCGAACAGACCCAGGTCCCGCTTCTCGTGCGGCATGAACGGCAGAATCGGCACGAGCGCCAGCGCCGGGTGCACGCCGCCGAAGAAGAGCGCCGCCCACGACAGTCCGCCGCCTGCCAGGGTGTAGGCCCAGAAGTTGGTGACGCGCCTGCGCTTGAGCCAGAGCGCCACGCCGAGGGCCGGGATCATGAAGAGTGCGAAGTTGACGATCGAGAGCGGCCCGCTCGGATAGAACACCGCCAGCAGCACCAGGCCCAGGGCGTCGTCGGCGATGGCGAGCAGCAGGAGAAACGGAATCGCGGGGTGCGCGCGAGGGAAGATCATACGGGCCGCCATGTACGAGAAGGCGATATCCGTCGCGCAGGGAATCGCCCATCCAGACAGGAGCTCGGGACGGCCGTCGATCGTCGCCTGAAGCGTGTAGAGCGAGGCCGGGACGGCCATCCCGCCGACGGCGGCCAGGAGGGGCACGCCAGCCTCGCGCGGCGAGGCCAAGGCGCCGCCCGGGAGGGTGGCCTCGAGGATCTCCTTCGTGGCGAGCGCGAAGAAGAACACCATGCCGATGTCGTTGACCACGAAATGCAGGGCGTGCGCGACGGGTTCGTAGGAGTGGTGATGCAGGTTGGCCCAGAGGAGGGCCGAGACCGCCCCGATGACGAGGAGAATGGAGTTGTCGATGAGAAAGGCCCACAGCCCGGGACGGGCGCCGCTTGCCATCCGCCGATCTTAGTCGAGCCGGGGTCAGGTCTTGCATTGACGTACCGGGGTGGGGTCAGGTCTT
>DASPFV010000031.1:0-20625 GCA_035620975.1 Vicinamibacterales bacterium
CGCTTCTGGATCATCAGGAGGTCGACCAGGGTTTCGTGGATGACGGGGTGCGTCCAGTGCCGGTGCTCGTTCAGCAGTCCTCCGAAGGCGTTCTTCATTGCCCCCGTCGTGGTGGTGAACACGTGCGTCTTCACCGTCGGCAGGTGGATGATGTTCTCGCCGATGAAGCGCTTCGGAATCATGAAGCCCTTCGGATACACGTCGTTCAGGCACGTGAAGCTCCGGGTCAGATCCCCGACCGCGTCCCGGATGTTGATCCACTCCTCCGTCTCGTAGATGTGGATGTTCCGCAGCCCGTGCGCCTCGACAACGTTGACCTGCTTGTTCTCGCGTTCCCCGAGGTGCGCGTCGATGACGACGGTCCGGTTGTGGCAGGCGTGGATGAGCGATCGATCGTAGCCGTCCTGCCCCATCGCCCGGATCACGCCTTCGAGCTGCCAGGGCGTCGTCGAGCTGCCCGGATAGAAGAAGTGCCAGGAGATGTTCACCTTGAGCGCCGTGTCCGCGTCCCGCGCCACGACGTCCTGGTAGCCGGCGAGGTTCATCAGCTCGTGGTAGTCCCGCAGCACGGTGGCGGGCTGCGTGCGGAGGACGGCGACTCGGGATCTGGTCATAGTGCGTCGATGCGGCCGTGGCCGGTCGCCCCGCTCGGGCTACCAGGCCTGGAACAGCCGCGCTGGTCCGTAAATGATGAGCGCGACCGCGAACGCCCACAAGGCCACGCAGACCAGGAGCGGGCGGTCCGTCAGCAGCATCTCGGCCGGGCTGCCGCCCCCCTCCTTCTGGTGGACCAGATAAAGGTACCGGAAGATGCCGTAGAGCGGAAACGGCAGTGTCAACCCCAGACGGTCCGTGCCGAATTTCGCGATGGTCTCCGGGCTGACCGTGTAGAACGCGTACGCCACGATGGTCGACGCCGTAACCACGGAAATCATCTGATCGAGCAGGTACGGACTGTACTCCTGCAGGATCCGCCGGTGCCCGGTGGCGCGATCCGCCAGCAGCACGAGCTCGTGCCGCCGCTTGCTGAGCGCGAGGAACAGGGCCAAGAGAATCGTCAGGATGTAGAGCCAGTGGCTGATGGCCACCGAGATGACGACGGCGCCGCCGGCGGCACGCAGCACGAACCCGGTCGCAATCGTCAGGACGTCGATGATGACCACGTGCTTGAGCGGGCCCGAGTAGAGCGCCAGCAGGCCCACATAGGAGGCGGCGAGGACGCCGAACAGCGGCCGGAGCCAGAACGCCGCGCCGAGCGCGACCCCGCCCAGCACTCCGGCGACGCCGAGCGCCAGGGAGACGGGGACCTGGCCGGCGGCAATCGGTCGATGGCGCTTCAGGGGGTGCTGCCGGTCGGCGTCGCGGTCGACCACGTCGTTGAGCAGATACACGGCTCCCGAGAGCGCGCAGAAGATCGCGAAGGCGGCCGTGGCCCTCAGGACCGACGGAGCGTCCAGAAGGCGCCCGGCGAACATCAGCGCGGCGAAGACGATGAGGTTCTTCGTCCACTGATACGGCCGGAGCGAGAGCAGCAGGCCGATCGCCAGCGGCCGGTCCGTCGCCGGCCGCGGCCTGGCCCGCTCGATGAGATCTGAAGCTGGGTGTCGCGCCATCCTGAGCGCGGCGGGGTGCGCGCGCCCGCTAGTTGAAGCTCTTGACTGCCTCGGGTTCGTTTTCGTACGTCTCGAACACCGTCAGCAGCTTGGTGATCGCGAGCAGATCCTGGATCCGCTTGGTCAGGTTCAGCAGCTTGAGCTTGCCGCCCTGCCGGCTCACCGTCGTGTACGTCCGGACGATTTCGCCGAGCCCCGCGCTGTCGATGTAGGGCACGCCTTCGAGGTTCAGCAGCAGCTTCTTGCGGTCCTGCTGGATGAGTGAATTGATCTTGTCCTTCAGGAGCTCGTCGCCTTCGCCGAGCGTCATCTTTCCCTTGAGGTCCAGAATCGTCACTCCGTCGACGACCCGTTCGTCGATCTGCATCGCAGCTCTCCTCCAGCCTGCCCACGCCGCACCGGGCCGTTTCCCGCCGGCAACCGGTCCCTCCGGTCGGCCGAAGCTGTCGCCCGGCGCGGTGCCGTTCTCCCAGAAAGACCGGTCAGCGTACTACGCAAACTCAAGCACTGTCAAGAATTGCGGTCACTTACGACGGTCGTGCGGCGGCGGCCGCCTCCCGCCCGCTGCTCCGCAGCGTCTGCACGATCACATACAGCACCGGGATGAACACCAGGTTCAGGAAGGTGGACACGAGCATGCCCCCGGCCACCGCCGTGCCGACGGAGTGCCGTGCTTCCTGCCCCGCCCCTGTGGCCACCACCAGCGGCACCACCCCCAGGACGAACGCCAGCGAAGTCATCAGGATGGGCCGCACCCGGATACGCGCAGCCTCGACGGCCGCGTCGACCACCGACAGGCCGCGCTGCCGCAGCTGTTCCGCGAACTCGACGATCAGGATGGCATTCTTGGCCGCCAGGCCGATCAGCATCACGAGTCCCACCTGGCAGTAGACGTCGTTGGCCAGCCCCCGCGACCACTGCGCGCCGAGCGCTCCCAGCACGGCCAGCGGCACGCCCAGCAATACGATGAAGGGCAGGACCAGACTCTCGTACTGCGCCGCCAGCGTCAGGTACACGAGCAGCAGCGCCAGGCCGAAGATCAGGAACGCCTGGCGCCCGGCCTTGGTTTCTTCCAGCGAGATGCCCGACCACGCGTACGACATCCCCTGGGGCAGGGTGGTCTCGGCGAGGCGCTCCATCTCCTGCAGCGCCTCGCCGGAGCTCACGCCGGGAGCCGCCGATCCGTTGATGGTCGCCGACCGGAACAGGTTGAAGTGACTGATGACCTGCGGCGCGGTGGTCTCGCGCAGACCCACCACCTGCTCGAGCGGGATCATCTCCCCCGAGCGCGTGCGCGCATACAACTGACCCAACGCCTGCGGGTTGGCGCGGAACCGCTGGTCGGCCTGGACGTACACGCGGTAGGCCCGGCTGTTCAGCTCGAAGTCGTTGACGTACTGCGACCCGAGAAAAATCTGGAGGGCGCTCGTCACCTCGGCGAGCGGCAAGCCGACCGCCAGCGCCCGCTGCCGGTCGATCGTCACCTGCAGCTGCGGGTCGTTCGCGGTGAACGCGCTGAAGAGGCCCCGCAGCTTCGGCGAGCCGTTGCCGGCGCCGACCATTGCGGCCGTCGCCTGCGCGAGGGCGTCGACCTCCGTGCCGGACTGATCGAGCACCTGGAACTCGAAGCCGCCGAACCGGCTCAGGCCCGGGATCGAGGGCGGGGCGAAGCCCACGACGACCGCGCCCGGCAGGCTGAACAGCGGCCCGCTGATCCGGTTCAGCACGCCCCGGACGGAGTGCTCGTCCCCCGGCCGCTCGTCGAACGGACGCAGGCGGACGAACATCAGCCCCTGATTGGGCGCGGCGCCGCTGAAACTGAACCCCATCACCGAGAACAGGGTGAGGACGTCGGGATCGCCCAGGATGATCTGCTCGGCCTGCCGCGCGACACCTCCCGTGTACTCGAGCGAGGCGCCGGGGGGCGCCTGCACCTGCACCAGGAAGTAGCCCATGTCCTCCTCGGGCAGGAACGACTGCGGCACCACCCGGTACGTCAGATACGTGGCCCCCAGCATCAGCACGAAGACACCGGCCACTGCCCAGCGGACGCGCATCCCCTGCCGCAGCGCACGCACGTACCCCTTCGTCCCGGCGGCAATCACACGCTCGAAGAACGAGAAAAAGCGACCCTTGTGGTGGCTCTCGCGATCCAGCAGCAACGCCGAGAGCGCCGGTGTCAGGGTGACCGCGTTGAAGACCGAGAGCGCCACCGCGAACGCCATCGTGATCGAGAACTGCGCGTAGAGCCGGCCGGTGGTGCCGGGGAAGAACGCGACGGGGACGAACACGACCACGAGGACCAGCCCCGTGGCGATCACGGCTCCGAGCACCTCGCGCATCGCATCCGACGCGGCTCTCGCCGCCGATACCTTGTACTCCTGGATGTGGCGCTCGATGTTCTCGATCACCACGATCGCGTCGTCTACGACGATGCCCGTGGCGAGGATGATGCCGAAGAGCGTCAGCGTGTTGATGGAGAAGCCCATCAGCTTGATGAACGCGAACGCCCCGACGAGCGAGACCGGGATGGTGATGGCCGGGATGAGCGTGCTCCGCCAGGTCTGGAGGAACACGAAGATGACCAGCACCACCAGGATGATGGCTTCCACGAGGGTCTGGAGGACCTCCGCGATCGACTCCTGGACGACCTCGGTGACGTTGAAGGACACCTGGTACTTCATCCCCGGTGGGAACTGGGCCGACAGCCTGTCGAGCTCGGCGATCACGGCGCGCTCCACGTCGAGCGCGTTGGCGGTCGGCAGCTGGATGACGCCGAAGCCCACGGCCTCGACTCCCTGGAAGCGCAGCTCCGACCCGTAGGTTTCCGCGCCCAGCTCGGCCCGCCCCACGTCCTTGAGCAAGACGAGGGAGCCGCCCGGGCCGCTCTTCAGGATGATGTTCTCGAACTCGGAGGCCTCGCGGAGCCGGCCCACCGCCCGCACGCTGATCTGGAACATCTGCCCCGCCGGCGCCGGCGCCTGCCCGAGGTTCCCGGCGGCAACCTGGACGTTCTGCTCGCGGAGCGCCTGCACGACGTCGCCCGCCGTCAGGCCGCGCGCCGCCAGGCGATCGGGATCGATCCAGAGGCGCATCGAGTACTTGCGCTCGCCGAAGATCATCACGTCGCCCACGCCCTCGATGCGCTTCAAGGCGTCCTTGATATAGACGTCCACGTAGTTGCTCATGAAGAGCGAGTCGTAGACGTTGTTCTCGGAGTAGACGCCGACCGCCATCACGAAGCTGGTGGACTGTTTCTGGACCGTGATCCCGGTCGTGCGCACTTCGGCAGGCATCCGGCCGAGCGCCTGGTTCACGCGGTTCTGGACTTCGACCGCGGCGACGTCCTGGTCGCGCGTCACGTCGAACGTGACGGTGATGGTGGCCACGCCGCTGTTGGTGCTCGACGAGGTCATGTAGAGCATGCCCTCGACGCCGTTGATGGCCTGCTCGAGCGGCGTGGTGACGGCGGTCTCGACCTCCTGCGCGTTTGCGCCCGTGTAGATCGCCGTCACGTTCACCTGCGGCGGCGCCAGCACCGGGTACTGCGCGATCGGCATGGTGGGAATGGCGATCGCACCCGCCAGGATGAGCACCAGCGAGCACACGGATGCCAGGATCGGCCGCTTGATGAACGTGTCCACGAACATGCGGCGCTACTCCCCCCGCACGGGGACGCCGTCCCTGATTTTCTGGATGCCCGTCACGATGAGCTGGTCGCCCGCCTTCAGACCACTGGAGACGACGTAGTCGTTGCCGAGCACCTGTCCGACCTGGACCGGCCGCTGCTTCGCGACCAGCCCGCCCTGCGGGCCCGGCTCGGCGACGAAGCAGAAATACTGGCCGCTGATGCGGCTCACAGCGGTGACGGGGATGGTCACGCCCTGCCGCGTGCGCCAGACGATCCGCGAGCGGATGAACTGCTGCACGCGGATGGAGGGGGGCTCCTCGTGCAGGGCGCTCTTCACGAGGACCGTCTGCGTCGCCTCGTCGACACGCGGGGCGACGAAGGTGATCGGGTTCGTCGCGACGACCCCGCCCTCCGAGTCGAGCAGCTCGACCGGAAGCCCCAGCCGGAGATCGGGCGACCGATCGAGCGGTACGCGGATGTTCGCCTCCAGGGCCTGCTGCTGATCGATCGTGGTGATCGTGGTCGAGGTCGTGATCCGATCGCCGACGCGAATCGGAATGTCTCCGACAATGCCGGCCTGCGGCGCCGTGACGCGGTAGTACTGCAGCTCGACCCGGCCCTCGCGCACCTGGGCCTCGAGCGCGGCCAGGCGGGCCTCGGCCGTGCGCAGCGTGTTCTGCGCCTGCTCGAACTCCTGCCGGCTGATGGCGCCGGCGTCGACGAGAGCCGCCAGCCGCTTGACCTGCTGACGCCAGTACTGCACGTCGGCCTGCGTGCCCGCCCGGCTGGCCTCCGTGCTGGTCACCGTCGCCTGCTGCTTCCGGGCGTCGATCTGGACGAGCGGCCGGCCGGCCGCCACGCGCTCGCCGGATTTCACGAAGACCCGCGTGACGACGCCGTCCACCTCGGGCCGCACCGTTGTCGACCTCAGCGATTCGAGCGTGGCGATGAACTCGGACGTTTCGGGGATCTCGCGCGATTCGAGGGTGACCAGGCCGACAGCCGTGGGCGGCAGCCCCTGAGCTCCCTGCACGGGCGCATCGCCACCGGCGCAGCCGCCGGCGAGCGCAGCCAGGATCAGCAGGGCGGACATCCGTGTCGAACGTCGGGATGGGGTCATCATGCGGGAGAGCACCAGACGGGAAGCTTCAGTATAGACGGCAGGATGGCTGCCGGAGATCCGGCGGGCAGGCCAAAAAAAAAGGCCACGCCGGCGGCGTGACCTCTGGCATTCGTCGAGGTTCGAGGCTAGACGCCGCCTGCCCCCGCGAACTTCCGCTGCTGGAAGCACTCCCGGCAGAACACCGGGCGCCCCTGCGTCGGACGAAACGGAACCGTGGTCTCCTTGCCGCACGCCGAACAGTTCGTCGTCGTTTCCACGCGCTCCCGCGCCACCATCGTCCCCGTCGCCGGCCGGTTCGCGCGCTTCGCCTTGCAGCTCTTGCACCGTTTGGGCTCGTTCTTGAAGTTCTTGTCGGCGAAGAAGAGCTGCTCGCCCGCCGTCCAGATGAACTCCGTTCCGCAGTCCACGCAGGTCAGGGATTTGTCCTGGAACTCCATCGTTCTACCTCTCCCCACACTCGACGCCCTGCGCGCCCTACGCAGGACCGATCCGCCCGCCCGGCGCCGGCATGGGCCGGTGCGGGCGGAATCCATCAGCTGCCGCTAGTCCGACTCGCGGCGCTGCTTCTTGCGCGTACGCTTCCGGGCGAGCGCCTGTTTTGCGCGGCGCCGGTCGCCCGGCTTCAAGTAGAACGAATGCTTCTTGATATCCTTGATGATATCTTCCTGCTGAACCTTCCGCTTGAAGCGGCGGAGCGCACTCTCGATTGATTCGCCTTCCTGCACCTTGACTTCAGCCAAGCTCGAATACACCCCCTTCGCGGCGGTCCAGGCAGAGCCCTCGCGCACGCCTCGCGAGACGTCACGCTCGACCCGCGCGCACGTCCTCTGCAGGGTCCGTGGAGTCCAAACGAATGTGCTAGGCTATCACAAGAAAGCGTGCGGTTTCGGCACAAAGCTCAGCTCCACTCTCTCGAAAGTAACCCTCCTCCCCGCCCTGCTGGCGCCCCCTGGTGCGCACCAGCTAAACCGCTGATTCGTAGCAGCTTACGTTCGATGCCATGAGGATTCTGGTCGTCGGCAGCGGGGCGCGGGAACACGCGCTCGTGTGGAAGCTGGCCAGTGAACCTGGCGTGGAGGTCGTCTGTGCGCCCGGCAACGCCGGTATCGCCGCCCTCGCGCGTGTCGAACCGGTGGCCGCCAGCGACGTGGACGGGCTGCTCGCCCTCGCGTGCCGCGAGCGCGTGGACCTCACCGTCGTCGGTCCCGAGGGACCCCTCGAGCGCGGCATCGTCGATTTGTTCGCTGGCCGCGCGCAGCGCATCTTCGGCCCGACGCGCGCCGCGGCTCAGCTCGAGTGCAGCAAGGCGTTCGCGAAGGCGTTCATGACCCGCCACGGCATCCCGACCGCCCGCTATCGGGTCTGCGAGGAGGCGAGCGCGGCGCACGCCGTGGTGGCCGGCGGCGAGCTGGGCTTCCCGGTGGTCGTGAAGGCCGACGGCCTGGCCGCCGGCAAGGGTGTGGTGGTTGCGGCGGATCGCGCGACGGCCGACGCCGCCATCAGGGCCGCGATGGAAGAGCGGCAGTTCGGCGCCGCCGGCGCCCGCGTCGTACTCGAGGAGTGCCTCAGCGGGCCGGAGATCTCCTTCTTCGCGCTCTGCGACGGCGAGCGTGGCCTGCCGCTCACGTCCGCGCAGGATCACAAGCGGGTGTTCGACAACGACGAGGGGCCGAACACCGGCGGCATGGGCGCGTTCGCGCCGAGCCCGCTGGTGGACGCGGCGCTCCAGGCGCGAATCCAGCGTGACATCGTCGATCCCGTGCTCGCCGGCATGCGCGCCGACGGCCATGCGTACCGGGGATTCCTCTACGCGGGCCTCATGCTCACGACCAGCGGGCCCAGGGTGATCGAGTTCAACGCGCGGTTCGGCGATCCCGAGGCTCAGGTCGTCCTGCCGATGATCGAGGAGGCGCTCTCCACGCGGCTGGCCGGCGCGGCCGACGGAGACGCTGGCGCCCTGCCGCTGCGGGCGCGGCCCGAGCCCCACGTGGGCGTGGTGCTGGCGTCGCGCGGCTATCCGGGCCCTGTCGCGAGCGGCGTACCCGTGACGGGTCTCGCCGAGGCCGAAGCGCTCGAGGGCGTGCGCGTGTTTCACGCGGCTACCGACGTGCGCGCCGGCGGGATCGTGACGGCGGGCGGTCGCGTGATGACGGTCGTCGGCCGCGGTCCCACCTACGAGGCCGCTATCGAGCGGGCCTACGCGGCCGTGTCGAAGATTCGATTCGAGGGCATGCAGTTCCGTCGCGACATCGGACGCAAGGCCCTCGCGCTGCCGGAGCTGCCGTGACGATTCAGGTGCTGATACTGATGGGCTCGGATTCCGACGCCCCCGTGATGCAGGCCGCCGTCGACGTCCTGCGCGAGTTCGACGTCGCGTGCGAGATGACTGTGGCGTCGGCGCACCGCTCGCCCGAACGCGTCATGCGGCTCGTTCGTGATGCGCCCGGGCGCGGCGTGAAGGTGTTCATCGTGGGGGCCGGCGCTGCCGCCCACCTCGCCGGGGTCGTCGCGGCCCATACCACCCTGCCGGTGATCGGTGTTCCCATCGACTCGTCCGCGCTGAAGGGTCTGGACGCACTCCTGTCGACGGTTCAGATGCCGCCCGGCGTGCCGGTGGCCACGGTGTCCATCGGCAAGCCCGGGGCTACGAACGCCGGCGTGCTCGCGGCGCAGATCCTGGCCGTCGGCGACGGCCGCCTCGCCGAACGGATCGCAGCCTACAAGCGGATGCTCGCCGAGAGGGTGGAGCAGGCCGCAGCCAGGCTGCACGCCGCGGGGTGACGGCCTGGAGACCATCGAGCGTGCGGTACTCGATTCTCACCTTCGGCTGTCGCGTGAACCAGGCCGACTCGATGCGTCTCGGGGAGGCGCTGCGGGTGCGAGGCGCAGTCGAGGGCCCTCCGGCGGCGGCTGACGTCGTGGTCGTCAACACCTGCTCGGTGACGGCCAGCGCGGATCAGGCAGCCCGCCAGACCATCCGCCGGATCGCCCGCGAGAATCCAGCCGCGCGCGTGGTCGTGACGGGCTGCTATGCCACGCGCGACGCGGAGGGCGTCGCCGCGCTGCCCGGCGTCGTGCGCGTGATCCGGAACGACGACAAGGCCCGCGCTGCCGAGCTCATCGCGGAAGCGTGTGGCCTCGACACGGCGGCGCGGTTCGGTGCCGGAGACGGCCCCTGCGGCGCTCCGGTTCATCCGGGGCTGGCGGGGCGCACCGCGTTCACGCTGCGCGTCCAGACAGGGTGCGAAGCGCGCTGCAGCTATTGCATCATTCCGTCGACGCGCGGCGCGGGCCGGAGCCTGCCGCGGCCCGAGGTGCGGCGCGAGGTGGAGCGCGCGGCGGCCGCGGGTTTCCGCGAGATCGTGCTCGCGGGTGTGCACCTTGGATCCTACGGCCGCGACCTCGCTCCGGCGTCTTCGCTTGCCGACCTGCTGCGGAGTCTCGAGGATGTGCCAGGCGACGTCGTGTTCCGCATCAGCTCGCTCGAGCCGATGGACTGCACGAGAGACGTCGTGGATCTGGTTGCCGGGAGCGGCGGGCGCTTCGCGCCTCACTTCCACCTGCCTCTCCAGCACGGGAGCGATCGCGTGCTGGAAAGGATGGCGAGGCCCTACACGCTCGGCCACTACCGGGCGCTGGTGGACGCGATAGCCGCGCGCCTGCCGCACGCCTCGATCGGTTCGGACATGATTGCCGGGTTTCCGGGAGAGACCGACGAGGACTTCGCCGCCAGCGAGGCGTTCCTGAGCAGCTCACCCCTGTCGCACGTTCACGTGTTTCCGTACTCCGATCGTCCCGGAACCGCGGCGGCACGGATGGAGGGCAAGGTCGCGGGCCCGATCGTCCGTGACCGGGCAGCGAAGCTCCGCGGGATCGGCGCAGCGCTCACGAAAGCCTTCCGCGAGCGCCAGGTGGGCGCGGTCCGCCCCGGCCTCACGCTCGAGGACGGCACGCTGGTCGTGACCGACAATTTCCTGAAGGTCCGAATCCCGGCCGGCCACGCCCGCAACGAGCGCGTCCTGGTACGGATCGACTCCGCCGGTGACCCGAGCCGGGGTCACGTCGTCCATCGAGCAGCCAGCCGCTGAGAAACGCGGGCCCCTTCCGGGCTCCTCTTCGGCTGTGCCGCTTCCCATCGGCGGCTAACCCATCAATCCCGCCAGCACTGCTCCGGGTGCCTTCTCGCGCGACGATTCCGTGATGAGCTGTCCGCAGGCGGCGCGGATGTCACGCCCGCGGGACTTGCGCACCGAGACGGTGATGTGGTGCTCGGCGAGGACCTGCGCGAAGCGGTTGATCCGCGCGTCCGACGGACGGTCGAATGGAATCCCCGCGGCTTCGTTCAGCGGCAGCAGGTTCACCTTGGCCCGGATCCCGCTGAGCAGCCGGACCAGGCGCCTCGCGTCCTCGGGCGAGTCGTTCACGTTCCCCAGGAGCACGTACTCGAACGTGATGCGATTGCGTCGCTTCAGCGGAAAGCGCCGGCAGGCGTCGAGCAGTTCCTCGATCCCGTACTTCCGGTTGATCGGGACGAGCAGATCGCGCTGCGCTTCGGTCGTGGCGTGGAGGGAGATCGCCAGATTGGGCATCAGCGGCTCAGTGGCGAGCCGTTCGAGCGCCGGCAGCACGCCGACCGTCGACAGCGTGACGCGCCGCGGGGAGACGGCGAGCCCCTGCTCGTCTGCCAGGATCCGCAGCGCTTTCAGCGTCGCGTCGTAGTTGTGCAGCGGCTCGCCCATTCCCATCAGCACGATGTTGAACCGCGTGTCGAGCATTCCGAGCTCGCCCGCCAGGACCCGAACCTGCCCGACGATCTCGCCCGCCGTCAGATTACGCACGATCCCCATCCGCCCCGTGAGGCAGAACGCGCATTTCATGGCGCACCCGACCTGGGTGGACAGGCAGAAGGTCTGTGACGGCGTATCGGGGATGAACACTGATTCGATGAGCTGGCCGTCGCGGAGCTGGAGGAGGAACTTGGTCGTGCCGTCCACCGAGCGGTCGCGCCGGACGACGGTGGGGCTCGACACGTCGACGTCGCGCGCGAGCTGTGCCCTCAGCTCGCGCCCGAGATCGGTCATCCGCTCGAAGTCGACGACGCCGCGTTTGTAGATCCAGCGGAAGATCTGCGCCGCGTGAAACCGCGCGGCGCCGAGGCCGGCGAGCGCTTCCTCGAGCTCGGGCCGTTCGGTCTCGGCGATGTCCGGACGGAAGCTCAGCATGATTGGAATCCCGGAGACGCGGCGTGACCTTTTATTGTACAACGCGCGCGCCACCCGCCTGTCGCGCAGCCGCGCGGCCGCGTCTTGAACTGCACCGTTCCGGCGTGGTATCATCCGACTTTCCGGCAGTTCTCATAAATCCTTCTACCACAGCAGCTTGCAGGGCAGCCCATCGACTCGACCACCCTCAGGGGGCCGCGCATGACGATCGGTTCCGTACAGGAGCTCGTCGTGCGCGAGGTGCTGGACAACGGCCTTCGGTTGATTACCGAGCGGATGCCCCAGGTCCGGTCCATCACGATCGGCGTCTGGCTGCGGCGCGGGTCGCGCCACGAGGTGGAGCGCTGCAGCGGCATCGCCCACTTCGTGGAGCACATGCTCTTCAAGGGCACCCACACGCGCACGGCGGAGGACATCGCTCAGGCGATCGACTCGATTGGCGGGCAGCTCGACGCGTTCACGGCGAAGGAGTACGCCAGCTACTACATCAAGGTGCTCGACGAGCACCTCCCGGTCGCCGTCGACCTGCTCTCGGACATCGTGCTGAGGCCCGGCTTCAATCCTGAGGAGATCGAGCGCGAGAAGAAGGTGATCCTCGAAGAGATCAAGATGGTCGAGGACACCCCCGACGACCTCGTGCACGAGCTCTTCACGCAGCATTTCTGGGAAGGGCACCCGCTGGGCCGGCCGATCCTGGGAACCCGCGAAACGGTCGAGGCGTTCACCGGCGACGCCCTGCGCGAGTACTTTGCGGGCGCCTACGTCGCGCCGAACATCATCGTGTCGGCGGCGGGAAACCTCGAGCACGCGCGGGTGCGCGACCTCGTGGGTGGGGCGTTCGCCTCGGTGCCGCGGACGGGCGAGACCTACTCGGAAAGCGCGCCGACGGTCGTCCCGCAGGTGGTCACTCGAACGAAGGACCTGGAACAGAGCCACGTGTGCCTCGGCACGAACAGTTACCCGCAGCGCCACGACGATCGGTACGTCAGCTACATTCTGAACACCCTGCTGGGCGGGTCGATGAGCTCGCGTCTGTTCCAGAACGTCCGGGAGAAGCGTGGCCTGGCCTACTCGGTCTTCAGCGGGCTGAGCTCCTATCGCGACGCCGGCAACATCACGATCTACGCCGGCTGCGCCGCCGATGCCGTCGAGGAGGTCATCGATCTCTGCGTCGAGGAGCTTCGAACGCTGAAACGCGGTCCCGTGCCGGACGCCGAGCTGCGGCGGGCGCAGGACCACCTCAAGGGCAGCCTGATGCTGAGCCTCGAGAACACGGCGAGCCGGATGTCGCACCTGGCGCGCCAGGAGATCTACTTCGACCGGCACTTCGGCCTCGACGAGACCCTGAGCGGCGTCCAGCGCGTCACCGCCGGCGACGTGCAGCGAGTGGCGAGGGATCTGTTCGTCAACGGGTCGCTGGCCGCCACGGTGCTGGGGCCGTCCGCGCCCGATCTGCCGGCGGCGCGGCTGGATCTCGGCTGATGATCGCGCGATACACCCACCCCGACATGGGCGCGATCTGGAGCGATCGGCGCCGCTACCAGACCTGGCTGGACGTGGAGCTGGCTGCCGCCGACGCGATGGCCGAAGCGGGCATCGTCCCCGCCGAAGCCGCCGCTGAGCTCAGGGCGCGTGCCGCCTTCGACGTCGATCGGATTCTGGAGATCGAGCAGACGACGCAGCACGACGTGATCGCGTTCACGACGGCTGTCGCCGAGAAGGTCGGGCCGGCTGCCCGCTGGCTCCACTTCGGCCTTACGTCGTCGGACGTCATCGACACGGCGCAGGCGATGCAGATGCGGGAGGCCTGCGAGCTGATCGTCCGCGACATGGCCGCGGCGATGGATGCGGTTCGCGCTCGTGCGGAGGAGCATCGGCGCACGCCGATGATCGGCCGGACGCACGGCGTGCACGCCGAGCCCATGACGTTCGGCGTGAAGCTGGCCCTCTGGTACGCCGGGCTGCAGCGCGATCTCGACCGCGTCCTCAGAGCGCGCGAGACGGTGTCCGTCGGCAAGCTCTCGGGCGCGGTGGGGATGTACGCCCACCTCGATCCGCATATCGAGGCGCGTGTCTGCCAGCGGCTCGGCTTGCAGGCCGCCCCCGTGTCGTCCCAGGTGATTCAGCGGGATCGCCACGCGGAGCTGCTGGCCGCGCTCGCAATCACCGGCGCGACGCTGGAGACGTGCGCGCTCGAGATCCGCGGGCTGCAGAAGACCGAGATCGGCGAGGTCGAGGAGCCGTTCGGGAAGGGGCAGAAGGGTTCGTCCGCGATGCCGCACAAGCGCAACCCGATCGGGTGCGAGCAGATAACGGGTCTGGCCCGCCTGCTCCGGGCCAACGCCTCCGCCGCGTTCGAGAACGTGGCGCTCTGGCACGAGCGCGACATCTCGCACTCGTCGGTCGAGCGCGTGATCCTGCCGGACAGCTTCATCGCGCTCGATCACATGCTGAGGCGGTTCACCCGGATCGTGCGGGGCCTGGTGGTGTATCCCGAGCGCATGAGAGAGAACCTGGATCGCTCGCGGGGCGTGGTCTTCTCCGGCACGGTGCTGCTCGCGCTCGCGCGGCGGGGCGTCCCGCGCGAAGAGGCCTACGAATGGGTCCAGCGGAACGCCATGCGGTCGTTTCACGAAGGCCGCGACTTCAAGGCGCTGCTGCTCGCCGACGGCGACCTCGCACGGGTGCTGTCGCCGGCGGACATCGAACACGCGTTCGACCTGGAGGACCAGCTGCGGAACGTGGACGCCATCTTCGCGCGCGTGTTCAAGCCGGTTCCGGTGGGCGCGTAAGGAGGACCCGGAACCGTGAACCAGGAACCTTGACCCCTGAACCAGGAACTTCGAATATGGCGATCCGCGCCAGAGTCTATGTCACGCTGAAACCCTCGGTCTTCGACCCACAGGGGCACACGATCGCCGACGCGCTGCACTCGATGGGCTACGCCGGGATCGGCGACGTCCGGCAGGGAAAGTACTTCGAGCTGGAGATCGACGCGGGCACGCCCGATTCGGCCCGCGCCCTGGCGGCAGAGGTGGCGGATCGCCTGCTCGCGAACCCCGTCATCGAGAGCTACCGGGTGGAGATCGCGCCGTAGCTGCGAGCGGTACTGGAAGCTGAAAATCTGGAAGCTGCCTATGACCTTCGCCATCGTTGTCTTCCCGGGTTCCAACTGCGACCACGACGCGTACCACGCGGCGAAGCACGTGCTCGGACAGGACGCGAGGTTCGTCTGGCACAAGGAGACCACCCTCGCGGGGGCTGACGTGGTGATCCTGCCGGGCGGGTTCTCGCACGGCGACTACCTACGCACGGGAGCCATCGCGCGCTTCTCGCCCGTCATGCAGGCCGTCAGCGATTTCGCTCGGGCCGGCGGGCCCGTGCTCGGCATCTGCAACGGCTTCCAGATCCTGCTCGAAGCCGGACTGCTGCCCGGGGCCATGCTGCGGAATCGGGACCTCAAATTCCACTGCGAGCACGTGCACGTCCGCGTGGAGCAGGCCGACACGCCGTTCACTCAAGCCGCCTCGAAAGGGCGCGTGCTGCGGCTGCCCATCGCCCATGGCGAGGGTAACTACTTCGCGGAGCCGGGGGTCGTCGCCCAGCTCGAGGCCTCCGGTCGCGTCGTCTTCCGCTACTGCGACCCGCACGGCGAGGTGACCGATGCCGCCAATCCGAACGGGTCCGTCAACAACATCGCGGGAATCTGCAGCGAGCGGCGGAATGTCGTGGGCCTGATGCCGCATCCCGAGCGCGCGTGCGAGAGCGTGCTCGGCAGCGCCGACGGCCGCGTTCTCTTCGAGTCCGTCGTCGGCGCGCTTGCGGGCGGCGCCGTGGCCCGGACGGCATGAGCGGCGAAGGATCATGAGCCCAGTTGACCCGGCCGTTCTCGAGCGGCACGGTCTTACGGCAGACGAGTACGCGCGGATCGTGCGGACGCTCCGGCGCGAGCCCACCGAGACCGAGATCGGCATCTTTTCGGTGATGTGGTCCGAGCACTGCAGCTACAAGAGCTCCCGCCTCCACCTGAAGAAGCTGCCGACCCGTGGCCGGCGCGTAGTCCAGGGCCCGGGAGAGAACGCCGGGGCCGTGGACATCGGCGATGGTCTCGCCGCGGTGTTCAAGATCGAGTCGCACAACCACCCGTCGTTCATCGAGCCGTATCAGGGAGCCGCCACGGGCGTCGGCGGCATCATCCGCGACATCTTTACGATGGGCGCCCGGCCCGTCGCCCTGATGAACTCGCTGCGATTCGGCCCGATGGATGGTCCGGCAGGGGCGCGGACGCGTCGCCTCGTCGAGGGCGTCGTCGCGGGCATTGCCGGATACGGGAACAGCATCGGAATTCCCACGGTCGGCGGCGAGATCGCCTTCGAAGAGCCGTACGCCGGCAATCCGCTGGTGAACGTGCTGTGTCTCGGAATCGCGAGGACCGACGCGCTGGTGAAGGGGCGGGCCTCGGGCGTCGGCAACCCGGTGTATTACGTCGGCGCGAAAACGGGACGCGATGGAATCCACGGCGCGACCATGGCATCGGCCGAGTTCGATGACCGGTCGGCCGAGAAACGGCCGGCCGTCCAGGTGGGCGACCCGTTCATGGAGAAGCTCCTCCTCGAAGCGTGCCTGGAGCTCATGAAGACCGATGCGCTCGTCGGCGTGCAGGACATGGGGGCCGCGGGCCTGACCTGCTCGACCTGCGAGATGGGCGCGCGCGGCGGCGCCGGCGTCGAGATCGACGTCCAGCACGTGCCCCAGCGCGAGACGGGCATGACGTCCTACGAGATCATGCTCTCCGAATCGCAGGAACGCATGCTGCTCGTTGTCAAACAAGGCCGCGAGGCTGAGGTGGAGGCGATCTTCGACAAGTGGGATCTCCACGCCGTCCGGATTGGACAGGTCACCGCCGACGGTCTGCTGCGGGTGAAGGATCGCGGCCGGATGGTCGCCGAGATCCCGAACACGGCTCTGGTCGACGATGCGCCCGTCTACGACCGGCCCGTGGCCCCGCCAGCTTACCTCGACGAGGTCCGGCGGCTCGACGTGTCGAGTCTTCGCGCCAGAGGAGACATGACGTCGAGCCTGCTGGCGCTGCTGGCGTCGCCCACGGTGGCGAGCAAGCGGTGGGTGTACCGGCAGTACGACTATATGGTCCGGACCAATACCATCGTCCTGGCCGGCATGGGTGCCGGGGTGGTGCGGGTGAAGGGCACGTCGCGGGCGCTGGCGCTGTCGACCGACGGGAACGGGCGTTACTGCTATCTCGCCCCGCGCCAGGGGGCCATGCTGGCCGTCGCCGAGGCCGCGCGAAACGTGGCCTGCGCCGGCGCGCTGCCGATTGGCGCCACGAACTGCCTCAACTTCGGCAATCCCGAGCGGCCGGAGATCATGTGGCAGTTCGTCGAGTGCGTCGAAGGGATCGCGGAAGCGTGCCGCGCGCTCGACATCCCGATCACCGGCGGCAACGTGAGCCTCTACAACGAAACGGACGGTCGCGCCATCTATCCGACCCCCGTCATCGGCGTCCTCGGCCTGATCGAGAACGCGGAACGCGTGGTCGCCCGCGCCTTCCGCGCACCAGGCGACGAGATCCTGCTCCTCGGCGACAGCTTCGGAGAGCTGGGCGGCAGCGAGTACCTCAAGGTCGTGCACGGGCTCGTGCGCGGCGAGCCGCCGCGTCTCGATCTGTCCGCCGAGCGCGCGCTCCTCGATCTGCTCGCCCGCGGTGCCGCGGCCGGCCTGATCCGGTCCGCGCACGACTGCTCGGATGGCGGAGTGGCGGTCGCGCTGTCGGAGTGCGCATTCGATACCGCCGGGCTGGGCTTCGAGGTGGAGCTGCCGGAGTCGGGCGACGCGGTCGCCACCCTCTTCGGCGAGTCGGCGTCGAGGGCCGTCGTGTCGGTCCGGACGGAGGACCGGACGGCGTTGCTCTCGCTCGCGCGCGAGGCAGGCGTTCCCGTTCGGTCGATCGGCCGAACGGGTGGCTCCCGCGTGCGCATCTCGGTGGCCGGCACCACCGCGGTGGATTGCGCGGTCGCCGACGCCGAACGCATCTGGACGACGACGATCGAGCGGTACTTTTCCGGCCGCGCGGCGTAAGATGAGGCCGTTCCGCTGACGAGCAACATGGACAAGTTCAAGGACGAGTGCGGCGTCTTCGGCATCTTCGGGCATCCCGAAGCGGCCAACCTCGCGTATCTCGGTCTGTATGCCCTCCAGCATCGCGGCCAGGAGAGCGCCGGTCTGGCGGCGGCGGACGGCGAGAGAATGCGGCTCCAGCGCGCCATGGGCCAGGTAGCAGAGGCCTTCGACGAGTCCGGCCTGCACAAGCTGCCGGGGCACATCGCCATCGGGCACACCCGCTACTCCACGGCGGGCGAGAGCAAGCTCGAGAACGCGCAGCCGTTCCTGATCGACTGTGCTCACGGGCAGATCGCCGTGGCCCACAACGGGAACCTGGTGAACGCCCGCGACCTGCGCGACGAGCTCGTGCGGGGCGGTTCGATTTTTCAGACGAGCAGCGACACCGAGGTGATCCTGCACCTCTATGCCCGCTCGAAAGCTCCCTCGATCGACGAGGCGCTCGTCGAGTCCATCGCGCAGGTGCAGGGCGCCTACTCCCTCGTGCTCCTGACGAAGAACCGGTTGATCGCGGCGCGAGACCCGCACGGGTTCCGCCCGCTGGCGCTGGGCCGTCTCGGTGAAGCCTGGATCGTCTGCTCCGAGACCTGCGCCCTGGATCTCATCGGCGCCACCTACGTGCGCGATGTCGACCCGGGCGAACTGCTCATCATCAGCGACGGGGGGCTGAGATCGGTCCGGCCGTTTCCGCCGCAGCCGCTCGCCCACTGCGTCTTCGAGCACGTGTACTTCGCCAGGCCCGACAGCTACGTGTTCGGGCGCAGCGTGAACGAGGTCCGCACCGAGCTCGGCCGGATTCTCGCGCGCGAGGCCCCCGTGGCCGCCGACGTCGTCGTGCCGATCCCCGACTCGGGGGTCTGCGCCGCGATCGGCTATGCAGAGGCTGCCGGCCTCCCGATGAAGATGGGCCTCATACGGAACCACTACGTGGGGCGCACGTTCATCCAGCCGCAGCAGTCGATCCGGCATTTCAGCGTCAAGGTGAAGCTGAACCCGGTACGCAGCATCCTCGAGGGGCGGCGCGTGGTGCTGCTGGACGACTCGATCGTCCGCGGCACCACCAGCCGGAAAATCGTGAAGATGGTCAAGGCGGCCGGCGCGAGCGAAGTGCATCTGCGCATCAGCTGCCCGCCGACCATCTCGCCGTGCTTTTACGGCGTCGATACGCCGAGCCGGACGGAGCTCATCGGCGCCACTCACACCATCGAGGAGATCCGCAAGTACGTCGCGGCCGACAGCCTCGCCTACCTCAGCCTCGCCGGCCTGCGCGAAGCGATCGGATCGCAGCAGGGCGCCTACTGCACGTCGTGCTATACCGGGCAGTATCCGGTGGAGTTCCCGCGCGACGAGCAGGCGTATCTCCAGCTGGCGCTGAAAGTGGTCGACTGACACGGCGATGCGCCGGCCCGCCGCCGTCCTGGCCGTCCTCCTGAGCCTGAGTGCTCCGCTGTCCGCCCGGTCGTGGCAGTCCGCCACGGCGGCCCCGGCGCAGGGCAAGGATCCGGGTGACGCCGTCACCAGAGCCCAACTGGCCGCCGCGATCGAACAGCTCGGAAGCGTCGAGTTCCCCGTCCGGATGCACGCCTCGCGCACGGTGCGCCGCGCGGCGCCGGCGTTGGCCATCCCCGCGCTTCGCCAGGCCGCGCGCGGCCACGCCGACGGGTACGTCCGGTACCGCGCGCTGGTCCTGCTGTCCGGCTTCAACGATCCCGCGACGCGGGAACTGATGATCGAGGCGCTCGCCGAGAAGAACGACCGCCTGCGCGCCGTCGCCTACGCGTACTTCGAGGACCATCCCGACAAGGGCGTCCTGCCCCGCCTGCTCGAGGCGCTCGGGAAGGAGGAGTCGGAGTTCGTTCGCCCGGCGCTCACGCGCGCCCTGGCTGCCTTCGGGGCCCAACCCGAGGCACGACAGGCCATGACGGGCCTCGTCATGAAAGGCCAGGCCTTCTTCCGGAGCGTCGTCATCGAGGCCCTGGGCGACTATCGAGCCAGCTACGCGCTGAAGCCGCTGCTGGAGGTGGTGGCCATCGAGGGTCCGCTCCAGGACGACGCCGCGCTCGCGCTGGGCAAGATCGGGGACAAGGCCGCGCTTCCGGCGCTGGCGGCGCTCCAGCGCACCGCCCCGCGCGAGGCACAGCCGGCGATTGCCGGGGCGATCTGCCTGCTCGGCGTGAACTGCTCATCGCACGAGCGTTTCGTCGTCGAGTCGCTGCGCTTCGGCATCGATCAGCCCGCGTTCCAGGAGCTGCTGCGAGGGTCGGCAACGGCGCTGGCGGCGCTGGCGGCTGCCGGCCGGCAGGACGCCGCCGTCGAGCTGGTCGTGCAGGGTGCGCCGACGCGGGATCCAGCCCGCGCGGCGATCGCGCTGGCCCTCGGCACCGTCGCGCTCCGGAACACGCCGGTGATGCTCGACGTGCTCGGCCGCGAGGCGTTGCTCGCGCCGGGAGTGGAGCTGCTCCGCGAGGCGTTCGACATGTTGGAAGAGGACTACGAGGAGGAACGCTTCTTCGTCACCGTGCGGCGCGCATTCTGGCAGGCGCCGGCGGGATCACCGGCTCGGCGCGTCGCCGAGACGCTGGTCCGGCAGCTCGAGTTCTAGCGAGGCTCCGCCTCGCTGGACCGCACCGTCTGATAACGCCGCGCTGACGCGCGGTCGGCCTTGACCCCTGGAGAACTTGACTCAGTTGTACGAGTTCTGACGGGTCGGGCTTCTGGACAGGACATGGACTATCGACAGTCGGGCGTGGACATCGACGCCGGCAACGAAGTGGTTCGGCGCATCCGGGCCCTCGCCCGGGCCACGTTCACACCCGGCGTCCTGTCCGACATCGGATCGTTCGGCGGCCTGTTCCGCCTCGGCGCGGAGGACGTCGACGATCCCGTGCTCGTGGCGAG
>DASPFV010000032.1:0-5966 GCA_035620975.1 Vicinamibacterales bacterium
CACCCCAGCGCGCGAAGAACGCGCGCCGGCCTCAGAACGCGCGCCGCCTCAGAACTTGTACAAATGAGCCAATTTCTCCGGGGGTCAAGGCCGACCGCGCGACACCGCGGCCTATCGGAGAATGCGACCAGCCTGAGGCGCAGCCTCGCTAGAACTTTGCGACCAGCGCAACCGCCGTCACCGTGTCGGTAGTCTCGAAGCCGGGCGCTGGCGCGTGCGCGTACCGGATGGTGTTCGACAGCTTCAGCGACAGCAGCGTCGTCAGCTTCGCCGAGACCGACGCGATGTTGTTCCATCGCCAGGCATCCCCGTCCGAGAGCGAGAATTCCAGGCCCGATTCTTCGCTGATCTCCGCGGTCTCGGAAAGCTTGTACTTGTATCGCGCGGCTGCCAGGGCCACTGCCGTCGAGATGTCCTCGCCGACCAGGCGCTGCTCGTTGGTGTAGCCGAGACCGCCGTCGACAATCAGCTCGTGCGGGCTCGGAGCAATGAGCTGGTAGGAAACGCCTGCCGCCACGACGTTGCGGTGATCGATACCCGCGAATGCATCGTGCAGGTAGTCCCAACTCCCGAACACCGAGAGGCGCTCGGTCAGCTTGCGGGCCGCGCGAAACCGCGAACGGAACGACTCGGCGCTCAGCTCCTCTTCTGCCTTGTTCCGTACGTAGCCCGCCTTCGCCTCGAACGTCCAGGGATCGGGACGAAAGAAGTATTCCCCGGCCAAGCCGAGCGTCTGCGTGTCGGCATTGCCGGTGGTCGAGACGAACGCAAACTCGGCCGAGCCTTCGTGCCTGGGGGGCGGCGGCGGAGGGCCGGGTTGAGCGGCGTCCTGGGCAGAGGCGATTCCCTGGAGGAGAAGAAAGGCGAGGCACGCAAGACGACAGGTCACCGGGACTCCAATCGTGCGAGGGGAGGAAACGTCCGGGTGCTGGACCAGGACGAGCGTCCACTGTATTCACGCAGAAGCGGCGCCAGCAGAGCCCCGCTCACCGGCAGAGACACCCTGGCCGGAGCGCGCGCTTCATCCTATCCGCTGCGCGAAGGTCAGGAAATACCCGTCGGGATCCTCGACGGCGAACTCGCGCATGCCGTAGAACTGGTCCTTGGGCTGCATCAGTACGCGCGCCCGCCCGCTGACGGTCGCAAAGAGCGCGTCGACCCCCTCGCCTGTGGTGGGCGCTTCCAGCAGGATGAAGAGCCCGCAGGTGCCGCCGATCGGCCGCAAGGCCACCTCCGGCAGATCGTGCGCGGCCGCCTCGGGGACGTTGAGGAACACGTTCACGCCGCCGCGCTGCAGCCACACGAACACGAACGGGGGCGCGTCGGGCACGTGGGCCACGACGGAGAAGCCGAGCACGTCGCGGTAGAACGCGGTGCTCCGGTCGATGTCGGTGACGATCAGGTTGGGGGTGACGTCGGAGAAAGTCATGGGAGGCGCTCCTGCCGGCTCCGGGTTGACGCAGCCGCTCGAAGCCTCCGGAGGACGGGTGGAGCCGAGCACACTTCGAGCGGTGCCCGCATCTCCTCCATCCACGATCCCTGCGAGGAAAGAACGTAGGTAGGGCCTCGGGTTCCGTGCCGAGCGAAGCCCGCGAGGTACGCCAGGCAGGATATCAAAATGACGTCCGCCCCTTCAAGCCGTCGCGGCGGCGGCCGGCCAGCCATTCGTGAACCCTGCGAACAGGTCGACTCGCGCCTCGAGGGCAGGTCGAGAATCTGAACGGCAGACTCCGGCTTGGTGGTCACGCATTCTGACTGGCCTGGCGCTCGCGCCGGATGCCGACGCGGCGCTCCACCAGCCGTTCCACCAGCCAGCAGAGGAGCGCCCAGCAGATCCCGATCAGCCAGCCGGCGAGCACGTCGGTCGGGTAGTGCACGCCGAGATACACGCGAGTCAGTCCGATCATGAACGTGGCGATCATCGCCACGGCCATGCAGTAGATCTTTGCGAGCGGCCGCTCGGCGACGCGCATCAGGAGCGCGCCGAGAGTCAGATAGATCGCCGCCGAGGTCATGGCGTGCCCGCTGGGGAAGCTCAGGGGCATGACGTCCCGGAGATGGGAAACGACGTCGGGGCGTGGACGCTGGAAGATGGTCTTCAGGACGTTGTTGAGCACCCAGCCGCCGACGCTCGCGGCGAGCACGAAGACGGCCATCCGTCGCATCCGCTGGAGCCAGAGAAACCCGACGATTGCGGCGACGGTCAGGCCGAGCACCGAGGCGCTGCCGAGCGCGGTGATATCGAGCGCCGCGATGCGCAGCCATCGTGGGCCAATCGGCGTATCGGGCTGGTCAGGACGCCGCAACGCGCGCAACACCCGCTCGTCGAACCGCTGCGTGTCGCCTTCGAGGACGTCTCCCGCCAGCGCGAAGAACGCCAGCCCGAGCAGAATCAGCGCCAGCGCGCCCAGCAGAAGGGCGAGCTCTCCTCGCTCGCGTCTCAGGAATCCCGTTTCCAGCAGGGACGTCGGCATGCGCCTCGTGACAGGTTACCGCCCCCGAAAGCCCTTACCAAACGGGTAAGCTCCCTCGGGCAGGCCCGACGGAATCTTACGATTTGCTGCGGGAACGCAGCCGCCTCCGCGGTCCCGGGAGGGCACGGCGCTTGCCACGAGGGCAGGAGCCCATGTGGACGCTGGACGTGCACCCCTGGCACCCTGCGATTCTCTCCGTTCTGCTCGTCCTGGTCCCCGCGACGTGTTCCCCGCAGACAGTGCAGACGCCGCCGGACCCGCCGCCCCAGCCGGGCCCCGCGGTTGCCGACGTCGAGCTGAACCTCATCGGCCTGCCGACCACACGCCCCGTTCAGCGGCACCGGAGTTACTTCAGGCTCACGCACCGTTTCGCGCGCGACCTGCGCCGCGGCGATTTCGGGTCGCTCGTCGAAGATCTGTTCGCACTCGACAACGGCGCCGTTCTCGGCCTCGAGTACCGGTACGGCATCACGGGCAGCCTGCAAGCCGGCGTGCACCGCACATCGCTCAGCAAGACCATCCAGTTCTTCGGCCGGTTCGACGGCTGGCGGCAGTCGGAACGAATGCCGATCGCCGTGTCGCTGCTCGGCTCCGTCGAGGGGCTCGACAACTTCCAGGACGATTTTCAGCCGGCGCTCGGCGCAACGGTCGCACGCGCCCTCGGGCGTCATGTGGCCCTGTACGCCACGCCGATGGCCGTCTGGAACACGCGCGCCGCCGAGTTCCTGGACGACGGGCACGATCACGACCATGACCTGCCAGGCGCGGGGGAGGACGAGCACTCGGGCCACGAACACACGGTGTTCGTCGGCCTCGGAGCCCGCGTCCGGCTCCGCCCGACTGCCTTCCTCGTCGGAGAGTACTCGCCGCGCCTGGCAGGTCACGACCCGAACCGCGCGGTGTGGGGAGTCGCGATCGAGAAGTACACGCGCGGTCACACGCTGCAGTTGAACTTCACCAACTCGTTCGGCACCACGTTCGGTCAGCTCGCCCGCGGAGGCAGCGATCACGACGTCTATCTCGGATTCAACATCACGCGGAAGTTCTGACCCGCGGCTCGTGGTGCGCGTTTCGGCATCCGGCTCGCAGGCCGCCGCAGGGTTGCATCGTCGGGGTACCTATTCGGGAGGAGTGGGGGTCATGACCAGACACGCATTGGGATACGCCGCCATCGCGCTGTTCGTCTTCGCTGCCGGGTGCGGAGACGATGACGACAACCCGAACGGACCGTCGCTGACGGGGCCCATCGTCTTCAGCGTTCCGCTGAGCGCGGCCAACGAAGTGCCGCCCATCGGCAACGAGGAATCGACCGCGCGCGGGACGGCGACCATCACGATGAACGTGCCGCGTGACGGCTCGGGCAACCCCAACGGCTCCGGCACCATCGACTTCGCCGTGCAGCTCACCAACTTCCCCGCCGGCAGCGTCGTCCGCCTCGCGCACATCCACCTTGGCGCCGCGGGCGTCAACGGCGGGATCGAGATCAACACGGGCCTGTCGGCGGCGAACGCCGTCACGCTGACGAACGGCAGCGGCAGCTTCAGCTTCACCGGCGTGGCCGTCGACGCCACGCGGGCGCTGCAGTTTTACGCGACGCCCTCGCAGTACTACTTCAACGTCCACAGCGCGCTGAACCCGGGCGGCGTCGTGCGCGGGCAGCTCGCGTTACAGTGATCGCCCGAATCCAGGTCCAAGGTTCAGGGTTCAGTCGATCCGCCCCCTCTCCCCCTTTCCCTTCCGGGGGCCCTTGTTGTCGCGCGCCGGGGGGCGCTCCAGGTTCGCCACGCGCCGGCCCGTCTCGTAGGCGAGCTGCGCGATGCGCTGCACCTTGTCGAAGATGATCTTGTCGACCGTATCGCTCGGAGCGTGATAGTCGGGGTGGGTGCCGGTGAAGTAGAAGATGATCGGGATGCCCTTTTCCGCGTAGCTGTAGTGATCGCTGCGCGTGTAGAACGACTCCGCATCGGCCGGATCGTTGTACTCGTAATCCAGCATCAGCGGCCGGGCGAGCGAGGCGTTGGCAGCCTCGTTGATGTTGTGCAGCTCCGTGCTGATGCGATCGGCGCCCACGACGTAGACCGTGTTCGCTTCCGACGGGTCGTTGTTGCGGTTCCGCCCCACCATGTCGAGATTGATCTGCGCCACCATGTTCTCGAGCGGGACGACGGGGAACTCGACGCTGTAGCGGGAACCCAGGAGGCCGCTCTCTTCGCCGGCGTGCCAGACGAACAGCAGCGACCGCTTCGGCCTCGGCCCGGACGCGAACGCTCTTGCGACGGCCATGATGGCCACGGTGCCTGACCCGTCGTCGTCGGCGCCGTTGTAGATGCGGTCGTACGGGTCGCGGCCGGCCCGCCCGGCGCGGCCCTGCCCGGGTACGCCTTCGCGGTAGCCGGTGTGATCGTAGTGCGCGCCGTAGACCACGTAGGTGTGGCGCAGCTTGGGGTCCGAGCCCTCCACCACGCCGACCACGTTCCGCGTGAAGCGTGTGCGCGTCACTTCGTATTCGGCGTCGACCTGGAACGTGAGCTTCACGCCTTTCACGGAGAAGGGCGCCAGGGGCTCCTGTCGGTCCGCCCGCGCTTTCAGGTCGGCGTAGCTGACGTCCGACCCGCTGAACAGGAACTCGAAGAACTCGTCCTGGGCGGTCACCGACGGAGGGATCCGGCGATCGAGCCGCTGCACCGTCGTGAAGTCGCCGTCATCGCCGCCGCCGCGTCCGCTCCGCGCCGTCCCGGGTGCGCTGCGCCCGCCACCCTGGCCCGCCCAGCGGGCCGCGGCTTCGCCACCGTGCGGACCGATCGTCGCCACCGCGCCGCGCTCGAGCGCCTCCCGCGATCGGCCGCTCATGAGGCGTCCGGAGCCCTCGACGCCGGACGGCGGAACGGTGCCCAGCCAGACGACGGCCTTGCCAGTGAGGTCCGCGCCGCCGGACCCCTCGTGCTGCGCCGCCGCGAGGCTGAGACCGTAGCCTGCGAAATACACCTGGTCGGCGACGATCGTCTGTCTGCCTCCCATGTTCCTCGGGAACGTGATCCCCTCGCCGTCGCGGAAGGTGCGCGTCTGCCCGTTGACCTCCACGGTCACGGTGGAGTGGCTCGTCGTCCGGACGCCGAGCACCTTGACGATCTGGAAGTAGGTTCCGTTGTCGCCGACCGGCTTGACGCCCCACTGCTTCAGGTGGTCCGCGATGTACTGTGCGGCCAGCCCGAGCCCCTCGCTGTAAGTGGCGCGGCCCTGCAGCTCGTCGGACGCGAGATAGGTGAGCCACTCCTTGAGGGACGGCTGCTGGATGGCAATGGGGCCCGAGGCCGGGCGCGGCTGGGCGCCCGCGGTCAGGCCGAGGAGCGACACGAAGATCGTCGACGTTACGAAGCGGCGGCGGCGTATCAAAGCGGGCTCCTCGGTCTGCAGTTGCTGCGGCGGGCTCCGGTTGCCAATTTCAAGGATACGACAGCCGCGGCCGGGGGGGGCGGGGGGGGGGGGGGGGGG